>NZ_JBGFCC010000003.1:0-457347 GCF_041205745.1 Natrarchaeobius versutus | reverse complement strand
CAGCAAGTCCTTGTCGCCCGAAGAATTATCTTAGCAAACGTGGTTTGTTCAGCCAGCAGAATTTCCATAGGTGAATACAGAGGGTGAATGTGGCATGGGTCTGAGCGTGATCAATGCGGAGGATTGAACGCTCAGTGCAGGTCAAGTAGGTAACAGAGCAGCCCTCGATCTCATCGATATCTGTCAAGGTCAGTATGCGAATACAGAATATTTAGTCAGTAGACAACTGACGCGAGAAGTGCCTTTGTGAAGCGACTCTATTAGTCGAGTTTCCCTGCTTCGAGGAGAATGCGTCCAAAGTAGGGCGAGGTACACTCCTTGACTGGAGTTACGTATGGAGAGATGACCATTCGGAAGGGCTGTCTGAGTAATTGTGAAACCTTCGAAGAAAATGCGTGAAGTGGAATCACCTAACACTAAAAATACTTATCTCAGACGGTGTTTTTATAGATGCCAATGCCCCCAAATTTCACCGTCTCACCTTCATACCCATCGGTAACCTTCTCAAAGGAGTTATTCACACAGATATCGTCAGATATAAGAACGCCATTGGAAGATAACGACTGGATTATCGTCTCGTACGCCATTATCATTTCTGAAGCGTCTTTACTTGCATCATATATTACTAGATCGAGTTTTGGCATAGATCGTATAACTCGAGGGAGTATCTCAGTAAAATCAGCAACGTAGTATTGGTAGCCATAATCTGCACGCCATTCCATAGGTACTACCCAACCTGCTTCAGCGCCATTCGGAATGATCCCACCGACCCCTTCAATCCCGCGCTCTCCGCGCTTTTCTCTCACGTCAGACTCAAAAAGTGGCTTATCAATAGCTCGAATATCCGGTTCCAACTCTAACTCTTCTAATGCACCGAGGATATACGCAGTTGAGACGCCATTTGCCACTCCGATCTCCAGAATTGCGTTCGGTTTTATCAGGTGTGTTAAAACATGTGCTGTTTCACCGCCCAAATTCGCTCCACCGAGTGAGTACGGTTTTTCTTCCATCTGAGAGCGACAATTCTGAATATGCTCCTCAATAGGACCGTCTCGAACGCTTTTAATTATTTTCTGAGTTTGGTTACTCTCGACGTCAAACAACTTCGCTAATGAATCCTCACGTATTTTATCGTACTCAGATAGATCATATATTCCCGTTGTCTCTTTTCCGGTCATCTCTCGTTTGATAACACGTATCGCCTTCTGAGGGTTTCGAGCCCCGTGCTTCAAATCTGAAAGATTTGCAAATCGTAATAAAGATTTTATCCTATGAATAGAACGATGCCTGATAAGATAGTAATGCATTGTCTACAGCCATTTTCAAGCCTTGCTCTTGTGAAGCATGTAACCGGTGAAGAGCCGTCTGGTAACTCCGGTCGTGCAAGATTCGCGCTGTGTATTCAGCAGGCGACTTTTGTTATATTTCGGATTGGTACCTAGTCGCTTTGGTAACTGCTTGGCCTGTCACCGTTGATCGGATAATCACAGGGGTATTCGAATTGTTCTATGACACCCTCCGTAGTTATGCAACGAACGGTGAGACCGTTCTCGATACGCTGGGCTCCCGTCGTAGTCACGGAACGTCGATGCACGTCATATCTCTCGATTACTGTCCGATCAGCGCATAATTCGTTTCGACTGGGACGACAGCCGACTGGCCCCAACAGTCAGTATCCTAACGTTCTTTACGTTGGTTGAACAAGTAGTAGACGCGCACGTAAAGTGCGCATGGAGCCGGAGTCCATGCGGCCAAGCTAGCACTCCGGCTCATACGACTCCCGCGGAGCGGGAGCAATCCACCATTGACGTTGGCGAAATAAAGACCTGCCGACGTGTCGCCGACCCACAGTCGTTGGCAGTGCTCGAACCAGTAGCGGACGGTTCCGGGTCTCCGGTCGGGTTGTTCTTCGCTCCGTCGGGCCTCGAGAACGGAGTACACATGACTACCCAACTCACCATCCACTGCGATTGTGGTACCGACGTGCGGACGGAGCCGACCGGCGGCGTGATCGCCGCCGAAGGCGCGGTCGTCTGTCCAGACTGCGAATCGGTGTTCGCCGCGAGGATCATCGAACTCACCACCGATCACGATGCACCCAGCACTCGCTACGGTACTCGCTCGTGTCGCGGCCCGTGAGGGCTGTGAGCGGACGG
Organism: Natrarchaeobius versutus; assembly: GCF_041205745.1. Classification (NCBI taxonomy): domain Archaea; kingdom Methanobacteriati; phylum Methanobacteriota; class Halobacteria; order Halobacteriales; family Natrialbaceae; genus Natrarchaeobius; species Natrarchaeobius versutus. Next base: position 455,191 of record NZ_JBGFCC010000003.1, on the reverse strand, counting down.
TGCTCCCGCCGCTGTACGAGACGGGGGATACGGAGGCGCTGATCGCGTTGCTCGAGTCTCCCACCACCGTCACCGTCCGCTTCGAGTACGAGGGGTATCGCGTCGTGATCGAATCCGGGTCGCTCGAGGTGGAGGTGATCGACAGCGGGGGGTGACGGGTCGTTGATCGGTAGCGGCAGCCGACCAATCCGTTTTGTATTTCGTTTCAGTATCAGTCAGTATCCAACGTGAACCGAAAGACACGCCAAGGGTCGTGACCCTTGATCTACGGGACAAAGACTCGATAACAGGCGTGGAACACTTGTCGGTCGAGAGCGGCGGGACACGTATCTGTTCCATTTGTAGCCATCCAAGGAGGGTATCATAGAAGTCTTCTCATGGAGTTAATTTCTACCTCTCGCAGACGAATAGAATGGCCACTACACGTGCTTATTGAACGGTTCACTCACCAGAGTTGATGTGACGATGAGCCGTTCTGCTATCGTGGCAACGGGGAGTAGCCACGTCCTCCCCAACCGATTCGCTCCCTCCGGTCGCTCATCCCTCGCACGGTTTCGGTCGAGCATCCTCCCGTTCGGTCGGCCGCTCGACAGCGCGCGCCACCGCTATATCGGGTATCTAATGGCAATTACTCTCATCTTCTGAAAAGAGGTTAGCGTACGACTTTATTTGATACGCGTTGAGTTTTTCACGTCTCTTCGCTATAGACGCCCACATATCTATCCATCCTCGAGTTTCATTCACCCTTCCTTCCGATGTATATTGTGCGTGGAACAGCACGCACGATGGAATTCCGAATCCGTCATCGGATGGCTTCGTTCGGGAGGTGCGGGACGCCATCTTCCCACGTCAGTGCATCGAGAACGTCCACGAGATCCGCAATTCGCCGGTCAAACACGTTTAACGGATGCTCATCGAGGAACTCGGCTTCTTCTCGCTGTACCGTCTCTCCCTGATAGTCGATTTGGAAGTGACACTCGCCGAGGTCGGTATGCGTTTCGTCCTGGTGCCACCCAACCATGAGGTCGCGGTCCGACTCGACCCACTGAATCACGTAGAAGTCGTACGAGTGAGTCTGGGGGAAATCAAATGAGAGTTGTAACTCCGCTTCAGCAACCGGGTGGGATTTGCGGAGAAACTCCTCCGTCGTGACCGTCGCTCGGACTCCGGCTTTGTTCCCAGTAGACGTCCGATACCACACCCGCTCGACCGGGGAGTCCTCCTGTGGAACCTGCGTCTGGAAGCGATTGTGGATCCGGCTGAGAAGCGTTCGTTTATCGAGGTTCGCGCGATTGGCGAGAAAGATCATCGGTCGGCTTACTGGGACAGTGGGATCGACGAGTTCGACGAGTGTCCCGGGTAGAGTTCCCGAGCGTCGTCGTAGAGTTCCAGCGCGTGTTTCAACAGGCGCTTGTTGTCCTCGTAGCGTTCCCACTCTCGCAGTACGCGGTTGCGGTTCCGAATAGCCGCGCTGTCGAGTTCGTCGTGGGTAAGTGTCGATTCTAACTCGTCTCGGGATTCGACGCCGAATTCGCGCTTCCACTCGTCGATTTCGGTCTGGATGGCCGCAATTTCCTCCCGGAGTTCCGCCCTCGAGTGGTCGTTGATCAACTCGGTTACTTCGTTGAAGTACCGTAGCTGGTAGTTTGGCGCGTATTTCGTATTCCCGTCATCGCCCTCGACGGCATGGACCTGGCCGAATTCGACGAGCATCTCTAACTCCTCTTTCGCAGTTTGCCACGACGATATCTGTGATTGCTCGCGCACCCATTCGACAGAGCGGGGTTCCGTGAGCGTCGTCGCGATTTTCCTGACGCGCTCTCGAGCAGAGAGGTCATCAGTCCACGAGCCGAGTCCATGGTCCGTCATACGCAGAATTACGTGGCTCACTCTATTATTTCTTCGGACGGATCACACATATCCGAGATTAGAACCCAGTATATTCTCCAAGTCTCACACGGCATAGCTCGTGAATCCCCGCCTCCCCACCCCGAGCGGGCTCGTTGATACCGTTCTCCTCGAGAGCGCGCCACCGTAGGCAAAAACGCGTTCGCTCGAGTGCAATCGTGTGGAACTGTTCGCGACTACGATCACACCGGTCCAGAAGCCAGTTTTCTTTAGGATTCGCCACGGAACCCCCCTATGCACGTCGTCGTCAACGCCGCCACGAGTGCGGACGGCAAGCTCTCCTCGAGACGTCGCGAACAGATCGCGATCAGCGGCGAGGAGGACTTCGCCCGCGTCGATCGACTCCGGGCCGACAGCGACGCCGTCGTCGTCGGCGTCGGCACCGTTCTGGCGGACGATCCGAGCCTCACCGTCACAGACGAGGAGTTGTGCGAGCGTCGACTCGAGCGGGGCGACCCCAAACAGCCGGCGCGGGTCGTCGTCGACTCGAAGGCGCGAACGCCGACTGACGCGGCGATCGTCGACGACGCCGCGTCGACGTACGTCTGTCTGAGCGAGGCCGCGCCCGTCGACCACCGAATGGATCTGGCCGACCACGCGGAACTGGTGACCGCCGGCGAGGACCGGGTCGACCTCCTGCGGGCGTTCGCGGCGCTCGAGGCGGCCGGCCTCGAGCGGATCATGGTCGAGGGCGGCGGCGAACTCATCTTCTCGCTGTTCGAGGTCGGGCTGGTCGACGAACTTCGGGTGTTCGTCGGCCCGACGGTGATCGGCGGTCGCGATGCGCCGACGCTGGCCGACGGCGACGGCTTCGTCTCGGAGTTCCCGACGCTCACCCTCGAGTCGCTCGAACGAATCGGCGACGGGGCGTTACTCACCTGGCGAGCCGGCGGCTGACACGGACCGGTCACGTTCAGCGCCCCGTCACACCTTTCCTCGCCGGGTTCCTAGTAGTGGGCATGGAACGAGCGACGTTCGGCGGCGGCTGTTTCTGGTGTATCGAGGCGGCGTTCGAGGAACTCGAGGGCGTCGAATCGGTGACGTCGGGCTACGCCGGCGGCGACACCGAGGAGCCGAGCTATCGGGAGGTGTGTTCGGAAACGACTGGCCACGCGGAGGTCGTCCAACTCGAGTACGATCCCGACCGAATCGCGTACGCCGACTTGCTCGAGGTCTTCTTTACGATCCACGACCCGACGCAGTTGAACCGCCAGGGGCCGGACGTCGGGAGCCAGTACCGATCGATCGTCCTCTCACACGACGACGAGCAACGGGAACTGGCCGAACACTACGTCGACGCACTCGAGGAAGAGAGGGCCTACGACGACGATATCGTCACCGAAATCGAACCGCTCGAGACGTTCTGGCGAGCGGAAGAAAAACACCAGAACTACTTCGAGAAGAACCCGACCGACGCGTACTGCCGGATGCACGCGGCGCCGAAAGTCGAGAAGGTACGTGAGAAATTCGAAGCGAACGTGACCGAGGCGTGATGCCGACCGAGGTTCGAGATCCGTTTCGAATCGCTCGAGCGGTGGCGAAAAACGAGTGGCGACGTCGACTGTAACTCGGTGGAACCGGTTGCGATCAGGTGAAAGCTACAGTTTGAAATCCGAGTCGGTGGTACGACAGTCGCCATGTCAGTAGGCAAACTCGGTCCCGAGAACGTCGTCACGACGACCCGGGACAGCGACCTGGAGGAGGTCTCTCGAACGCTCGCGGAGGAGAACGTCGGTGCCCTCGTGGTCGAGGAGGACGACGAACCCGTCGGCATCGTCACGGATCGCGACGTCGCGCTCTCGGTTCACGCCCACGACGACGTCGGTTCGCTGTCGGTCGAAGACGTGATGACCGAGGATCCGGCGACGGTTCACGAGGACGACGATCCGATCGCGATCTCAGAAGCGATTGGCGAACACAACGTCCGGCGATTCCCGATCGTTGACGACGACGGGAACCTGTCGGGGATCGCGACGATCGACGACCTGATAGCGACGATCGGCGAGCAACTCGAGAACGTCGCCGACACGATCGAGGTACAATCGCCAGCGTACAGCCCGTAGTACGAATACCACCGTGGCGCGATCCGCTCACACTTCCCGGCGAACCGCTGACCAGATCCCGAGGACGTGTTCTTTCGCTCGCTCGATACTGACGAGAAACTCTCGATCGTCGTCGAGTTCGATGCCGATTCGCTCGAACGTGACGACGTATCGAGATTTCCGATTCCGGCCGCGACTGCCGGTGGCTTCGTCGACGAGTCCGGCACTGGTCAGGCGATCGAGTTTGCGGTAGGTCGAGGAGAGCGGAAGCTCCGCTCGAGTGGCGATCTCGTGGACGGTCATCGGCTTCTCGAGAACGGCGATGATTCGGCGACAGTCCCCGTCGTCGAGGGCGGCGACTACCGACTCGAACTCCGGCGAGTCGTCGACGGAGAGGTCGGATGCCATAGCGATGCAAGCGTGTTAGGGTCGGTCCGTAAAGAGCCGTTTGGTCCGGCTATAGCGTCGTCGGGACGTCAACATCCCCGCTGGTTTGCGATCGGACAGCTACATGGTCGATCGGCTCGAGGGGGCGTGTATGGACGACGATCGATCATCGGAGTCGACCCTCGAGAACACGCCGGGCCGGGGCCGCTCGCCCGAATCGGAACGTATCGAACCCGCCGCACCGGAGGAGTTCGGCCTCGTGCAGGTCTGGTGGGGCGACGGGAAGGGGAAGACGACCGCGACGCTCGGAATGGGGATGCGCGCCGCGGGTCACGGCTACCGCGTCCACGTCCTGCAGTTCATGAAAGGCGGCGCCTCGAGCGTCGAGGCGGTCCGGGGCGAGTACAACGCGATCGACGCACTTCCGGGGATCAGCTACGAGAATCTCGGTCACTACGGCTGGCACGGAATGGCCGACGGGAGCGACGAAGCGGACCACGAACGGCAGGCCGGGGCGGGACTCGAGCGAGCCGAGGAACTGATCGCGGCGGCCGAGGAGGCCGACCTCGAGGAGCCGATCGACCTCGACGCGCCCCCCGAAGAGGGGGTTCACATGCTCGTCCTCGACGAAGTGCTGTACGCCGCGGACCGCGGACTGATCGGCGAAGAGGACGTCATCGGGTTGATCGACGCGAAGCCGGACGATCTCGAACTCGTGCTCTCGGGAAGTCACGAGACGCCAGCGTACCTCGAGGATCGAGCCGACCTAATGACGAACGTTCGCAAGGAGAAACACCCGATCGAAGACGGGCAACGAGCGCGACGAGGAACGGAGTACTGAGACGGGTTGCGGTAGTGATTTTCGGTACCGATTTGCGGTACCGGTTTCCCGTACCGATCTCCTGTACCTTCCCGTACCGATCTCCGGTACCAGTTTGCTGTACTGGGTTCCTGTACCGATTTGTCTACACAGCCGCTCTGAGTCGTCGTTTCGCTGGGAGAATCCACAAGAGATCGTCCGAGAGTATCACGCGCCGTCGATCGTCCGGCGTATCGACCGCAGGCGACGGACCCGATCGATCCTCCGGCACAGTTATTATCTGACCCTGACAATACCGCAGGTCGATGGGCGTCATCCGGGTAGACGACGTGTACAAGTCGTATGGAACCGTCCGCGCGGTCGACGGAATGAGCTTCGCGGTCGACCGCGGGGAGCTGTTCGGCTTTTTGGGACCGAACGGGGCCGGGAAGACGACGACGATTCGCGCACTGACGGGACAGATTCGGCCGGATAGCGGAACGATCAGCGTACTCGGGACGGACCCCACCGACGACCCTCTCGAGGCGCGGAGTCGGGTCGGCATCCTGCCAGAGCAGGGGTCGCCGCCGAGTTTCCTCACGCCGCGGGAGTACCTCGAGTTCGTCGGCACGGTCCGAGACCTCGACGCCGACCTCGTCGCGGAACGCACCGAGCGGTGGGCGGATCGACTCGGGTTCCGGAACAAACTCGAGACGCTCCACACGGATCTCTCGCGGGGCCAACAGCAGAAGGTGATGATCGCCCAGGCGTTCGTCCACGAACCCGAGGTCGTCCTGATCGACGAACCGTTGGCGAACCTCGACCCGCTCGTCCAGGAGCAAGTCAAACGGTTCCTCCTCGAGTACGCGGCCGACGACAACGCCGTTTTCGTCTCGACGCACAACATCGACGTCGCGGAGTCGATCTGTTCTCGGGTCGGCATCGTCGCCGACGGCGAAATCGTCGCCGAGCGCTCGCTCGAGGAGGGGTTCGACGACGGATCGTTGCTCGACGTCTTCCTCGAGTGCGTCGACGGGGCGGGGGCTCGAGACCTCCCCGCGGCCGATCGGGTTCAGCCATGACGACGGGTGATGGCAAGGGTCCCGGACGAGAGCCTGCCGGATCGCACTCGGCGCCGAACTGGACGCTGTTCGTGACGCTCGCCCGCGAGGAGTGGCGGCTTCACACGCGGCTGTTCGGCGGCTGGCGGTTCGGGCTCTTTCCGGTCGTCGTCGCCGCGTTCGCGGTCGCCGCGTCGGTCGCGCTTACTGAGACTGGAACCGACGCCGAAACGGTGACCCGCTGGGGACACGTCCTCGCGCTCGGCTTTGGACTCTACAGCGGAACGGCTGCCTTCGCGGGGTCGGACATGCTCGAGAACGTGTTCGGACGGCTTTCACTCGTGCTCTCGACGGCCGCGACGCTTCCGCTGTCGCGCAAGCGACTGCTCGCGATCTTTCTCGTGAAAGACGGCCTGTTCTACGCGCTCGTCATCGTCTTGCCGATGGCGATGGGGGCGGCCCCGCTCGCGATGGGATCGGACTCGCCGCTCGCATCCGGTCCGTTGGCGGTGGGCCCGGAATCGGCAGTCGTCGGCGGTTTGCTCGCCGTCCTCGTCTACTGGCTCTCACTCTCGCTGGTCTTCGCCTTCGGGATGGCGGTCACCGTCGCGCTGGTCGCCGCCCGGAGTCGCGGCGTCCCGATCCGGTTCGGCCTGGCCGGAATCGGCGTCCTCGCGATTGGCGCGTGGATCACCGACGGCGGCGGCTCCGTCGGGAAATTCCTCGTTCCGATCGACGGCTCGGTGCTCGAGGTACTCGCGGTCGCCGCGGCGACGGTAGTCGTCTCGACGGCCGCGCTTTGGGCGTACGATCCGACGTACGCTCGGCCGACGCGGACGGCGAGCGACCGGTTCGCCCGGCTGAAGGACGCGCTTCCGGTCGGCGACGAGGCGCTCGTCGCGAAGACGCTACTGGACCTCGCCAGGTCGTCCGGCGGCGTCTGGAAACCGTTCGTCTCGGCGGGTATCCTGCTCGCGCTCGTGGCTGCACTCGTCGGCGTCGTCGCCGCGATCACGGGCATCGCGCCGGCGCCAGGGATCTTCTTCGGCGGCGTCCTCGGCCTCTCGGCGTTTACGACGTACAACTGGCTCACCGAGTTCGATTCGCTCGAGTCGTATCTCGTCTACCCCGTCTCCGTCGAGGCGGTGTTTCGCGCCAAGCGGACGGCGTTCGTGTTGGTCGCGGTCCCCTCCGTCGGCGTCCCCTACCTCGCGGCGGTCGTCTGGTTCGAGGCGACGCTTCTCGATGCGGCCGTGGGTGCGGCGTTACTCGGCGGTTACGCGCTGTACTACTACGGGCTCACCGTCTACCTCGCCGGCTTCTCGCCCAACGAGTTCCTCTTCGACGCCGTCCGGTTCGCGACGTTTACCGCCGGCGTCGCCGTCGCACTCGTTCCGACGCTGGTTGCCGGTTTCGTCGTCGTTCCGCCGTCGCCGACCGTCGCGGGTGTCCTCGCCGTCGCGGGTCTCGGCTTCGCCACCGTTGGGCTCGCTCTCTCGAGTCGCGCGGGTCCCCGGTGGGAGCGACGCCAACTCGAGGGCTGAGACGGATTCCTGTAACGATGTACCGGCGAAACCGCCGCTTGGGTCGCGGTTGCGCCGGAACTGACTGACAGTAAACCGTATGAGACGGATACTGTAAGGACTAGATTCCCGACGCCGCGAGTCCAGTTACCGATCCTGAAAATTCCTTTCACCTGCAAGCCCTAGCGCGAACGGGCAATGGGTCGACGACGCCTGTATGAAGGTCGTCTACAAACCCAGAAACGCCTACGAGGAGATCAGCTGCTTCGACTTTCGCGAGTACGACGAAGGGATCGTCCTCCACGACGAACAGGGGTACAACATCGGCTACGTGCCACACGAGATTCTAAGCCACATCGAGCCCCACCCGGGCGAGGAGGTGATTTTCGAAGGCGGTGAACCACCGGAGCGCGAGGACGACGAAGAGTAACGACCCTCGTCTCCAATTGTCGGCGTCATCGGCACGGTCCGCGAGTTCGGACGAACCGATAGGTCGATACTCGAGGCCCCGCGAGTACGGGTCACGCGAATGACCCGAACCCTTCTCGTCGCCGGCACGGCGAGTCACGTCGGGAAGTCGACCGTCGCCGCCGGCCTCTGTCGCCTGCTCGCAGACCGTGGCGTCGCCGTCGCGCCGTTTAAAGCACAGAACATGAGCAACAACGCTCGAGTTGTCGCTCGCCCCGAGCGTGGCCACGCGGGCAACGAGGACGACCGCGACAGCCCCGAAGGGCGGTCACCTTCGAGTGGCTCCGAACGGCGGGAATCTGCGGGTGACTGCTGGGGTGAGATCGGCGTCTCCCAGTTCGTCCAGGCTCGAGCGGCGCGGACGACGGCGACGACCGACTGCAATCCCGTGTTGTTGAAACCCCGCGGCGATGGCGAGAGCCAGCTGGTGATCGACGGCGTGGCCCGCGATCACCTCTCGGCGGGGGCGTACTACGAGGATCACTGGGAGGACGCTCGAGGAGCCGCAAAAGCGGCTTTCCAGCGGCTCGAGGCGGACAGCGACGTGATCGTCGCCGAGGGGGCGGGAAGCATCGCCGAGATCAACCTCCACGATCGGGATCTGGCGAACGTCGAAACCGCCCGCTTCGCCGACGCGGACATCCTGTTGCTCGTGGACATCGAACGTGGCGGCGCGTTCGCGAGCCTCTACGGAACGCTCGAGTTGATGCCCGATCCGCTCCGCGATCGGGTGGTCGGCGCGGCCATCACGAAGTTCCGGGGAGATCCGACGTTGCTCGAGCCCGGAATCGCGGAGATCGAATCGAAGACGGGCGTTCCGATCGTCGGCGTCCTCCCCTACGACGATCCGGGCCTTCCCGAGGAGGACAGTGTCGCCCTCCCTGGAGCCGAGACCGGCGGCGTCCTCGGCGCCGACGACGGGATCCCGGACGAGCACCGGATCACGATCGCCGTCCCCCGGCTTCCCCGACTCTCGAACGCGACGGATCTCGAGGCGCTTGCTGCCGAACCCGGCGTCTCGGTGGCTTTCGTTCCGGTACAGGCGGGTACGGAAGACGACCGGTCAGGTGCGTCGGCCGGGCCGTCCAACGGGGCCGATCCGCTCGAGGGCGTCGACGCGGACGCGGTCGTGATCCCCGGAACGAAAAATACGGTCGACGATCTCCGCGCGCTGTGGACGTCGGGGTTCGCCGACTCCCTGCAGTCGTTCGACGGCCCGGTCGTCGGCCTCTGTGGGGGCTACCAGATGCTCGGCGAGCGGATCACGAACGCCTCCCTCGAGGGAACCGGAACCGCGGAGACGGTCGAGGGGCTCGGCCTCCTCCCCGTCGAGACCAACTTCGAACCGGAGAAACGACTCGAGCGAACCAGCGTCCGCGTCGACGGATCCGCGACACCGATCCTCCGCGGGGCCTCCGGAACCGCGTCGGGGTACGAGATTCACGCCGGCCGAACGCGGGTTCTCGACGGCGCGGACGTCAGCCGTCCGCTCGGGGACTCGAGCGCCGCCTGTGGGCAGGTTCTCGGGACCTACCTCCACGGGCTGTTCGACGACGACGCCGTTCGCGAGGCGTTTCTCGAGAACGTTGCGAGCGAGGTCAGACTCGAGCGTTCTTACGACATGGTTTCGGGCGCGCCCGGGATGCGGCAGGCGGGTGAGCATCCGTCCGGAACGCGACAGGAGGACGAGCGTCCGTCCGGGACGACGCCGTCCGATCGAGCGGCGGGGCTCGTCGGCGAGCATCTCGACCTCGAGGAACTCGGCGAGCCCTTCGTGGGTGGGTCCTAACCCGAGGCGACGTCACTCGGTGCCGTTTCGATACGTTCCGAGCAACTCCTCTAAGATGATACACTCCTGGTCCGTCGCGTCGTAGTGGGTGTCGATGAAGCGCTCTGCCGCCTCGTAGTTGCCGCGAAGCCCCTGTTTTCGGACCGTGATTACAGCATCGAGAAAGAAGGTACCGCCGTCGGTGCCGAGCGCCCGCGCGTGGTCGGACTCGGTGATGTCGAGTTCGGTCTTGATCTCCTCGAAGTTGAAGGTCTTGACGTCGTGTTCGGTGTTGATCAGCGAGAGTACGTACTCCGCGGAGAACCGATAGAACTCGGATTTACTCTCGAACATACCGTCGTCGACGAGTGCGTCGATCTCCTCGACGACCTCGTCGGGGTACCTGACGGTATCTTTCGCCATGTTCCCAGATTCCACACCGCGCATTAATTATTGTTTCGGAGAATAGTCCGCCCAGTATACGTTTGATTTGTATCACTAGTGCGGCGGAGCGCGCCGTTGCAACTACCTGCAAATTTATTATTTATCGGGGAAAAGTGAGTGACGCGATGACAGACGAAGACGAAATCCGCGACCAGATGATCGACGCGTTCGAAGGTGCTGACTACCCAATCTCGAGCCCGATGGATCTCGTTCCCGCGCTCCCGAACGGACCGGGGACGACGTTCGAATCCGGCGACTTCTCGATGACGGCGATGGAACTGAACACGAAGACGTCCGGCGGTGATTTCCCCTACGACGACGTCGAGACGTTCGTCGACGATATCATCGAGGACCTCAAAGAACAGGGTGAGCTGTAGCCTCGCCGCTCGGTCAGCGATCTCCAGGTCGCATCCCGGTTTAGAAACGTCGTCCGCTTTCTGTCCGTCGGTTCCACGGTCAGGTGCGTGACCGCGATCCGATTCGAGGCGACGTCCCGGCGTCTCGGCCCACGGCCGGTCACCTTCGATAGACGGTATCGGTGCCACCCGTCGCTGTATCACCGGGTTTTTTATTCCAGAACATGATTGTGAGCAGAAAGGACGGGAGCGTTCGTCGGCCGATCGCGTCCGCGGCCTCCCGAGATTATGGCACCTATTGATGGTATGGAATCGGACACCAGCGGAGAACTGATCGTCCTCGCAACGGACGCTCGAGGAGCGAGGGCTCACGTTACGGACGAGATACGGGATCGAACGGGGGTATCCGTTCGGCCGATTTCGATCGCGGAACTCGAGGGGTGTCTCGAGGGGGAGCCCCCGGACGCGGTCGTTCTGGTGACCGACGACCCCGACGCCGTTCGAACGAACGTCGAGCGCGTTCGGGAGGAGACACCCGACACCCCCGTCGTTGTCAGTCCGCGAGACGGGAGCGAGAGACTCGCGACGGTCGCGCTCAGGGCTCGTGCGACGGACTACGTGTCCCAGGACGAAACCCGGCTCGTCGACCGGATCCTCGAGTCGGTTCGATCGCACGCCAGTCGGGATCGAAGCGAGGAGTTCCGTCGAATCCTCGCGGAAGAGCTTCCGGACGAGGCGTTCGTCATCGGCGCCGACGGAACGTACCTCGAGGCGACGGTTCGTCCCGAATCCGAGGGGCTGTACGAGACGTCCGCGGCGGAACTCGTCGGCACCAACCTCGGCGACGCCTTCCCCGAACGAACCGCAGAGGAGCTTCTGGACTGTATCGAACGGGCGATCGAAACTGGCGAGATACAGTCCGTCGAGTACGACGTCGAGACGGGCGAGGAGCGACTCCGGTACGAAGCCCGGGTCGTCCCGACCGACCGTCGGATCGGCGGGCGGCGAGCCGTCGTCTGGCTCGCACGCGATATCACCGAACGGGCGAAACGCGAGCGGGAACTCCGGGCGCGCCAGGCCGAACTCGAGACGTTGAACCGGATCAACGCGGTCGTCCGACGCGTGATCGAGACCCTCGTCGAGGCCCCGAGCCGGAACGCCATCGAGCGGGAGGTCTGTCGACAGCTCGTCGACTCGGAGCTATACTGTGGCTCCTGGATCGCCGAGTGGACCGGCGACGGCGCTCTCGCGTACCGAACCGGCGCGGGTGAGGCCACGACCTATCTCGAGTGCGTCCAGGAGGGGTCGGACGACCCCGGCCGCCCGTTCCGACGCGCCGTCCGGTCCGGTGAGATCCAGACGGAAGATCACGTCCTCGAGCGCGAACCGTTGCCCGACCAGTTGCAGACGGCCGCCGCCGCCGACGACGTCGAAGCCGTCGTCGCCGTCCCGATCACCTACGAGGACGCGACCTACGGTGCGCTTACCGTCCTGGCGAGTCGCGACGACGCGTTCAGCGAGAGCGAGCGGGCGGGATTCGAACTACTCGGCGAGACGATCGGCTTTACGATCATGGCCGTCAAGAACCGCCAACTGCTGTTTGCCGATACCGTCGTCGAACTCGAGTTCCGGATCGACGGCGGCGAGACGTTCTCGTTCGACCTCTCGCGGGAGTACGACTGCACCTGCTCGCTCGAGTGGTCGGGGACGACCGCGAACGGACGGACGTTTCAGTTCGTCACGATCGACGGCATCGACGGCGAGACGGTACTCGAGGAGGCGAACGACCACGACTCGATCGAGGAGTGTCGGCTCGTCCACGACAGGGGTGGCGGCTGTACCATCGAGATGCGGCTGAGCGAATCCGGCGTTCGAACGTTGACGAACCACGGCGTGACGATCCGAGACGTGACCGTCGAGGACGCCGTCGGAACCTGTCTGGTCGAGGTCTCACAGGACGCAAACGTCAGGGAGATCGCCGACGCGCTGTCCGCGATCTACGAGAACACCGAACTCGTCGCCAGACGGGAGGTCGACCGGCAGGTCCGAACCGCCGCCGAGCGGCGAAACCTGATCCTCGACGAGCTCACCGACCGACAGCTCACCACTCTTCGACTCGCCTACTACGGCGGCTTCTTCGATTGGCCCCGCGAGAGCACCGGTGAAGAGGTCGCGGAGGCGATGGACGTCTCACCGCCGACGATGCACCAGCATCTCCGAAAAGGCCTCAAGACTGTTCTCAGCGAGTTCTTTGAGGCCGGCAGAACAACGAGCGAATAGGCGTCGGACCCCGGCCAGGCGGCGTCTCGGCCGACACGTATCGGCCGAAGTGACTGACATCACGCTCCTCGTGGCGCGTGCGACGTCTCGAGACCCTCGACCGCCTCCTCGAGTGTCGCGGTCAACTCACCCGCCGTGACGAGGTCGGCGACCCGCTGAACGTCGGCGTCGGCGGATCGATCGCCCTCGAGCGGCGGGACGTCGGTCCGGACCGCCTCGTAGACCGCGTCGGTTCCCGTCCCCAGCGAGAGTCGACCGTCGGCGTCGAAGGCGTCCTGGACGTACTCAGTCGCCTCGGCGCCACAGACGAGTTCCGCGGCGATCACCCAGGTCGCATTCTCGATCGCCCGCCGGACGTGGACGGCCGATTGGGCGCTCATGCTGACGTGGTCCTCCTGGCCGCCGCTGACCGGCGTGTTGTCCGTCGACGCCGGGCCGAGCGATCGGAGTTCGTTCACCAGCGACGCGGCGGTGTACTGGACGATCATGTACCCCGATTCGACGCCGCTGTCAGTCGCGAGAAACGGTGGCAGATGGGACTCCTGTACGTTCGGGTTCAGCAGACGATCGATTCGGCGCTCGGCGATCGCCGCGAGATCGACGAGCGCGAGGCGGACGTACTCGAGACGGAGCGCGAGCGGGGCGCCGTGGAAGTTCCCGCCGGAGAGGACGGCGGCGGCGTCGGTTCCCGATGCGCGCGCGTCGACGCGATCCGTCGCGAAGACGAGCGGGTTGTCCGTCGCGCTGTTGAGTTCGACGGTGACGGCCTTGCGCAGGTGATCGACGGCGTCTCTGACCGCGCCGTGGACCTGCGGAAGACACCGAAGCGAGTAGGCGTCCTGGACCCGATCGCAATTTCGATGCGCCTCGACGATCTCGCTGTCGGTGGTGAGTCGACGGACGTTCGCCGCGGACTCTCGCTGGCCCGGATGCGGACGAGCGTCGTGAATCACCGCATCGGACGTCGCGGTCGTCGCGAGCGTCGCCTCGGTCGTCAACGCTCCCGCGGCGTCAGCCGCCAGCAGCAGCCGTTCGGCGTCGACGACCGACAGCGACGCGAGTCCGGCGGTCAACTGCGTCCCGTTGACGAGCGCGAGCCCCTCTTTCGGCTCGAGCGAGAGTGGTTCGATACCGATCGTCTCGAGCGCCCGATCGCCGGGGAGCCGTCGTGACCCGCTCGAGTCGTCGGGCTCGTCGACCGCGGTCTTCCGCCCGTCGGCCGCCGGCCGGTCCGGCGGTTCGACGACCGCCTCCCCCTCGCCGATGAGGACGAGCGCCACGTACGCAAGCGGCGCGAGATCGCCGCTGGCCCCCAGGCTCCCGCGGGATCTGACGACCGGGTGAACCCCTCCGTTGCACATCGCAACGAGTCGGTCGACGACGGTCTCGCGAACCCCGGAGTGACCGGTGAGGAGCGCGTTGATCCGGACAACCATCGTCGCACGAACTTCCTCGCGTGTCAACTCCCGACCCGCGCCGGCGGCGTGACTGCGGACCAGATTGTGTTGAAGTTCCTCGAGTCGCGACCCCGGGATTCGCTCGTCGACGAGTTCGCCGAACCCCGTGTTGAGTCCGTACACTGGCTCGCCGCTTGCGACGACGTCCTCGACGCGCCGGCGTGACTCCCGGACGCGCTCGCGGGCCTCGGCCGAGAGTTCGACCCGGACACCGTCTCGCGCGACCGCGACGACGTCTGCCGGCGTGAGGGTTTCGCCGTCGAGGACGACGGTCATCGGCGATCAGCTCGGGCGCGAATCGGTCCCCGGACGTCGGTTCCGGCTTCGATCGATCGGATCATACACGACGTGTTCGCGCTCGGACGGCAAGAAATTCCGGTCCGTTCGTCTCGAACTGGACGGAGCGACGGGAGGTGTCGACGACGCGTGACGTTCACCGCAACCTGACCGTCAGGATATCATAAAAGTCACGTATGTGAACCCGAGCGTCGATGTACGATCCCCCGCACCACCCGGATGATGAGCAAACGGATCCAGGCGGTTCGGCCCTCGGCGGTGGGCGCTGTGCGGGCGTACAGATGCGATTGGACGGGTTCTCACACGACCCCGATCGAATCGGGCGTCTACTGAGTTGCAGTGACACTCCGAGACCCGGTCGACGCCGTATTCGAAGGATCGAACGGACGGTATTACACGGCCTGGCAGGTTCGACGCCGACTCGAGAGCGGGCGGTGGCGTCGGTGTCTTCGGCAACGGGAGCCGGATCGGCGCCTGGTCGAGACGGGCGACGGCGAGTTGCTGTTTCTCGTGGCGATCGAGCCTCGAGCGCTTCCGAACTGGACTGAGGTTCGCATCGAACGGACCGCCACACACGTCGTCGATACGCGGTGGCACGCGCCGGGGTCGGACGAGCGGCGTTCCTGAACGGGACGGGATATAAACTGTGAACATACTAACCGCGAGCTAGAGAACGGTTCACACCGAACGTCGGGTCGTGAATCGCCGTCACGTCCTGGGAGCGATCGGGTCGGTTGGCTCGCTCGGGACGCTCGCGTACGCGACCCGCGACCCCGTCGAGAGCCTCGAAGTTCGACTCTGGCTCTCCGACGGAGCCGCCGCCTACGACGGGGTTGCCGAACGCACCCTCGAGTACGTCGAGCGGCTCATGGAGTTCGAGTTCTGGACGCTCGAGGTCTCCTTCGGCGGGGTCGTTCCCGTGTCGACCGAAGACGGCGCACGCGTCACGAGCGCCGGAGAGTGGCCCCTGGCGCTCGCCTCGGGAACCGTCGGCTCGAGCGACGTCGAACCCGCAGACGACGTGAACTTGCTCGTGACCGACGGCCAGATGAAGCGGGCGCCGACCGGCTACGGTCTGCCACACATCGCCTCCGTCGGTGGCGCCCGGCACATCGCCGATCTCGAGCCGTTCGAGGAGTTCGTCGAGTCGGGTCCCGAGGGGGACGTCGAACGCCGGATCGTTCCGTTGCAGACACCCACCCGGACGATCCAGATCCTGCTCCACGAGGTCGGCCACGCGCTGGGATTACACCACGAACACGGCGTCGCGTTTCGCTACGGCGACGCGGTCGTCGCGACGCCGATGCTCAGCACGTACGCCTTCAGTTCGAACAGCCCGTACGACCACTCGCGATGCGGGACGAGCTATCCAGACCCGAGCGGCCTGAAGTGGCGGCTCAGTTTAGCGTTTTCGACGTGTGCACGCAGAGAACTGGCGAGTTACAGCGGCGGCGTCCGACCTCGCACTCCCCGTGAGGGGGAGTGA
Organism: Natrarchaeobius versutus; assembly: GCF_041205745.1. NCBI lineage: Archaea > Methanobacteriati > Methanobacteriota > Halobacteria > Halobacteriales > Natrialbaceae > Natrarchaeobius > Natrarchaeobius versutus. Next base: position 438,915 of record NZ_JBGFCC010000003.1, on the reverse strand, counting down.
CGTTCCTGCCCGATCGAGTGGACCGAATCCCGTTGTGAGTCGAAGTGACTCATCGGTCGATGTCTGGAACGGGACCAGTGGGCGCGACCAGCTGTATACGCGAGGGATCGACGGCGGTCGGATACGACCGCCGAGAGACCGTTACTCGTCTTCTTCGGTCGGATCGTCGTCTTCGCCGCGTGCGAAGCTCGCCTGCTCCTCACCGGCCTCTTCCGCGTCGGCCGCGTTCGGTCCTTCGATGAGCGACTCGAAGTCGTCGACCTCGTCGTACTGGTCTCGGTAGACGAGTGCCGCCTTACCGAGCGACGAGATCTCGTAGAGGCCGGACCGTTCGGCGGGTCCGATCTTGTCGACGAGTCCGTAGTCCTCGAGGACCGGCAGTCGGGTGTTGATGTTCTTGCGGCTCTTGCCCGTGTGGGCGGAGAGGTTCGTCGCGACGTTTCGTCCCTTGTTCTCTAGCGCCTCGAGGATCAGGAAGTCAGTTGGCTGTCGTAATTTCACACTCGTTCACTCTCATACGCACTCTATATTTCCAGTGGTAACTAATACTTTCGGCTTTGGGCGGAAAATTGCTACCGGATGTTTCCGGTAATAACCCGGCCTCGGATCCCTCAATCTCCGGTGGCTCCCGGCGGATTCGGGAGTTCGACAGTTTTGGCGGCCGGAGGGTTGGTTCCGGTCTCTGTGCCGCCGGACGATCCCCCGAGCAGATCGACGCCGGCAGAACCGAGCCAGGTCAGAAACGACGCGACCTCGGCGGGCGAGCGAACGCGCCGGGAGGCGGCCGACGGGTCGTCGCCGCCGACGCGAATGCCGATCCCGGCGGGTTCGACGGCCCGGAACGCCGACTCGTCGGTCACGTCATCACCGACGTAGACGGGGATCGTATCCGCCGGAAGATCCGACGCGATCAACTCGACGGCGTTGCCTTTCCCCCACGGAATCGCGGGACCGACCTCGAGGACGCGTTTTCCCCGCGACACCGCGAGCTCTGGGCCGCCAACCCGGTCGACGACCGCGGCCGTCTGACGGTGAACGAGCGGGCGGAGCGCATCGGGGACGGCTCGCGTGTGAACCGTCGCCGTCAGTCGCTTGTTCTCGATTCTGACGCCGGGGACCGAATCGAGGGCAACCTCGAGCGCCGAGTGCGACTCCCCGACCAGCGCCGCCCGTTTTTCGGCGACGGGGTGGATCGAGAGCGAGCCGTTGCGGGCGAGTTCGAGCCCGTGATTGCCGGCGTAAGCATCCGAAGCGTCGACGCGGTCGCGAACGTCGACGAGTGCACGTCCGCTGACGATGGCCGTCGAGACTGCCGGTTCGGCCACGAGCGTCTCGAGGGCCTCCTCGTTTCGCTCGAGCGGGATCGCATCGGCCGGTTCGTCGACGATCGGTGCGAGCGTCCCGTCGAAGTCCAAACAGACCAGCAGTTTCGATGCCGACGACAGTGCCGAGCGGATCTGAACCATTTCCTCCTGGAGTCGTCGTGGCGGAGTATCAGCAGGCATGGATTACACCAGTGACGTATACTCCGGAGAATCGGGGTCTGGATCGAAATCGGATGTCGGATCGGGCCGCCGGTCGTCGTGAACGCTTCGGATCCAGTCGAACTGGGTGGCCATCCACCAGTCGACGTCCCGTTCGAAGACGCGGTTGCGAAGGACGGACATCCGGCGACGGCGCTCGTGACGGGGCGTCGAGAGCGAGTCGGCTATTTGACGTGCAAATCCGTCGGTATCGGTCGGATCGATCGAGAACGCGTGGGTGCCGAGCCGTTCGTGGGCCCCGGTTCGGTCGCTCAACAGCAACGCCCCGTCGGCCTCACTGCTCGAGGCGACGTACTCCTGTGCGACCAGGTTCATCCCGTCGACGAGCGGACTGACGATCATCACCCCCGCCCGTCGGTACAACGCGGCGAGCATATCGGCCTCGAGGTACGCGTCGGTGTAGACGATCGGTTGCCAGCCGTCGGTGGCGAACCGGCTGTTGATCCGGTCGACCTCGTTTCGGACGAACTCGCCGTATCGCTGGTAAGTCGGGATCTCGGTCCGCGAAGGCGTCGCCTTCTGGACGAACGTAAACGAGCCGCGCCAGTCGGGGTTTCGCTCGAAGAACCGCTCGAGGGCGGCGAGTCGCTCCGGTATCCCTTTCGTGTAATCGAGGCGATCCACGCCCAGGCCGAGGACGGTCTCGCTCGGGATCCCGTTCGTCGTCAAAAACGACGACAGTCGTGACGGGTCGACAGACCGGCCCATTCGATCGTAGCTCGCGGCGTCGACGCCCATCGGCGTCGCGACGACCGTCGTCGCCTCGTCGTCGTACCGAACGGCCCGTCGCTTCCGGTCGACCGCCGCCGACGGCAGGGTTCGCTCGACGCACTCGAGGAAATTCGTCGCGTACCGGTCGACGTGAAATCCGAGCAGATCGTTCCCGAGCAGTCCCTCGAGGAGGTCGACGGCCGCCGGGCAGTCACGGAACGTCTCCGGCGTCGGCCACGGAATGTGCCAGAACTGAGCGACCGTCGCCGAAGGAGGGATCGAGTCGCGAATCGTTCGCGGGGCGAGTGCGAAGTGGTAATCCTGGATCCAGACGATCGACTCCTCGTCCGCGTGGTCGGCGACCGCGGTCGCGAACTGATCGTTGACCGACCGGTACCACTCGAAGTCGTCCGGCCGGTCCTCTATGAGATCGGTAAAGCCGTGACAGATCGGCCAGAGAACGCGGTTGCTGAACCCGCGGTAGTACGAATCGACCGCGTCGGCAGAGAGGTCGAGTCGTCGAAGCGTGTACGCCTCCGACGACGGGGGGACGGCGACGCAGTTTCGGTCGTCGGTGACGTCGAAATCCGCGTCGCCGTCGCCCCACGCAATCCAGGTACCGTTCGTCCGCTGGCAGACGGGGTCGAGCCCTGCGGTCAGCCCACCGGTCGGCTCGTCGACGGCTATCGTTCGCTCGTCGCCGTCGTCTTCCCCGTCGTACTCGTGGCGGTAGGGCTGTCGGTTCGAGACGACGATCAGCGAGCCGGGGCAGTTGGGTCCTGCGGAACGATCGGTTCGTACGCTTCGGCCGCCCCCGTCGGTCCGTATCGGTCTGCTATACGTGTTCGTCGACGACAAACGCTCGTCGGTAAATCGCATTCGCTGGTAGAACACAGCGCCGCTACGGGTTGATTCGTGGCCTGCATCCGCATGGGGGTCTAATACGCACCCCGTACCGTTCGGCCACAACGGACAGTTCGATGGGACGATAGATCGATCGAACGTCGTTTCGCGTGTAGCCGGGTTCCGGCGGTCGGCTGGCGGGAGGACCGTCGATCGACCCCGGCTGTCTCAATAATAGTACAACTCGAGTTCGTGGCCGCAGTTTCGGCAGACGGTTTCGCTTCCTTGCAATCGGTTCGACTCGTTCTCCTCGACGATTCCGGGGCCGGGTGGGACGGGCGCGCTGACGGTCGCGTTACACGCGGGACAGCCGACGTCCATCGCGGGACGGTTCGACTTCGACATGTCCTCGTGATACTCGAAGTCGGCCGATAGTTATACCAGCCGTACTGATCGACGCCGGTCCGTTTCGAATCGTTCGCCGATCGTACGACCGGCTTTACGGATCGAACGGTCGACGTTCCGTCGGCCCTCGAGTGTCGGGTGAGACGGGTTACTGTCAGTCAGTTCCGGCGCACCCGCGACCCGGGCGGCGGTTGCGCCGGCAACCCGTTACAGCACTCCGTATGAGTCACGTTCCGTTCGAAACGCGAACCAACGAACCTTTGATCGCTCCATCCCACCGTCCGATATGGAACGCCGAACCTACCTCCGGGCGGCGGGGGCCGCGGGTGTAGCGGGGATCGCCGGCTGTTTAGACGAGGTCGGCTTCGTCGGCGGCGACGGCCGAACCGCACTGGGCCCACCGGACGAATCACGCGGTGACCCGTCACATCCCATCCACGGCGACGAGTTCCCCTCGTTTTCGCTACCGGATCCGCTCTCGGGCCAGACCGTCTCGCTCGAGGACATGGTGGGCGAACGTGCCTTCCTGATGACGTACTTCTTTACGGCGTGTCCGGACGGTGCCTGCCCCGCGTTGCTCTTGCGACTCCGCCGCGCTCAAGCGGACGCGATCGAACGCGGCTACGAGGACGACATCGCGTTGCTCGCGATGACGTTCGACCCCGAGCGGGACACGCCGGAGGTTCTCGAGGAGTACGCCGCACAGCAGGGTGTCGACCACGAAGCGGACAACTGGCACTTCCTCAGGCCCGAGAGCTACGAGGAAGGCGAGCAACTCCTCGAGGACACGTTCGGCATGTACATCGAGCGGGTCGAGGACGGCGACGAGCACGATGGCCACGATCACGATCACGAGGATCACGACCACGGCGAGTACACGTTCATCCACTACAACCTGATCATGCTGGTCAACGACGACGGAATCGTCGAACGGTCGTATCCGAACGCCGTCCAGCAACGTGAGGAAGTGAGCGTCGAGGCGATCGTCGAGGACGCCAGAACGGTCGCACAACGATAACCATGCGTCGACGGGAAGCCATCGCCGGAATTGCGAGTGCGGGCATAGTTGCGGGTGCCGGTGCCGTCGCGGTGTTCGGCGTCCCGTCGGTCGACGAACTCACCGGAGAGGACGTCGAACGCGACCCGCTCGAGATCGAGACGGTCGACGCGCCGGGGAGCGAGGCCGGCCACGCGCTCGTTCCCGCCGCCGATCGGCCGACGTTCGTCGACATCTTCGGCACCTGGTGTCCGCCCTGTATCGAGCAGATGCCCGCGCTCGGCGAGGCGTACGATCGGGTCGGCGACGACGTGCGCTTCCTCTCGGTCACCAACGAGTCGGTGGGCGAGACCGGCTCGATCACTGAAGAGGAACTCGTCGAGTGGTGGGACGACAACGATGGACGCTGGACCATCGGGCTCGACCCGACGGCGGAGTTGACCGAGCGCTACCTCGCCGGCGGCTATCCAACCGCGGCCGTGATCGATCCATCCGGCCGGGTCCGCTGGTCCGACCACGGCGTCAAGACCGCCGACGAACTCGTCGACAGAATCGAGGACGCACTCGAGGCCCACGACCAATGATCGGGACGGACGCGACGTTGCTCCTGACGCTCGGGTTCGCCCTCCAGGCCGGCTTCCTGACGTTCTTTTCCCCCTGTGCGTATCCGCTGTTGCCCGGCTACGTCGGCTTCTACGTCAGCCAGACCGAGGGAGAAGAGGCGTCACTCAGCGGCTCGCTCGGCCGCGGGCTGATCGCCGGCGGTGGCGTCCTGGTGACCCTCGCCGCCCTATTCGGCGCGGCGTTCTGGGTCGGTCACTCGACCATCTCGAACGTCGTCCTCTTCGAGCCGATCGTCGGTGCGTTACTGTTGATCTTCGGCGTATTGATAGTGCTCGGTCGGGCACCGTCGCTGTCGATCGCGCTCCCGAAACGGCGCTCGAGCGTCCTCGGGTTCGGCATCTTCGGCGTGGGGTACGCCCTGGCCGCGGCGGGCTGTGTCGCCCCGCTGTTCGGCGCCGTCGTCGCCAGCGCGCTCACGTATCCGCCGGCGACGGCCGCACTCGTCGTCGGAACCTACGTCGGGAGCGTCACGCTCTTGATGGTCTCACTGACCGTCGCGACCGGGATGGGGCTCGTCGCAAGCGCGGACAAAATCATGGCCTACAGCGACCAACTCGAGCGTCTCGCTGGCGTCGTCATGATCGTTGCCGGGATCGGGCAGTTGTACCTCGCGATCGTCATCCTCGACGTGATCTGAACCCGTGGCCCCGCGGAGTATTCTATCACAACAGCAATTAATCCAAACCACATTGGGAGTCTCTTTATCCCTCGAGAGCCCGTATCTCGGGTCACGTGAGTCGAACGCGTTGTCCCAGTTGCCTCGAGCTAACAGGAGCGGAAGTCGATCGAACCGTCACTGATTCGGGGCTCAAGCGGACGTTCGAGTGTGATCACTGCGGTCATCGATGGGCCGTCTTCTTTTGAACCTGTCTCGTGTCGGTCGGGGTAACGCCCGCTCGAGGCATCCGTGGCATCCACCGAGTCGTCGACCGACGGTCCGTCCGGGTCGCCGGAGCGATTCCGCGGTCGTGTAGGCCCGGCATCGGCAAGTCGGGGACGTATTCGGACGTCGACCGAACGTCTGGGCAGGGATGTATCAGGATCTTCTGCTCGCCACCGATGGGAGCGACGGTGCTCGACGCGCGACCGAACACGCGATTTCGCTCGCGGATCGCCTCGGAGCGACGCTTCACGTGCTTTCGGTCGCCGAAGAGGGGCCACACAGTTCGGAGAAACGCGATCAGATGCGGGCCGACCCCGAAGCCGAGGCCACCGACGTCGTCGAGACGGCAGAGCGTACGGCGACGGCCGAAGGGGTCGACGCGACGACGACGGTCCGCCACGGCGTTCCACAGGAGGAAATCCTCGAGGCCGCGGAGGTCTCGAATGCGGACCTGATCGTCGTCGGGACAGTCGGTCGGAGCGGTCTCGATCAGTTGATCGTCGGTAGCGTCGCCGAGGAAGTCGTTCGAAACGCCCCGGTTCCGGTGGTGACGGTCAGAGAGGGGACCTGACGCGCCACTGAAGACAAATCAGCTAGCGCTGACACACCCTTCGCGAGGACCGAAACGACGATCGGCTGTCCGAGAAACGACCCCCGTCACCGGACGTAATCCAGTGTTACTCGTGCGTATCAAGACGGTAATTTTCTCGGCGTGTCGGGAATCGAACGCTATCGTGGCCGCTCGACTCGACTCCACGCGCGGCGGTCCGCCCCGTCTCGAGGTGGTCGGCCCGTGAGTGACGACGCCACCGCCGTCGTCACCGGCGCTCGCGGCGTCCTCGTCGTCGGCGACTCGTCACCGATCGACGCCGCCGTCGCCGCCCTCGAATCGGCGTTTGGACCCGGTTCGGTGTGGCTGGCATCGTCGACGGACGACGCACGGGATCGACTCGCCTCGAGCGACGTTCGTTGCGTCGTCTGCGAGTTCGACCCGACCGACGACGGAGCGGTCTTCGACGAACTCCGCGAGGCGACTGAGGCCGTTCCGATCGTCGCGATCGCGGATACGGACGCACACGCGAGGGCGATCGACGCAGGTGCGACCGACGTTATCGACCCGAACTCGCCGGAGAGCGTCGCCGCCGCTCGCGTCGAGAACGCGGTGAGCGGGTTCCGCCCCGGCGGACGCCGAACGGATCACGAGCACCGACGGATACTCGAGAACGCCGACGTTCCGGTCGTGGTCCTCACACCAGACGGGACGATCACGTACGCGGCGCCGGCCGTCGATCGACTCGGGTGGACGCCCGACGACCTCGTTCGATCGGGTCTTCCACGTCTCGTTCATCCCGACGACCGCGAGCGAACTCGAGAGGCGCTTTCGCGCGTCGGCGAACGGTCTCTCGGCTCGAGCGAGACCGTCAGGTGCCGGCTCCGCGCGGACGACGGAGCGTGGACGGCCGTCGAACTGACGGCCGTCAACCGCCTCGAAGATCCGGCCGTCGAGGGTGTCGTCGTCACGATCGCGACACCGACGTCCGACGCGGCGGTGGGCCTCGAGAGGGCGCTCGACCGGTTCGGCGAGTTCGTGTTCGTCCTGGGGGAGCGCCGGGAACTCGTCCGCTGGACCGCCGGTGCGAATCGATTGTTCGACGGAGATCCGGATCCCGGAGCCGTACTCTGGTCGGTCCTCCCGGAGGACGTTCGTGAGACGTTCGCCGATCGGCTCCAGGAGGCGGCGGCGACGGGTGAACGGATCGCCTTCGAGACGAGCCATCCGGCGTTCGATACGCCACTCGAGGTGACGGCCTACCCCGGCGACGAAGGCGTCTCGGTGATCGCGAGGGAGACGCTGGGCGAAGAGCGTTCGAGGACCGACGCCGAGCCTACCCGGCAGACCGAACCGAGCCGATTCACACTCCTCGAAGCCGCGGTCGACGGAATCCCCGACGGCGTGGCGGTACTCGATGGGACGACCGTCGAACTGGTCAACGCACCCCTGCGAGAGCTAGCCGACGACGAGACGCTCGTCGGCCGGGACGTCGGCGACCTCTTCGACGAGGAGCTCGCGACCGGCGTCCGCGATCGTCTGCGTTCACCCGTATTCAGGTGGATGGACCCGATGACGGGCGACCTCGCTGTCGGAAACGGCGACCCGGTCGACGTCTTCGTCACGCCGTCGTCCGACGGCGAGCGGGCGATCTGTACAGTCCGCGACCGGCGGCGGTCGGGGGCGACGGTTCGCTCGAGCGTCCTCGAAGCCGTCCGAACACTCCGTCGCTCCGAAACGCCCGCCGAAATCCGACGGAGCGTCGTCGATGCGATTCTCGCCGGGACCGACGCCGAGTTCGCGGTCTGGTACCGGTTCGACGGGGCGGCTCTCGAGCCGGCCGCGGTCGTCGCGACCGGCTCTGACGGACCGATCGATCTCCCGGCGGTCGCCGCCGAACGTACCGGGATCGACTCGCTTCTCGAAGGTGGCGAGCCGACCATCGTCGACGGATCGGCGCTGGAATCGCTCCTCGAACGTTCCGGCGTTCGGGCCGAGCGCGTCCTCGTCTTGCCGATCGACGACGAGAATCTCGCGCTCGCGACGACCGGAAGACCCCTCGGCTTCGCGTCCCTCGAGGTCGGTGCGGTCGAACCGCTTTCGGACGTGGCGTCGATCGCACTCGAGGCGTTCGATCGGCGGCGGCGACTCCGAACGGTCGGCCGTGAACGCGACGCGTTCGAGGAACTCGAGGCCGACTCGGAACGGATTCGGGCCGACGTCCGTGCGATACTCGCCGCCGAGACCAGGGACGATCTCGAGCACCGCGTCTGCGAGGCGGTACACGCGATCAGACCCGTCGAAACGGCGGGAACGATCGGCCTCGTCTGGATCGGCCGTCACGATCACGGCGCGGAAACGCTGACGCCGTCGACCTGGGCCGGTGACGACGCCGCGTTCCTCGAGTCGCTGGCGATGCCGGTCGATCTCGGCCCCGAACGCGTTGGACGGGAGGAGTCGTCGGATCCGACGACGGTGATCGACCTCGAGACCGGATCGACCGGCCGATCCGACGACCGGGAACCGTGGCGGGACGAACCGCTCGAGGACGGATACCGGTCGGTCCTGATCACTCCGATCGAGTACCGCGGGTTCCGGTACGGGACGCTCGTCGTATACGGTGATCGAGCGGGGCTCTTCGACGATCGACTCCGGGGCCGCTGTCGGCACCTCGCGGCGGTCGCCGGCCACGCAATCGCGGCACTCGAACGGAAGCGAGCGTTGCTCTCGGAGACGTCCGTCGAACTCGAACTCGTCGTTCGGGAAGACGACGAACCGCTCTTCGCGATCGCCCACCGCCTCGGAGCGTCGATCGACATCCGGACGGTCGTTCCTCGCTCGTCAGGCGGGTCGACGGTGTACTGCGTGGCCGCGGCCGACGAGATCGACGAAGATCGGGTCACCGGCTCACACCCCGCGATCGAGTCGATCCGGCGGATCGGGACGGGATCGGCCGCCGAGCTCGTCGTCCGTGAGGCGACGATCGCGGATCGAGTTGCCGACCACGGTGGCGTGTTGCGCTCGATCACGCCGGTCGACGATCGAACGCGCCTCGTCGTCGAACTCCCGAATACGACCGCGGTACGCGGATTCGTCGGGATGCTCGAACGCACCTACCGAGGGACGGAACTGGTCGCCAGACGCGAGCGTGAGAAAGCCACCACTCAGAGCCGCTCGTTCGACGCGGAGTTACGGGACCGGCTCTCGGAACAACAGCTTCACACGCTCGAAACGGCGTACTACAGCGGGTTCTTCGAGTGGCCCCGCGAGAGTACCGGCGAGGAGGTTGCACGGTTACTCGGCGTCTCTCAACCGACGTTCAGCCGTCACTCGCGTCTCGCCCAGCGGAAGCTGTTCGAACTCCTGTTCGACGACCGAGACGAGACGGAGTGAGAGGATTGTCGTACCCATGGACCGGTGCAATCGCGACTCGTTCGTGGTTGCCCCGGCAACGATTTCCAACAGTCCCGCTGAACCGATCCTCGCCGGTTACCGAAAATTCATCGTCTATTACCGAGTGTGTCGGGCTCGATTCGGCCGGTAATTCGGTATTTCGTTCGCCATCTAACGTGGTGAATTTCTGAGGGATGAATACGTATTGAGTTGTCGCCGTCGCCGTTTTGCTGTATAGCACCTACGTCCATGTAGCCACGCTCTAATCACCCGTTCGATGAGCGTGTCACCGGTAACGGACGCTTACAGGGGATCGACCGGACGGAACGAGGTGGATCCGTGAGTATCGAACTCGCCGAGACCGAACGAGAGCGATCGACGGTTCTGGACCGATCGGACGGCGGCATCATCGCACAGGTCCGACTCGACCACGACGACCTCGTCTTGCGTCCGACCCTGGATCGAGTCCCCGACATCTCCCTCGAGCCGGAGTACTGGACGGCCGGCGAGACGGGCCAGACGCTCCTGTTCGTCACCGCACGCGGGGCCGAGTTCGGCGGGTTGGAAACCGCCCTCGAGACCGATCCGACGATCCGAGAACCGATACTCGTCGATCGCTACCCCGATCGGCGGGTGTATCGGGTGACCCTGACCGAACGGGCGCTGACGTTCACCGCGAGTACGGCCGAAGTCGGCGGCCGACTGCTCGAGGTATCGAGCTCTCGGGACGGCTGGCTCGTCCAGCTTCGGTTTCCGAGCCGGGACGCACTCGTGGCGTTCAACGACGCCTGTCGGGCAGACGGCGTCTCCGTGTCGGTCGAACACCTGCGAGTCTCGGACGACGGCGACGACGGCGTCGTGACGCTCACCGAGAAACAACAGGAACTGCTCGCGGTCGCCTACGAGGAGGGCTATTTCGACGTACCTCGAGGGATCTCACAGGACGAACTCGCCGACCATCTCGGCGTCTCGAAGTCCGCCATTTCCCAGCGACTCCGCCGAGCGATCGCCGAACTCTGTGCCGCGTCCCTCGGCTGACTCCCGTCGTTAGACTGCACGGCATCCGTAGCCGAGTGCGTTCGTATCGCCTCACCAACCTTTTTGCCCCGTCACGCACACAGTTCGAATGTGCTCCGAACACTCGTTTCGAAGGTCCGCGAGTGGATCGCGGTCGAGGATCCTGAGGATCGCATCGAGGGGTCCGGCGAGCCGATCATGTCCCCGAAAAACCGCCGATCACCGGAGGCCCAACGCATGCTTCGTGAGTCTCGAGAACTCGAGGAACACCACGAGCGACGGGACGAACCGTGACGGGTCGGTCGACTCGGGTGGAAATCGTTTCCGACGATAGAGCGGTCACCGACCTCACCGCAGACGAAAGGGATCCGTACGAATCCAAGATAGTATTCAAATACAACCACTAATTCGCCCATTAGTTCACGTACGTCTACTGTTTCCCGTTGCGGTTCGTTTTTATACTATGGTTCACTACCAACAGTAGACGATCGACGATAGAGGATCGAAATGCAAACAGAACGTTCTTCCACCCACGACACCGGCGATCTACAGTACGACCAGCCTAACGATCGGTACGTCTTCCACCACGATGGCGACGGTACCGCGACGATCACGACGACGATCGTCCACGCCATCGCGTCGATCGCGGACACCGACGTCTCCCAGGGCGAGTTTTCGCTCTACGACAGCGTCGACCCCGACGCACTCGACCGACTCTTCAGCAAAAAAGCCGACGGCACCGAACGATCCGACGGCCACGTCGCGTTCACCGCCCTGGAACACGAGGTGTACGTCTACGCGAACGGTGACGTGATCGTCTACCCGCCGTCAGCGTCGGCGGGCCGCCCGACCCACGGCTAGTCGCAATCCCCGATTTTTCGCAGTCATGGGACGACTTTAGGTCCCCGCACGTCCTCAGTGGCGACCATGACCGTAGTCGCACTACTGAGTGTTGCACCGGTGGTCGAGGACAGCATGTCGGACCAGGTCGCAAAGGCCGTCGACGCCCTCGAGGAGTACGACGTCGAGTACGAGACGAATCCGATGGGGACGGTGATCGAAACCGACGAAATCGGTGAGCTGTTCGCCGCCGCGCAGGCGGCACACGAGGCTGTCGACGGCGACCGCGTGAGCACCGTGTTGAAAATCGACGACAAGCGGACGAAACAAACGTCCGCGGCGGAGAAAGTCGAGGCGGTCGAGGAGCAACTCGGGCGACCGGCGACGAGCGATCGCGGGTGAGCCGACGACGGGAGCTTCCAGGACCACTCGGCGGTAGACCGGAATCCGCCGTTCACGTTCGCTCGAGCGCGAACTTCGGCAGCCCCCTCGAACGCGGTCTCGACGTCCTCTCGAGTGGACGCCATTTGCTATAGAACGGAACACTCAACCGTCGATACCGACTCCCATCGATTATGGAAGAGACGACCGTCGAGGTAGACGGAATGGCGTGTACAGGCTGTGAGAGTACCGTCACCGACGCACTCGAGGCGCTCTCGGGCGTCTCGTCGGCGACGGCGAACCACGAGTCCGACGAGGTCCGCGTCGCACACGACGAGACGCTCGTCGACGAGTCGACCATCGCCGGCGCGATCGAAGATGCGGGATACTCCGTGTGATGGTCACACATTCGATCGGGCGAACGTAGGACTATGGTCGGACGGCTGTCAGACAGAGACTGACAAACGGTTTTACGCCGGAGGCTGAATCGGGAGTCATGGAGAGTCTCAACCGAATGGCGATCGAACTGGTCGACGAGGCCCTCGAGTACGCCGAGGAGCTAAACGTCGGCGGGTACGACCTCGAAAACGACGCGACAGTACTCGATTTCGGCCTCGAGTTCGACGGCGGCATCGAAGCCGGATTGCTTCTGACCGAGATACAGACCGCCGGAATGGCGACGCCGAGTTACGATCTCGGCGAGATCGACGGCGCGCCGATCCCCTTCGTCTCCCTGTCGACCGACCAGCCGGCGCTTTCACTGCTGTGTTCACAAAAGGCCGGCTGGGAGGTCTCGACCGCGGAGTTCGACGGGCTCGGAAGCGGCCCCGCTCGAGCCCTCGTCGCCGAAGAAACGGAGTTCAGACGCATCGGGTACACCGACGCGTTCGACCTGACGGCGCTTGCCATCGAGACCGAGGACGTTCCGACCGGCGCCGTGGCCACACAGGTCGCCGACCTCGCGGAAGTCGAGACGAGTAGCGTCTTCTTGCTCGTCTACTCCACCGCGAGTCTCGCCGGAAGCATCACCAACGCGGCTCGAGCGGCCGAACTCGCGACGTTCCGACTGACCGAACTCGGCTACGATCCGATAGATATCGTCTCGGCGACGGGGCGTGCCCCGGTCGCCCCGGTCGCGGGCGACGAACGGACGGCGATCGCGCGCACGAACGACGCGATCGCCTACGGCGGAACGGCCCACCTCACCGTCCGCGAGGACGCCGACTACTTCGAGTCGGTGTCCTCGACGGCAGCCGACGAACACGGGCGACCGTTCGGCGAGGTCTTCGACGACCTCGAGTGGCAATTCGAGGAGGTTCCATCCGATCTGTTCGCCCCCGCGAAGGTGACGATCGACGTCATCGGCGGGCCGACGTACGTCCACGGCGAGACGAACGAGGATCTGCTCGCCGACTCGTTCGACCTCTGAGCGTGCGATTCAAACCCGTTCCCGACCCGCCCGCCGATCTCGAGGCCGTCGCCGCCGTTGTGGCCGCGGTTCCGGCGAAGTCCGATACGTCTCCCGGCGACGTCGATTGCTGTTCCCGGCTGATCGAGCGAACCGGCGTCGGGAGCCGCGAGGCGGCCCAAACCTGGTTGACGTTCCTCCGGGCGCTCGAGTTGGTCGCGGCCGAACGCGGCAGGTACCGCCGGACCGGCCGCGAGGTCGAGCGTAACTCGCTCCGGGATGCGTTTTGTGAACGCGTTCAGGACGGTTCGACCGTCCTCGCGGTCCTCGAAGCGAGTTCCGTCCCACTCGGATCGGAGGCGGTCACAGATCGGGTTCGCGAACGATCGACGAGACGAGAGCGTGGCCGCTCGAGTAGCGGGTCCCGACCGTCCGAAGAGAAACGGCGGGTGGAGGACGTCGAACGCGTCGAACGCCTCCTCGAGTGGGCCGTCCTGTTCGACCTGGCCGAGCGGGCGAGCCACGGGAGGGCCGTTCGGTACCGACGCGGATCGGACGGTTCCGATCGGTAACGAGGCACTCGCCGTTGCCCTCGGAGTCGACTATCGTGTATGTGGCGTACATCCTCACACCTGATCGAGCGCGGTGAGGCCGAATGACCGACAGGCGACGCGAGGCGGGCAGGCGGATCGAAGACTACCACGGCCACTACCGCGAGTACCTCGCGGAGAGTTCGGATATCGACGACCCCAGACGCCGGTGTTTCGCCGATCTGGCCGCCGACGCGGGACGGTCGTGCCGGCTGGGTCGGTCGATCGTCGACGAGTACGGCGCCGTCCGAGACCAAATCGGGGTGGAACTCCTCTCGGGCGTCCCCGAAACGCTCGAATCACTCGAGGAGGGAGCGCGCTCACCGTAGGAGGGGTGATACGTCGAATACCACACAAGTATTTGTTTCCCAACAGTGTTGACCGTACAATGGAAAACGAATCGAAATCGAGCGGAGATACTCGCGCCGCCGCGTTCTTCCTGATTCTCGGAATCGTTCTGTTCGGCTACGGCGTCGGGCAACTGACGGACGTGATCACGTACGATCCGCCCGCCGCCGTCTACCTCTTGATCGCGATGGGGCTCTTCGCCGCCGCCATCGTCCAGATAATCAGGTCGTAACACGTCGTGCCCGCCGGGTGGCCACACCGAAACCACCGCCCGTTCGTCACCCCGAGTTCGACGAGGTGTGCCTCGAGACGCAGTTGCAAACGAGAGCATGCCGATGGCGGCGACGCAGTCGGGACAGTAGGCTTCGGTGACGGCGGCGTACCGATCGGCGAGGCCGGTGCAGGGCACCGCCGAGAGGTGTCAACTGAAACGATGTACACGCTGATCACACAGCTCACGGGTCACTGCGTTCCCCGTTCGCTTTCCCGCGGTTCCGTCTGGCGATCAGGTGTGCAAGACCTGCAGTGGCTCCTATCGATCACCCGGCCGTCGGCTATCGGCTCATCGCACCGATCACAGACGGTCTGGGACTGTCGGCGGAGCCCGCGGTGACGACGCTCGCATCCCTCGAGGTCATCGAGGTCGACCCCGCGTCGTCGACTCGAGCCACCCGAGGCATTTCGAGCGGACGCCCCACGGCCGACTTTTGGAGCGGATAGCTTCCATCGTGATAATCAGACTGAACGACGATATAATTACAGGTTTTTAGTGGTGGAAACAGGGCGTCTTCCCGGAGCCAACCGGTGAAATCGAACCGACGAACCGGGACGTCAGTAGCCACGAACCGCGCCGATAGTCGCCGTCGAAACGATTCTGCCCGCTCACACTCGAGCGCCAGCACGACCGGTGGTGGCCGCCAGTTCGCGATCGAAAGTGAATCGACGAAAAACGACTCTTTTGCCGACGAAAAACGACTACGTCTCGGCTTCGTCATCGAGAGATCTGGCCAGCTCGACGATCATCACTTCCCAGTCGTAGGTCGATCCTCGCCTTCGAAACTCCCAGGCCCCGCGTACGTCGACGTCGGCCTCGATGGCCATCTCTACCGCCTCAGCGAGGACGGCTTCGAACTCGTCGTCACTGGTAATCGACACATCGTGAAGGTGATCGCGTGTCATGGTTCGTGGGCCACGATCCTCAACCCGAAGAGATGGAGACTAAGCCACGACCAGATCCACATCTGCAGGGTCACACTTCGCGTAGGGCGTTCGGTCCATCGGTTCCGAGGAGCGCAACACGCATAGGTCTGCCGTTTTGCATGGTGTACCATGCTATATTCACAAGACTGGTACACCATGGCGCCCATATTTACCCGTCTCGAACTCCAATTTCGATCAAGGAATGGCAGTCATAGCGCACCTTCGAATCCCGGCCGACTCGTTCGAACTCGGCCGGATCCTCGAGCTGGAGACCGATGGGACGATCGAGCTAGAAAACATGGTCCCGCTCGAGCAAAAAGCCGTTCCGTTCTTTTCGGTGAGTGACGAGGTCCGAGAATCGTTCGAGCAAAACGTCGAGAACCATCCGTCAGTCGAAGGCATCGTCGAGGTGACCCGCCACGACGGCGAACGGCTGTATTCGCTAGACTGGAACGTCTCCCGCGACGTGTTCTTCGAGGGAGTGATCGATCTACAGGGCCAACTCCTGAGTGCCACCGGGACGGCCACTACGTGGGAGTTCGAAATTCGATTCCCCACTCACGAGGCACTCAGTGAATTTCAGGAATATTGTGCGAACGCCCACATATCCCTCGAAATCGGACGCATCTACAACCCAGTCCGGCCGGGAACTGGAATGTGGTATGGAGTTACAAGACCTCAGCGTGAAACGCTGATACGCGCTGTTCAGGGAGGATATTATTCGATCCCACGACGGATGTCTACGCAGGATCTGGCTGACGACCTCGAGATCTCCGATCAAGCCGTCACGGAGCGACTGCGCCGAGCGATCGAGACGCTCACCGAAAACACGCTCATCGCGATGGAAGAGGAACTCGAAGAGGAGTTCGAGCAGGCCAAAGAATCCTGACCGCCTCGTTCCACCTCGGAGCTGGTGTGGAGACAGCCGTAATGGGTGATACTGAATAACAACCTTGTCCACCATGCCTCGGACCGAAGTGTGGTGTCACCTTATTACGGTGTGTGAAGGAAGATGGGATTCGACTATATTGCAGCGGCACTCGGGGACCGGGCGCGTCGGCGTGTACTCGTGGAACTACTGGATCACAATCCCGTAGATCAACCAGGGACTTCGATAAAGAACAACGCGGGAGAAACCGAGGAACGATCACTGCAGTATATCCATACCCATCTCCCAAAACTCGAGCAGATGGGTTATATCGTGTGGGACAGAGAACACGAGACGATTATAAAGGGACCTGATTGGGAAGAGATCGAACCGGTGGTTCGATTACTCCGTGAGAATAGCGACCGACTTCCTAGCGACACGTTCCCCCGCGCTCGAGAATGAGCGTATACCCCACAGATTCGCTCTCCATCTCTCGCACGCGGTTATAATGGCGAGATTTCGATCCGCCGGGTGATAGCTGTCCCCGGATTATCCGGGGCGAAGACACTCCTAACGGTCGCCCACGCGAGACGAAATCATCACCGCTCGAGCGCCGGCAAACCACCGCGGGCCGGCCGAAGCTCACTCGGCCGCGTGGTGGTCGATGAGCATCGTCCCGGCCCGTACCAGTACGTAGAGCGCGGCCGTGACCGTGGTCATCGGGACGACGGCGTTCCACAGAAGCGTCGTCGCGCCCGTCAATTCGTGGAGGGGGCCGATGGTACTGAGCCCGACGAGGTCCAGCGGGAAGAGGAGGAGACCGACGCCGACCGAGACGACGAAGGCGACGGCGACCCAAAACAGGAGGATTCCGAAGACGATCAGGGATTCTCTGATCGCCCACTCGAGGCGTCCGTACGGGGAGTCGGGGAACATGGGTTTCAAGAGATATCGAATTGGCTAAATATTTGCGAAAGTGGACGAAAGACGGCGGTCGTGTGCGTCGTGATCATCGATCCTGCTGGCGTCGGCTCGAGCCCTCACTCCGGAGACGGTGGCAACAGAACGAGCAACTATCGTCGCAGTTTCGCCATCACGAACCACATTTACCAGTAAATAGGCGAGAATGCCCCTTCCTCAACAAGCAACGCAGCGAACACCGTGAGCGAGTAGCACAGTAGGGAGGGGATGAATCGCTACACGAGTTCCAAACAATTAACTAACAACATTCCATAACCACAAGGCAGCGATGGAGTACAGTCACCGCTACGCTGCCTACCCAACCCAAACCGTAGCGGCTGAACTGGAAAGACACATCGACATTCATCGCCAAGCATACAACTACACCCGATACGAATACGAGAACGTGGACGCTGACAACATCGGCTCCGCGTACAAACACCACTACCGACTCCCCGACTGGAAAGACGAGTTCCCCGTTTTCTCAGAGGTCAACTCAAAGGCGCTGCAACGAACCGTCACACGGTTCTACCAGAACCTCTCAACCCTCTCCGAACAGAAGCAAAACGGGCGTAAAGTCGGGTGGCTCAAGTGGAAGTCACCGAAGGAGTTCCAGAGTATGACGTACTCGCAGTCTGGCTTCGAACTCAAAAACACGAGTGGCCGACACGCAACGGTAGAACTCTCCAAAATCGGTGACCTTCGTATTCGCTATCACCGTGAAATCCCTGACGAAGCTGTTATCAAAGAAGTCACGGTGAAGAAAGAGACAACGGGCGAGTGGTTCGTATCGTTCGGTCTCGAAACTGATGACGAAGACCTACCCGAGAAACTCGACGTAGACTCGCTTGATACGAGCAATAGTATCGGTATCGACCTCGGCATTCTCAACTACATCCATACGTCTGATGGACTCAGCGTGGACTGGCTCGACCTTGACGAAGAGTACGAGCGCCTCCGCAGAGAGCAACGCAAACTCTCTCGGAAAGAGGAAGGCTCGAAAAACAGGGAGAAGCAACGCGTCGGAGTGGCGAAGGTGAAGCGTCGGATTCAACGGAAAGTCTTGGACTTTCAGCAGAAGTTAACAACATGGCTTGTCCGTGAGTACGATGCCGTGTTTGTCGAGGATTTAGACGTGAAGCCGATGCTTGAGGACTCGCACAACGCGCGGAACAAGCAGGATGCCGCGTGGCGGCAATTCATCACGTTGCTCGAATACAAGGCAAAACTGTATGGCGTCCACGTCGAGCAGATTGAACCGCGTGGCACGACGAAAGAGTGCGCGTCGTGTGGTGCTGAAACCGAGAAGCCGTTATGGGTCCGAGAGCATTCGTGTCCATCGTGTGGCTTTGAATGTGACCGTGATGCGAACGCGGCGTTGAATGTCTTGCAGCGAGGTTTTGAAGAGTTAGGGCTGGGATGGCCCGAATCCACGCCTGTGGAGACTGCGCTCCCTACGGATACTTCGGAGTTTTCTGAAGTGTTTGCAAAGCGCGTCGTTGAATCAGGAAGCCCCATCCTCAACGAAGCGAAGGCGTTAGCCTGAGCGGAGTAGGGTGGGGTAATTCACGCGAGGTCTGCTGGACTGACCGCACCCGCTTCTTGCAGTTCCGAATCGAACGACACGAGATCGGCGTCGTGGCCCTGCGCACAAGCGAGAATTGCGGAATCGAGCGGGTACAAGAGCGTTTCCCGCTGTAACCGATTGGCGTCCATCATATCGGATGCGTCGGGGATTACGACTCGGACGTCCGCCGTAATTTCATCCTGAATCGTCTCAGCGTTCGATAACTCGAGCCGTTCCTTTTTCGTGAGCACTGACCGCAACTCCATGAGATTGAGCGTCGATGTGAGAAAATCGTAATCGCCATCGAGAACACCCACAGCTATCGATCCCGTATCGGGTTCGTCAGTCACTGCAGCGACGAATACGTTGGGATCGAGAAAGAGATTCATGTCCGTTCGCGGAGGTCACGAACCTCGGCGACCGAATCGACGTCGAGTTCGCTAGCTAGTCCTCGAAGTCGTTCGCCGAGCGGCGGCCGGTCGGTATCGTCATCCTCGTCATCGGTGCGTGCGAATTCGTTCACCTCGTCGGCGTAGACACCCATATTCGACCGATAGGGTTCCGTCGGTAAAACAGTTTGCCACGAGTGATATCGGTTGACCATCGTCTGGGGGACGAAAAAACCGCGTTGCATCTCGAGCACTCGATCGCGTTGTGGAACGCGGACCGTGGTATCCACGGACGATGGGAGAACCGCGACGGCCAGCCGTCGTCACTCCAGCGGATGAACGCCGGTAACCGTTCCGACACCCTTGCTCCGGCCCTCGCGGAAGACGAACTTCTGTCCCTCCTCGACGAGGTACGGGCGGAACTTGAATCGGACCGTGGTCTCGCCGGTGTCGCCCGGCAACAGTCGGCCGTCCTCGGGATGGAAGGCGGCGGCCTCGCCGATCGTCTCCAAGTGGACGACGGGTTCGTAGCCGTCGCCGATCCGCGTCGGATGGTTGAGCACCATCACCTCGGCTTCGAACTCCCGTACCGGCTTCGGATCCGCCTCGCGCGGGAGCAACGCCATGCCGCGTTCGATCGCGCTCTCTTTGATGCCCTTCAGCGCGATGCCGACGATCCGCCCGGCCTGGGCCCGGTCGACCCGGTGATAGTGCATCTCGATCGAGCGAACCTCGACCTCCTGGAACCGGCCGTCGGGCATCGGCCCGATCAGGAGTTCGTCGCCGGCTTCGACCTCGCCTGACATCACGGTTCCCGAGGCGACGGCACCGACGCCGGTCACCGAGTAGCTTCGGTCGACGTACATTCGGAACTCGCCGGTGTCCTGTCCCGTCTTCGGGAGCCGATCGAACAGTTCGTCGAGCGTCTCGAGGCCGTCCATCGTGATCGCGCTCGTCTCGACGATGGGGACGACGCGCTCGCCGATCTCCTCGACGGCGGCGTCGACGCCGTGGCGGGCGACGCGAAGCGGGGACTTCTCGACCTCCCGGAGGAGGCGTTCGACCTCCCGTTCGACCTCCTCGACGCGCTCGTCGCCGACCGCATCGGTTTTCGTGATCGCGACGATCGTCGGGAGATCGGTCGCGAGCAACACGCCGAGGTGTTCCCGGGTCGTGCGGGTCGGGCCGTCGTCGGCGGCGACGACCAGCAGGCCGTAGTCGAGTTTCTGCCCGACGAGGCCGCGGATCGTCGTCCGGAGCCACGGCTCGTGACCGACCGTGTCGACGAACGAGACCAGTCGATCGGCGCTCTCGACGACCTCCGCACGATCGGCTTTGCGGTTCGGATTTCGCACCCGGACTGGACCGTCCTCGTCGAAGCCGTAGACGGCATAGGAGAGGTCCGCCGACAGCCCACGCTCGACCTCGTGGGGCTGGACGTCGAGGTACGATCGCGTCGCGCCGTCACCGTCGTCCGGCGTGCCGGTCACGAGCGAGCCGACGAGCGTGCTCTTGCCGTGGTCGACGTGGCCCGCCGTCCCGACGACGACGTGTTCGTCGTCCGTCTCGAGGACGCCACCCTCGCGGATCGTGGCGACGCCGACGAGGCCCTCGTCGCGGTCGTCGCCGACGCCCCACGTCTGGACGTCCTCGATGTGTGCGTCGGCCTCCTCGGCGAGCAACGAGAGAACGTCCATCGACTCGGAGAACGTATCGGGGTCGACGCCGGCGAGCCCGCCGTCGTCGGTGACGCCAACGACGTAGGTCGCCTCACCGTCGCCCGAGAGAATGCGGTGTCTGAGCTGGGCGGCCAAACTCTCGCGACGCCCGCCCTCGAGGTGGACGTCTCGTGACAACCGTTCTTTGAATTCGACGCTGCCACCGTCCTGTTCGCCACGGTCCAGGGCTCGCTCGAGGAGAGCCCGGTCACGGCTCATACGCACCGGTAGAGAGCCACACGGCAAAAGCCTTCTCGTCACGTGCTACCAAAGAGCAGGTTCGCGATCACGGCTGATACGGATTACTGTAGCGTTTTACCGGTGAGACCGCCACCCAGGTCACGGTCTCACCGGAAACGATCTACAGTAAACCGTATGATGGATACGGCCGGGGGCGGTTTGAAGGTCCTCGAGGGCCTACTGTCCGTATGAGCGTCAGCGGCCTCTGTCAGATCTGTGAGTCCCGTCCGGCCCAGGAACGGTGTGACAACTGCGGGACGCTCGCGTGTGAGCAACACTACGAGCGAGGGCTGGGGCTGTGTGCCGACTGTGCGGCCCAGGCCGATCCCGGCCGGCAGGACGACGTGGACATCCACCGATTGTGAGCCCGGCCGTCCGGTGACTCTCCGCCAGCGCGTCGCCGACCACCGTAGACGCGTCCCGAGCGGACCGGATCGTAACGTCGGAACGATTCGGTGTCGTTCGGGAACCAATCGACACCATATGCCCCTAATTTTCGAAAGGTTAAAAGGATAATCCGAGAAAAGCGCAATAGTTGTTTATCTCACCGAGCGGCGTAGCGGTAGGTGAGGATCGCCAATGGACCCGAACGAAGATCGTCGGACAAAAACGGAGCACGCAAAAGAGATCGAACACGACGTCGACGTCGACGAACACATGGCGTTCGTCGAGTGGCTGGCCGAGAATCCCGAGGACGGAGCGCTCGAGTTTCGGGCGACGGGCGCCACCGAGGCGGTAGCCAATCGGACGACCGCGACGATCGGTCGCTGGATGCTCGGCACCGAGGAGATGGGTGACGAGCGAGAGCACGTTCTCGAGTTCGGATTGCCGCCGGAACTCGAGGACGCGATGGGGTATCTCGAGCCGACGGATCGGTACGAAGCCATCGAAGGGGCGCTCTCGGCGCTCACCGCCTGCATCAACGGCACCGTCGTCTACAACGCGATCCGAGAGGGGATCGACGTCGAGGACGTGACGACGACGGTCCGCGCACCCGTCGACCTCCGGATGCTGTTTGGTATCCACGACGTCGACAGCGCGGACGAGATGTACGGGGAACTCGAGATCGACGTCGACGTGACCGGCGACCTCTCTCCAGCGGATCGTTCCGCGATTCGAGAGTATCCGATGCGCTCGCCGGTGTATACGCTCATCACGCTCGAGCAACCGAACCGACCGAACGTCGCGTTCGGTTCGTCGACGTAGTCAGCACGATCGGCCGTCGCGTTGCTCGTCGGCGTAGTGGACACGATTGGCCGTCGCGTTCGATTCGCGAGGACGGCAGAAATCCCGCCCCGTCGGCCGCTGGCTACTCCCGATACTGGTTGAGGCGTCGTTTCAGTCGCTTGGCCGCCCGACCGCTAGCCTGAGCGAACTGCTCACCCTGGTTCTCGCCGGCGAAGATAATCCCTCGTGAGGAGTTGATCAGACCGACGCCGTCGGCCAGTCCGAACTCGATCGCGGCCTCGGCGTCGCCGCCCTGAGCGCCAACGCCGGGGACGAGGAACGGCAGATCGGGAACGATCTCGCGAACCTCCTCGAGTTCGTCGGGCGTGGTCGCGCCGACGACGAGACCCACGTTGTCGTTTTCGTTCCACAGGTCCGCGAGCGCGGCGACGCGTTCGTAGACGGGTTCGCCGGTCTCGAGTTCGAGGTCCTGGAGGTCCTCTCCGCCGGGGTTCGAGGTGCGACAGAGGACGAAGACGCCGGCCTCCTCGTTCGCCAGAAACGGCTGGAGGGAGTCCCGACCCATGTAGGGGTTGACCGTGATCGCGTCGACCGACTCGAGGATCTTCGCGTACTGTCTGGTCGTGTTGCCGATGTCAGCCCGCTTGGCGTCGAGCAAGACGGGGACGTCCTTGCCGTGGGCGTAGGCGACGGTCTCCGCTAAGGCGCGCCAGCCGTCTGGATCCTCGTAGAATGCCGCGTTGGGCTTGAAGACGGCGGCGTGTTCGTGGGTCGCGTCGATGATCCGGCGGTTGAAGGCCCACCGCGGGAGGTCGTACTCCGCTAAGTGGTCGGGAACGCGATCGAGGTCGGGATCGAGGCCGACGCTGACGACGCTGTCGACCGTCCGAATCCGGTCGTGAAGCCGGTCGAAGAAGTTCATACCCGCGAGTCTCACCGCGGAGGTCGAAAAGATTGCTATCTGCGCCGCCTCGACTCGAGACAGGGCTTCGTCGTATTTGATACGGATTGATGTCGCGCTATATCGGTGATCGCTCCGACGGGGTCGGCACTCGCCGATAAAACGCGACACCAATCCGTATGGGGGTGAGTGTACTCCGGTTGATTCGCGCCGGCCGTCGTCAACGCTCGATAAGTTCGACGAGGTTCCCTTCCGGGTCGCGGACGAAGAGAACGGTGCTCCCGCTTGCGGTGGTCTGTGGCTCGCTGGTTGTCGGGACGTCCTCGGGGAGTCCCTCGTAGAACGTCTCGACGTCCTCGTGGGCGAAGCCGACGTGACTCGCACCCGGCCGCTCGAGTGTCGGCGTCGGCATCTCGGTCGCGTCGAATCCGTACTCGACCAGTTCCACGCGGACGCCGCCCGCCTCGAGGTGGACGAACTCCGCGCTCGCGCCCTCGACGCCGACGACGGTCGAAAACGCCTCGCCGGAAACGTCGAATCGATCGGCTACCGGAAAGCCGAGGACGTCGCGGTAGAACGGAAGCGTCTCCTCGAGGTCGTCGACGGTGATACCGACGTGGTGTGCGCTGAGATCCGAATCGGTCATGGTTTCGAATCTGCCGAGCGATCACGTAAATGGGGTGGATTCCCGGCCTCGGAGACGACGAGCGAGCCGGGTCTCTAGAGTCTGCGAGCCGATACTATATCCACCCAGCGTCCGAACGCCGTGGTATGACGCGCGTCGCGCTCATCGCCCACGACGAAAAGAAGCCGGATATCATCGAATTCGCCCGAGAGAACGAAGGTCAGCTCCTCGAGTACGAACTGATCGCGACCGGAACGACCGGCACGCGGCTGATGGAGGAGACCGACCTCGAGGTCGAGCGCAAGAAGTCGGGTCCGCTCGGCGGCGACCTGATGATCGGCGCGGAGGTCGCCGAGGATCGCCTTGACGGCATCGTCTTCCTCCGTGATCCGCTTCGCGCCCAGCCCCACGAGCCCGACATCTCCGCATTGCTTCGCATCTGTGACGTCCACGACACCGCGCTGGCGACGAACCTGGCGTCGGCCGAGTTTCTGATCGAGGGGCTCGCGGACTGAAAACCGTACGACACGCCACTGTTGGGAACGACCTCCAGACATCTGCACGGATAGTGGAACGCCCACACGCCAGTCACGACGAGACGAACGCCGTAACGGATTTCTGCCTATCCCGACAATATTACCGTCGCGACGAGAAGAACAGATACAGACACGCACGAACGACGAAGGCTCGACGGCGTCGGCAACACCGAACACTCGACTCACGTCCGAGTCGACGAGAGAGACGTAGCCGTGCAGTCGACAATGTCAGAAGACAATGTATAACGGCGGGGATATTCGAATGGCCAACCATCCCGATCCTCGATGAGTGAGATCGCCCTCGCGGCCGACTTCGCGATCATCGTCGTCGTCGCGACGATCATCGGTCTGATCGCCCGGCAGACGGGCCAGCCGACCATCATCGCCTACATCCTCACGGGAATTATCCTCGGACCGGTCGCACTCGACATCGTCACCCAGGAGGGGCTGGTCGAACTGATGGCCGATCTCGGCTTTGCCTTCCTGTTGTTCCTGTTGGGGCTGAAGATGCGATTCGAGGACATCCGCGAGATCCTCCCCGCAGTCACGAACGTCGCCATCGGCCAGACCGTCCTGCAGACGGCGCTTGCGTTTCTGGTGGCGTGGGCGCTCGGATTCGGAACCGACGCGATCCTCGTCATCTCGCTTGCGACCGTCTTCGGCGCGACGCCGATCATCGTCAAGATTCTGACCGACAAAGACGAGATCACCAGCCTCCCGGGCAAGATCGACGTCGGCGTCCTCATCGTCCAGGACATCTATCTCGTGGTCGTCCTCGCGTTGTTTACCGCCGACGAACTCGGAAACGCTGCCGACATCGCATCCACGCTCGCGGTCATCCTCGTGATGATGTCCTTTATCGGCATCTTCTCGCTTCTCTCTTCGCGGTACATCCTTCCCGGACTGTTTCGGCGTATCGCCGACAACAAGGACGTGTTCCTCATCGTCGCCATCGCCTGGGCGTTCCTGTTCGTCGCGGTCGCGGAAGGAGCTAATCTCGATCCGAAAGTCGGCGCGTTCCTCGCCGGAATCAGCCTCGCACAACTGCCCTACAGCAAGGAACTCGAGGACCGCATCACGCCGATCACCGACTTCTTCATCCTCGTCTTCTTCGCCACGATCGGCCTCCAGATCGACGGCCTCTCGAGTCTGCTTGCTTACTGGTGGCAAGCGATCGTCGCCTCGATCGTCCTCATGGTCGGTAACTTCTGGATCATGTTCTACCTGATCGACCGCGAAGGGTTCGACGTCGAAACGTCGTTTCTCGGGTCGATCAACATGGTACAGGTCAGCGAGTTCTCCTTGATCGTCGGCGCGCTTGCGATCGAACAGGAACTGATCGGTTCGGACGTACTCGGCTATCTGAGCCTGATGGCGTTGCTCACGATGGGCGTCTCGACGTACATCATCTCGTACAACCACGCGATTTACGACCGCGTCGAGCCGTGGTTTCGCCGGTTCGAATCCGACGAAAAGACGGACGCCGAGATCGGTACGTACGACGACCACGCGATCGCCATCGGCTACGACGAGATCACCGAAGTCGCCTTGCCGATGCTCGAGCGCCAGTACGGCGACGTAGTGGTCATCGACCGACAGACCGACCACATCGAGGAACTCGAGCGAGACGGGCGATACGAGTACGTCTTCGGCGATTTCCGTCACACCGAAGTTCGCAAGGAAGCGAACCTGAAATCGGCCGCATTCGTGTTGAGTTCGAGCGTCGAGCGCGAGGTCAACGAAGCGTTGCTCGCGGAGGTGAGCAACGACGCGACAGTGTTCGTAGAGGCGGAACGAATCGACGATGCACGAGCCCTCTACGACCGCGGCGCGACGTACGTTATCATGAGCACCCACCTCGCCGCAGAGAAAGTAAGCGAGTACGTCGAACTGTACGTCACCGACTGGGAAGCCTTCGACGATGCGGTAGATCGCGACGTCGAGGGGATCGAAACGCGCCGCCGGCGTGCAACGCGCGGACTCGAAGGGCGTGACGGGGCGGGTAACAGAGAGACGAGCGCCGGACTGGACGCGACGACCGACGACGGTGGCGACCGAAAACGCGGAGGGGAGTCTCGTGACTGAACAGCTCGTCGTCACGCTGGCGGTCGTCTTCGTCACCGCCGGACTCCTGTCGTTGATCGCGAATCACTTCGGGCTCTCGCCCATCCCGTTTTACATCATCGCCGGTATGATTGCCGGGACGTTCGAGTCGGTCACCCAGGGGGAGATCGTCGTCCTC
The DNA here is from genome assembly GCF_041205745.1 of Natrarchaeobius versutus. NCBI lineage: Archaea > Methanobacteriati > Methanobacteriota > Halobacteria > Halobacteriales > Natrialbaceae > Natrarchaeobius > Natrarchaeobius versutus. The sequence continues at coordinate 411,947 of NZ_JBGFCC010000003.1, read as the reverse complement.
GCCCAGTGGGGGATCGCGTTTCTCGTGTTCGTCTTCGCGATCCGTGTCGACTTCGGAGACCTCGAGTCCGTCTTGCGCGACGCGGAGATCGCGGCGGTGACCCAGCTTGTCGTCGTCGCGCCGATCGCGCTCGGGATCGGCTACCTGTTCGCTATCGGCCTCGACGTCTCCGACCCGCTCCGAAACGCGGTCTACTTCACGACGGCCGTCGTGTTGAGTTCATCGCTGGTCGGTGGCGTCTTGCTCAGATCGGAGATCCGAGAGAACTTGGTTCACGGACGGCTCGCCTCTTCGATCCACTTCTTCGATGATCTGGTCGCCATCGCGCTTCTGTTGATCCTCAGTACCGAAGTCGTCACTGCCGACGCGATCGCCAGACAGATCGGCTACGGTGTCCTGTTCGTGGTCGCAGGACTGCTGATATACCGCCACGGGTTCCCGATTCTCGTCCGGCTCGCAGACGGGGACGGCGAACTCGTTCTCGTCGGAAGCATCTCGATACTCATCGCCTTCATCGCGGCCGCGGAGTACGTCGGCCTCTCGATCGTCGTCGGCGCGTTCGCCGCCGGCGTCGCCATCCGAAGCGACGGCACGCAGGCGCTCGAGGTTCGAAACGGAATCGACGCGATCACGGACTTCTTCGTCGCGATCTTCTTTGTGACCGTCGGCGCACTGGTCGCGATCCCCTCGCTCGAGGTGCTCGTGATAGCGAGTACGCTTACGGTGCTCGTACTCGTGTTGAACCCGATCGTCCACGTCCTCTCGTTCGTCTACGAGGGGTACGACGCCCGGACGGCGTTTCTCGCCGGCTCGAGTTTGAACCAGGTCAGCGAGTTCGCACTCGTCATCGCCATCCAGGCCCTGTTGATGGAAACGATCGCCGTCCCGATTTTCGACGCGATTATCCTTGCGGCGGCCGCAACGATGGTGTTGACGTTTCTGGGACGACGGACGGAGGACGCGGTCTACGAGCACGTCGTCGCCCGACTATTTCGGAGTCAGCGAACTCGAAAGGTCGACGATAGGAGTAGCGTCACCGACCTCGAGGACCATGTCGTGGTCGTCGGCTACGGCCGAATCGGTCGCCGGATCGTCGAGACGCTCGAGGAACTCGACCATCCGTACGTCGTGATCGAGAACGATCCCGTGCTGTGGGACGAACTCAACGCCGAGTGTCGAAACTACGTGCTCGGCGACGCCCTGTCCGGTTATCCGTGGGAGAAAGCGCAGGTTTCGGATGGGGCGCTCGTCTGTTCGACGGTCGACCACCGGCCGCTTTCGGAAATCGTTCTCGGCCTCGAGACCGACGCCGACGTCTTACTCCGGACGGAATCGGCCGACGAAGCAAGCGAGTTGCTCAAGGCGGGTGCGACCCACGTCGCCGTGCCGAACGTCCTCGCGGGTGAACAACTCGTCACGGTCGTCGAAGAACTCGCCACGGGCGAAACGGACGTAGAGGACCTCGAACGAAACCAACTCGAGTACTTCGACGCACTCGAGCGCTACGGATTCGCGAGTCGCGACGAGCGAATATAGTCGAATCGAGAATCCGCGCCCGTCGAAGGAGGCGACAGCGCAACCGGAGTCGATGGTCACATCCACCGATGTCGACAACACCCGTCGAAAGTCCAGCTACACTGGCCCGCCGAAGTACTCGTGGACGACGAAGACGAGCGCGAGACCCACGACGAAAAGGGGTGCGGCGACGATCGTCGAAAGGTCGATCGCGCCCGCGAGCCCGAGAGCCGCGACGACGAGCAGTCCGACGCCGACGGCGTAGACGGCGAGATTGCGCCCGACTCGGATCGCCCGACCAGCGTTGAACACGATCGAACGTTGGCGGTGGAAACGCCAAAGAACTGCTGGTTCTCTGACGGAGAGGACGGTGTCGCGGTTTCAGTAGCCGTCGAAACTAGTTCCCCAGCGACGCCCCCCCGTGAGGAACCCGCCTGGGTGCCAAACGCCCGCGACCCGCCTCACCGGAGCTGATAGCGGTAGTCGGGCTCGATTCGGTCGTCCAGTTCGTCCTGTCGATGCTGGCGGAGTTCCTCGGGCGACAGATCGTCCTCAAGTAACGGCTGGATCTGACGGACGAGTTGTTGACCGGCGAGTAGCTCCGAGACGCTGACGTACAGCGCGCCCGCCTCGATCAGGGACAGGGCGGTCGACTGGTCGCTCGCACGGAGCGTCATGTCGGCGTCGAGTCCGAGTGAAAGAATCCGCCTCGAGACCGGTTCGGAGTCGACCGTCGAGACGACGATCCGGGCGTCCTCAGCGTTCGCTTTCTCCCAGGTGTAGCGCTCCATCGCGTCACCGACGACGATCCCGGTACAGCGATCGAGTACCGTTTTCCTGCGCGCCGGGTCGTTTTCGATGACGACGTACGGCTGACCGACCTCTTCACAGGTTTCGACGAGTTTCTGGCCCTGTCGACCGTAGCCGACGATCACGACGTGGTCGGAGAGGTTAGGAGGAACCATACTCCACTCGTCGATCTTTCCGTGAGCGCTTGGGAGGATCCCGCGAGAGGCAAGCGTTCGATAGATTTCCTCTTCGTATCGCTGGCTCAGACTGGAGGTGATCATGGTCACTGCGGCCGCGAAGATGATCGCGTCGAACACCGACTCACTCAATGCGCCGACTAACAGCCCCTGGATGGCGATGACGAGCGCGAACTCGCTGACCTGATCGGTGTTGAGGCTAGTAAGCGTCGCCGAGCGTCGTTCGTAGCCCTGATAGATCAAGATCGCCGTGGTGACTGCCGGTTTGACGACGACCGTCAACACCACCAAAACGCCGGCGAGAAGGAGTTTCTCGACCGAAGCCGTCCATCCGATCTCGACGAACGGGAACGTGATGAGCGCGCCAATCGTCACGAAGAAGATCGCGACGAAGAAGTCCTTGAGCGACTCGAGTCCGTTGAATAGCCCGAGATACTCGACGGGATCGTGACGGACGGCGAGGCCGGCGGCGAACGCCCCGACGACGATGGAGATGCCCGCGAACTCCGCCGCCCCGACGAACAGCGCGAGCATGGTGACGACGCCGAGGATCATGAGTTCGTCCGAGTCTCCGGCGAGTCGTCCGATGACGTCGAAGACGTATCGGTTGACGAGGAATGCCGCGACGATCAACGCGGCGCCGTATCCCACGGCCGTCGCGACGGGGAAGACGGCGAGCGTACTCGCGCCGAGAACCAACACGAGCACGATCGCGAACAGATCCTGAACGAACTGGATAGATCTGGCGAGTCGTCCGTGGACGACGTTCATGCCGATATCGCCCTGTAACAGCGCGGTTCCGACGATCGTCGACGACAACGCCCCGGCAACGCCGAGGTAGATCGCCTCGACCGGCGACACGCCCAGTACGACGCCGAGGATGACCCCGAGCGAACCGACGACGACGATCTGGCCGAACGCCGCGATCTCGCTGTCGACGATCACCGTCCGTACCGCAGAGAGGTCGATGTCCACGCCGAAAGAAAACACGAGGAGCGCGATTCCGTACTGGGCGAGTTCGAGCGTGAGATCCGGATCGATGATGGAACCGGCGATGATTCCCGCGAGAACGAAAAACGGGACGGTCGGCAGGTTGAACCGGTTCGCGATCAACAAGAACGGTCCGACGACGACGAAGATGATCGACACCGCGGTGAGCAGATCAGTCATCGAGATCACCCCCGATCCGGCTGGAGGGCTTCGGGAACGGATCCGCGCCCTCCAATAACTCGATGTCGTCCGCGAGCGCCGCCTCGAGCGTCTCGGCGGGCTCCGTCTCCTCCTCGAGATACGCCCGGAGGTAATCCGCGAACCGGTCGGCGGCGAGATACGGCGTCATGATCACGCAGTGTGCGCCTCTGTCGTACAGTTCCCGAGCGTGCTCGAGGCGCTCGGCTTCGGCGAAGACGGTCGCGTCGTCGCGAGCGTCTCTGAGAATCGCTTTGTTCACGTCGGGTTCAACCGAGGACGAGAGGACGAAACTGGCCTTTTTGACGGCCGAATCCTTCCGGATCGTCGCGTTCCGGAAGTCACCATAGATCGCGTCGTACCCCTCCGCCTCGAGCGTCTCGACGTGACCGACCGTCCGGTCGACGACGACGACGTCTTGGTAGTGGTCCGCGAGCAACGGGAGAGCGTTTCGCGTGACGTCGTCGTAGCCCACGACGACGGCGTGGTCGCGGTACTCGCGTTTCCCGCCTTCGAACTCGTCGTCGCCCGTCAGCCGCGTGATGGTCGGCTCGAATCGCTCGAACAACCGGTGGTTGAACTCGATGAAGTACACCGAAACGGCCATCGTAAAGATCGCGAGAAGCGTCATGAACCCGAGCACCTCCGCGTCGATGAATCCACCTTGGAAGGCAACGGCGGCGACGATGATTCCGAACTCGCTGACCTGAATCATGTTGATACTGCCGAGAAACGTCGTTTCGGAGCCAAAGCCCTGCCAGTCGAGTAGGTAAAAGAAGATGAGGAACTTCGCGGGAATCAATACCAATGCCGCGAGGATCGCCTCACCCGTGTGCGCGAGTAGCTGTGCGGCCTCGAGGTCGAGTGCGACCGAGACGAAAAAGACCATCACGAACAGGTCGGTGAGGGGGTTGACGCGGTCTTGTAGTTCTTTGCTGTATGGAAGCTGTGCGATCGCCAGCCCGGCGAGAAACGCGCCCATCTCGATCGAGAGATAGGCCTCGATGCCAAGCGGTGCGAGAAAGAGGTTGACGTTGTCGGAGACGAACACGAATAAGAACGCCCACGAGAGGGCGACGAGGAAGAACACCTCCTTGTTGTCCGCGATGCGCCGGAAAACGACCGGCAGGATGGTTCGGGACGCGCCGATTGCGGCGACAGTGATGAGGGCGACGAGGACGAGCACGACCGCGAGCGTCGTCGCGATTTCGGCGAGGTCGTCCGGACGTCCAGCCGCGAGCACGGCCAGGATGATGACGACGACGATATCCTGGACGAGCAACACGCCGACGTCGATCTTTCCGTGTAGCGAGGTCGCCTCGTCCTTGTCGTTTAACATCTTGATGACGACCGCCGTCGAGCTATACATCACCGCGAGTCCGATCAGAAACGACTCGAGAAGGCCGAAGGGTGGAAGCGCCAGCGCAACGCCCATCCCCACGAGAAAGACGGCACCCATCTGCGGGATCGAGATTTTGACGATGGGCGCGAGTACGTGTTGAATCTCCTCGAGGCGCATCTTGATGCCGAGCAAGAACAACAAAAAGGCAAGCCCGAGTTCCGAGAGGAGTTCCGTCAGTTCGCTGACTCCGACGAGACCGAGGACCGCGGGGCCGATCAGTACGCCGGCGACGATGTAGGCGATGATCGTCGGCTGACCCGTTCGCTTGGCGAGAAAGCCGACGATCGTCGCACTCAGAAGAATAACGACGAGATCGACGGAGAGCGCCACCTCGGAAACCATTCGTTCGGAACGATACTAGCGTGGCAAATTAACGGTGTCGAAAACCACAATCGAGTCGTCCGATCGAGACGCCGTGGTCTTCGCACATCACTGTGTCTCGGCTTCGTTCGTGACCGAAGTCGATATTGCGCGAAAATCCGTCAGCACAGAGACTTCTCGCGGTTGCCCTCGTTCCGAAGGGATAGCTTCAACCCCCTCGAGCCCCCTCCACCACTCATGATACGGGCGATCGTCTTCGATCTCGATTACACGCTCGCGGTGCCACGCCGGGACAGGGAGACGATACTCGAGGAGGCGGTCGACGCCACGAACGCGCCGGAACTGACCAGAAGCGAGTACCTCGAGGCCCACCGGAACAACCTCACCCAGGAGAGCCGAGAGCCGATCTTCGCGGACCTGCTCGAACGCCGCGAGAGCGACGCGGACCCGGCCGAACTCGCCGCCGCCTACCGAAAGACGATCGCGGAGGCGATCGAGCCGCTTCCGGGCGTCGAACGGATGCTCGAGGAGCTCAGAACGGAGTATCGCGTCGGCTTACTCACCAACGGCCCCGTCCGCGCCCAGCGGGACAAACTCGCCACCCTCGGCTGGGAACGGGCGTTCGACGCCGCACTCGTCACGGGTGAACTCGAGGCCGGCAAACCCGATCCGCGGGCGTTCGACGCGATTCTGGCCGAACTGAGCGTCGAGCCGTCAGAAGCGATCTACGTCGGCGACGAGGTCGACGCGGACGTCACCGGGGCGACGGGTGCCGGCATGCGGTCGATTCAGGTCCTCCTCGAGGACGGTCCCGAGCCCGACTCGCGGGCCGTTGCCCACGTCGAGCAGTCGGCCATCGCAGACGTTCTCCCGGCGATACTCGAGGATCTCGAGTGAACGTGACACGCTGATTCGGCCGTCGTACCATCTACTCCGTCGACTGTACCCGCGCGACGACCGACTGTACCACGTTCGTCGCCCGTTTGACCGCGGCTCCGCTCTCGACGAAAACGAGCGTCTGCGGTGGTTCGGTCGCCTTCGGCCGCACGCGAAGATCTCGTTCTTCGGCCGTCTGCGCCGCGACGTCCTGCCCGACCGAGAACTCGAGGCGCGCCCGGCTCTCGTGAACGAAGACGCGTGCGATCCGCTTGCTCGCGGGCGCATCGCCCCCGTCATCGTCGGTGCCATCGTCGCCACCCGCAGGCGTCGCCGCGTCGGTGCGGGACAACAACGAGACCTCGTAGGCGCGAGCGCCGTCGACCGTCGCCTCGACGTCCCGATCCGCGTCGGTGACGGCGACCGCCTCGAGTCCGTCGTCCTCGCGACCGTCGAGTTCCGACGCGAGTAACTGGGCGATCCGTTTGCCGTCGGTGATCCGTTCCTCGACCATGTCGGTCGTCGGTCGGCCGGGAACTAACCAGCTTCGTCTGCCGTCAGTGCGGCCTTCGCGATCGGGACCAGTTCGGTGACGTCGATCCCCTCCCGGCGGGCGTAGATCACGGCCGCCGCCTCGATCGTCACGCCCAGTTCGCCCTGGAGGGCGTTGATCGCGCCGACTGCCTCGTGTTTTTCCATCCCTTCCGCGACCAGCGCGTCGAGGACGCGTTCGAACGCCGACCGCTCGCGTAACAGATCCTCGTCGGGGACGAACTCTTCCGGGACCGTGACGTCGGTCGGGTCGAACGCGGCGACGAGTTCGTCGTCCGCGTGCTCTATCAGGCCTTCCCGGGTCGCGACGTCGATCAGTCGCTTGGCCTGATCGGGCGAGAACCAGCCGCGCTCGAGGGAAAGCGAGACGACGAATTCGCTCTCCTCGAGTCGTGACGTGCCGTTCTGTCGAAACGGCGCGGCGACCGCGACGCGAAGGCTCATCGGAGACGACTCTCTTGACGGGCGAGAAAACGGTGACGGTTCCGGGTCGTGAACGGTCGCGGTTTGTGGATTCGGTGTCGGTTCGGAGATGGGGGAAGTCGACTCGCCCGCGTCCCTGTCAATCCGACGCGCGTCCGCCCGCGCCGTTTCGGTTGGCCCGGGAGGGCGGAGGGAACTCGCGTGCGGTGGATTCCACTGGCTCCGGGAGCACGCATCGATCGGGCTCGCTGTTGACGTGTTCGTACTGGTGTGGGGCGTTCGCGAGCGGGTGTGCGGGGTTTTGATCGCTGTCGATCCGTGCGGCACGGACCTCCTCGAACCCGCTGAGTCGGGCCTGAATTCCCCGCCAGTGATAGCCCGTCGCGGACGGGATCGAGAGTGGACGCGGCGGCTTCCCGTCCGGGTGATTCGTCGCCAACACGGTGTTGTTGACGTTGCTGGCGAGTGCGTCGTGGTCGACGAGGACGCCGACGTTTACGTCTCGAGGCGCACGCGCGGCGAGAACGTCGAGCCCGAGGTGCAACGCCCGGTACTCGGCGACGTTGTTGTCCGGGGGCGTATCCGCCGTCGCGATCCGCGCGACGCGGGTCCCATCCCGGGTCTCGATCACGGCGCCCAGCCCACCGCCGGATTCCCGAAACGACCCGTCGGTCGCGACGTAGAAGTCTCGATGATGGGTTCGCGGAGGGTGGGCGATGTGGGGTGTGGGCGACTCGTCGAACAGGTCCCGCAGTGCGGACCGGCCGTGAGCGGCCATGTTCCCGAGTAAGCCGTTGTGCCACTTAACTATTCTGTCTGCGTTAACATTCGTCATACACGGAACCCTCCTCCAAACTCGGCGGCCGTCTCGAGTCGATCCAGTCGAACACCGTCTCGAATCCCGGCGATCGAGGGCCGCGACGACCGACCGCTCATGTGGACGGTATGATGTCACACCACACGTACATTTTTTACGGCGTGTGGAGAGTGAACACTATGACCGACATTTCCCTGGACGGACGAACGCTCGTCGGCGTCGAGAACACGGACGACGGAGACGTTAGCTCGGAGACCCGATTTCAGTTCGAGCAGGAAGACGAACGGATATACGCGACCTACGCCGGTGGTGAGGTCGTCGACGGCCACCTCGTCGGGACGTTCGACGGTCGCCGGTGGGAGATTCGGTACGTCCAGTTGACCGAAGACGGCGAAACCGCAACCGGCCGCTCGAGCGGGCGAGTCGAACGCCTCGACGACGGCAGAGTCAGGGTCGAAGACGAGTGGGAGTGGGAGTCAAAATCCGGCTCCGGAGCGTCCGTCCTCGAGGAAATTTCGGAATAGCGATCAGCGAGACAGCCGATAGCGATCGGCGAGGTTTCCCGTGATGATCGGTGAGGTTCTCGACGACGTTCGACGCTCGTTTCTCCACGCTGGCGGGACTCACTCGACGAAGATCCCTACGAGAAGCGTGGTGACTCGTCACCGGCCTCGAATCCCGCGTCAGTGATTCGAAACTGGGCGGATTCGCCGACCGGCTTCGACCGGTGTTTCTCGAGCGTGGCTCGACGGTTTCCGCCGCGAAAGCGCTCGAGGCGGAGGACGACGCCGGTCCAGTGCTCTAAGGTGTTCCCACCGAGCGCTCGCGTCCGGTCGGCGTCGGGATCAGAAAAGACCTGATTCGTCAGCACGATCGCCAGGTCGTACTTCCGGGCGAGCGAGAGCAGGTGGGTCACCTGCCGGGCGACCCGTCTGAGCGACTCGCCCTCGTCGCCGTCACCAGTTCGTTCGAGGCGATAGAAGCCGGTCGCGCTGTCGAGGACAACGAGATCCGCACGATCCGCGAAATCCTCGACGTCGCGGACGGCCTCCGCCTGCTCCTCGAAGTCGAGTGCGTCCTCGACGACGATCCGCGAGGCGACCGACTCGACGGCCGGTTCGGCTTCCTCGGATGCGGCTCCGCCCTCGCCCGCATCGCCGGCGGTGGCCGTCGACGGACGGTCTACCGCTCGAGCCGAGAGCAACTGCTCGAAGCGATCGATCGAGATCCCCTCCGTATCGATGTAGACGGCGGTGCCGCCGTCTGCGGCCGCCTCGACCGCGGCCGACAGCGCCAGGTTCGTCTTCCCGGCGGCCGGCGGTCCGTACACCTGCGTGACGGTTCCCCGTTCGAATCCGCCGCCGAGTAACTCGTCGACCGGGCCACAGCCGGTCGAAATCGGCTCGTCGTTCACGGGTGGGGTTGGCGTCGTTCCCGCAAAAACCCCCCGGAACCGGCTCGAGGATCGTACTCATCTCGCGGCGTAAACGACGGGGCGTCCGGAAAACGGTTCGAGAGTTCGACAGGAGCCGACGGTCGGACACGTTTATTCACCCTCGAGACGAACGATCGGACGTGATCGTCGTCGCCACGTCGGACTTCGAAGTGTATCACGGCGTCGTCAACGAGCTACGCGACCGGGGTGCCACGTTCACGACCGTCGAACCGGATCAGGCGCTTCCCGAGCGGGCGGTCGTCGTCGTCACCGACGCCGACCACGCTAGCGCCTTCGACGACGTGTCGACGATCGTTGCAGACCCTGAACAACCACGCCGAGCCGTCGACCAAGCGCTCACGACGGTTCGCGGCGAGGACGGGCGAACGATCATCGGCGTCGATCCGGGACGAAAACCCGGTATCGCCGTCCTCGACGGCGGCGTCGTCGTCGCGGCGTTCCAGGTGCCCCTCGCCGACGCCGTCGACGTCATCGAACGCGAGGTGGCCGAAGCCGCCCATCCCGTCGTGCGAATCGGCGACGGCTCGCGCTTACAAAGCGCCACGCTCGTCAACGACCTCGAGGACGTCCGCATCGAACTCGTCGACGAAACCGGCACGACGCCCTACCTCGGTACCGGCGCACGGGGAATGGAGGACGTCCTCGCCGCCGTCAACATCGCCCGCCTCGAGGGCGAGGTCGTCGACTCGCGAGAGATCGAGCCGACGAAAGGCGAGCTACAACTCATCAAAGACCGCTCGCGCGACCGAAGCGATCGGAACCGAGCGATCGACGAGATGCTCGCTCGTCGCGTGGCGGCCGGTGAGTTGACGATCGACGAGGCGCTCGCGAAACACCGCGGCGACGAGGAGTGAACGCCGTGCGGTCGTCGCCGACGTCCCACCGAATTGCGTCCGAATCAGGGCAAACGCGAGAGTCGGTCTCGAGACGATTATCGCGTCACACCGACCACCCGATCCCGGACGGTCGGCCGGCTGATGGTCCACCAACCCGCGCCAGCCCCCACACAGCCGACGAACGCGAGCCAGCCGTCGGTGCTTCCCGCCGTGATCAAAAGCGCCGCCACCCCGAGTAACGCGGCACCGGCGAACGCCCGCGCCGGCTCACCGTCGACGACTCGCGTCGCGACGAGCAGGTAGCCGACGCCGAGGCCGACCGACGCGAGCACGTCGACGAGGTAGTGGACGCCGACTGCGAGTCGGGACACCCCGACGAGGAGGACGATGGCCGACGCGAGAAGCATCCGGACTCGAGGCGTTCCGCGATCGATCCACGCGGCGAGTGCACCCCAGAGGATCGTCGCGGCCATCGTGTGTCCGCTTGGAAATCCTGCCCCGTCACGGGTGATCGCCTGCATCGTTGCCGGCGGCCTCGAGAAGTCGAGTGCGGCCTTCAGCGCCAGCGTAAGCGCCAGACCACCGAGGACGATCGCGAGCAGGGTCGCGGCGTCCGCCGAGAGTAACCGATCGTCGTCGTTCCGGATCGACCGACCGACGTTCACGATACCGATACCGAGCAAGACGCCGACGACGAGCAGTTCGTCACCGAGCACTGCTGTGAGTTCGAAAAGCGGGACGGTCCACTCCGGAATGAGGCGTCGAATCAGTTCCGTAACGCCGAGACTACGGTTCATGGCGGGGGCGCCGAGTCGTTCGTCCGAGAGGACGAGGTGTCCGTCGATCGGAACGAGGGTGTCCCACTCGAGGGGCCACGGTGTTTCTCGAGGGGAGCAAGATCCCGCTCGAGAGATGTGCCGACCCTTGCTATTCCGAGCCGACAGTTAACTCTTTCACGTGACGTGTTCGCAATCCCGATCTGGATGGACATCGCGTTGGGTCTCGGAAGGCGTTCCCATATACGATCGGATGGTGCTCGTCGCTTCGCGTATCGGAGTCGACGATCGTGTATTACCGGAACGGACGACTGTTACGGAGCGACGTTATTTTTCAGGCTGTGAAAAAGATATAACACACGAGGCGAGGTGTTCAGGGGTGAAAGGGGTCTTATTGAAGGGACTATGAGCAACTCGACGACGTCCTCCCGCCAACGCGGTGGTCGCGAATCGAACGTCCCGCGAGCCCTCGTCCACAAAAAGATCCTCGATACTGCCGAATCCCGACCCGACGCGTCGATGGAGGAGATCGCCGACGACGTAAGCGGTGTGACGACGTCGATCGTCGAAAAGGTCCTCGAGGAGTACGGCGATCCGGCCGAACCCGGTGACGAAGGTGACAGTGACACCGACGAAAACGCTAACGAGGGTCACACCAACGCCGAAGCGGGCGAAGCCACTGGTGACAGTAACGTCGGTGAGAGTACGGCCGAAGACGGATCCGAGGAAGCCGGCGTCAACGGCAACGAACCCACCACGCCGACCGGCAGGGAAGGGGAACCGACCGAGATTGAAGCCGATGACGGAAATCCCACCGAAACCGACCCCAACGATCGATCGGCTACCGAAATCGACCCTCGTTCGGCCACCGAAGCCGACCGCAACGGCGGAGACACCAACGGAGCCGACCGTGAGGACCCCATCGAAACCGTGGACGAACCAAATTCGACGACGGATCGATCACCGATGAACGATCAGAATCGCCGAACCCCTACGCAAGTCGAACCGTCGCTCGAGCCGTCGGACGTGACCGAAAAACAGCTGGAAACGCTCGAGGAGATCCGCCGCTATCCCGAAGCCACGCAGGCTGAACTCGCCGACAACCTCGGCGTCAGCAGTGCGACGATCAGCCAGCGCGTCAACGGCATCGACGGCTTCGACTGGTCGGACCGCCGCGAGTTCGTGACCGACGTATTCGAACGCGGAACCCACCCCGACGGCGTGGATGGGGCATCGAGGAACGATTCGGCGAACGACGACCGAAACCCCACACTGACCGACGGCTCGCCCCATCACTCGAGCGGCGAGGGCGAGCAACGCAAAGAGCACGGAGACGACGCGTCCGACGACTCCGATCCCATATCGCTCGAGACCGGTGATTCGACCGAGGAACCGAATCGGTTGCAATCCGACCGGTCGGCGAGCGGACAGACCCTGTCCAAAGACGAGGCACAGTCGAACGGCGACGACCTCGAGCGAGCGGTCGCCGACTCCGTCGAGGAACTTACAGAAGAGGTGGCACACCTCACACATCGCATCGGCGCGCTCGAGGGGAGACTCCCGCCCGAAAAGCGTGCGGGCACTCACCCCAAGCTCCCGTCCGATCCCGAACTCCTCCACAAGGTCCTGTACGCCTGCCTCAGAGACGACCACGTCACCGAAGCGGAGGAGTTGCGGATCCTGAAGGCAGTGGTCGGTGGCGGCTCCGAACCGACGTGACTCGAGACGGGTGGTCGTCTCCTCGACCACCCTATCGCTCGCCCGTCTCACGCAGGACCCGTACTTCTCCGCGTCGTACGGTCGCTTGCTGAAGTTTTCGGGAGTCATCGAGAAGATTGTCGGCCTCGGTCTCGGCGACCGGTTCTCCGGACTAGTACTAGTACCTCCCAAGCGTCGCCTACCGAGTGAAATCGACACCCAGCAGATGATTTCACCAACCAGTTCAGGTTGGGACGTCACCAGTGACTACTCCACGCCACAACCTGGGAACCGCTACTAGTGCGTATCGACGCCGCTACTAGTGCAGTTCAGGAACCGAACCGATACGCGAGATAGACACTCGAGAGCCGAAACGGTGGAGTCAATCCGGCGATACCATCGCCCCGTCGCAGTCGAAAATGTCCCCGTACGATTCGAAACAGTCCGGAAACCAGTAGTTACGCGAATTAGCTATTTACCGCCGTTTCGACTCGACGGAGGATATGCAAGCTGTCGTCCTCGCAGCGGGGAAAGGCACGCGCCTTCGCCCGTTGACGGAAGATAAACCGAAAGCGCTCGTCGAAGTCGACGGGCGACCGATCGTCGAAGACGTCTTCGACAACTTGCTCGAGATCGGCGTCTCCGAGCTGATCGTCGTCGTCGGCCACCTCAAAGAACAGATCATCGACCGATACGGAGACGCTTACGAGGGCGTCCCGATCACGTACGCTCACCAGCGCGAACAGCTCGGGTTGGCCCACGCGATCCGACAGGTCGAGCCGATGGTCGACGACGACTTCGTCCTGATGCTCGGCGACAACGTCTTCCGGGCGAACCTGGCCGACGTCGTGAATCGACAACAAGAGGACCGAGCCGACGCGGCATTTCTCGTAGAGCAGGTTCCATATCAGGAAGCAAACCGATACGGCGTCCTCGACACCAACGAGTACGGCGAGATCGTCGAAGTGATAGAGAAACCGGACGACCCACCGTCGAATCTCGTTATGACCGGTTTTTACACGTTCACCCCTGCGATCTTCCATGCCTGTCACCTCGTCCAACAGAGCGACCGCGGCGAGTACGAACTCCCCGACGCGATCGACCTGCTCATTCAATCTGGACGGACGATCGACGCGATCCGAATGGAGGGATGGCGAGTCGACGTCGGATACACGGAGGACCGCGACCGCGCGGAGAAACAACTCCAAACGAAATCGAATCGAACCGACGAACCGATAGCAAACGCGGAACAGTCGGCGGAAACCGGAATGGATTGGTCATAAATGACACACGTTCTCGTCACCGGAGGGGCCGGGTTCATCGGGTCGCACATCACAACGGGCCTTCTCGACCGCGGACACACCGTCACGGTGCTCGATATCCTCGACCCCTACTACGACCTCCGGATCAAAGAGCGGAATCTCGAACAGTGTCGTGCGGCTGGCGGCGATCGGTTTCAGTTCGTCGAGGGATCGGTCACCGACGAAGAACTCGTGTGTGACCTACTCTCAGAAGGTGACGTCGACGTCATATACAACCAAGCCGCTCAGGCGGGCGTCAGAGCGAGCGTCGAAAATCCAAAAAAACCCCATAGGATCAACACGACCGGACTGCTCACGCTGTTGACTGCCGCCGACGAGTTCGGCATCCGTCGGTTCGTCAACGCATCATCGTCGTCCGTTTACGGTGAAGTTGACTACCTTCCCTACGACGAAGATCACCAGACCGTTCCACAGAGCCCGTATGGCGTCACCAAACTCGCCGGGGAACACTACTGCCGACTCTGGGAGGAGATCTACGACGTCTCCACAGTCTCCCTTCGATACTTCACGGTTTACGGGCCGAGAATGCGGCCGAACATGGCCATTACGAACTTCACCTCGAGATGTCTGAACGGCGAACCACCAGTTATCTACGGCGACGGCCAGCAGTCGCGCGATTTCACCTACGTCGACGACATCGTCGACGCCAATCTGACGTTACTGGAGGACGATGACTGCGACGGCGAGGTCCTCAACGTCGGCTCGACACGGACGATCACGATCGAAGAACTCGCTACCCACGTTATCGACGAAACCGGCGCTGACGTCGGACTCGAGTACGCTGATCCGAAAGAAGCCGACGCACGCCACACGCATGCAGACGTCTCGAAGGCCAGAGAGCTCCTCGATTACGAGCCATCGACGGGAATTCGTGAGGGCGTTTCACAGTTCGTCGACTGGTATCGGGAGAACCGCGACTGGTACGAGCCACTGGTTCTCGAGTCCCAGAACGTCTCTTCGGCATCTGCGTAACTGTCGACTCCCAACTCACTTTCAACCACGTCCTCGTATCTTCCAGCGTCGACTGATGAGCGAACTCCGACGGTTTTCGGCAGTATAAACCCGTTATAGTACAACTGAAACGATTCACACACCGCCAGCAACCACGACCCGGATCGGCCCATTTCGGCCGATCCCCGTGAGGACAATCGCAAGCGGACTGTACTGACGTTCAGTGACTACTATCGCTCACACTTCGACCGCGTCGATCGACCCCAAGCAAGTGGTGTATGCCCAGTGTTATTCGGTGTCGGTCTGTTTCACTGGTTGAATATGCCGTTGAACTCCAGTGATAAGCTTTCGATCGTAAACGCTCTCGAGAAAACATCAAATAGGTTATGAGAGCGCTGGATGCCAAACGAAGTGAATGGTCACCGGGTGGCAATACCGACTCGTGAGCACGCTTGGCGTCCTGGTGCTGACGGTTGGCGCCGTTGCAGTGGCGAACCATCCGATCTCTCAACATCTGTTTACGACGTACCTCCCCCTGTTCAACCGGCTCGAGGCGACTGTCTTGACCGGGCAGTCGCTGTACTGGGCCCTCGCGTTGAGCGTACTCGCCGTCGGCTGCTGTCTCGTTCCGCTATACAAACCCCAGCCACGGCGCGTCCTCGATACCACGTTTCTGGTCCAGAAACGAGTACTCGTCGCCGGGTTTGCACTCGCGAGCCTCGGGTACTTCAAGTGGTCACATCGGTTGCCCCGGGCAACGCTCGTGATGACCATCGCAACGTTAGGGGTAGTCCTTCCACTGTGGTTCGTCTGGATCCGCCACAACCCGGACGGCGAGACCGAACGAACGCTCGTCGTCGGCGACGACTTCGAACAGATAGAACGAATCCGGGCGTCGATGACGTCGCCTGTCCTCGGCTATCTGTGCCCGTCGGTCGTCAGTATCCGAGGGACTTCGAAATCAGTCGAGGCTGCTGCAGACGGTGGGATTACGATCGTAGACGATGACACCAGTGCTGAGTCGGGAGATCACCTCGAGGCGTTACCCAGACTCGGTGGGCTCTCACGCCTCGAGAACGTGTTACTCGAGCACGATGTTGGTACCGTGGTTCTGGCCTTTCACCACGCAGACCGCGCGGAATTCTTCGGCGCGTTGGATACGTGTCACAACTATGGTGTGGATGCAAAGGTCCACCGGGAGTACGCCGACAGCGTGCTGGTTTCGGCGGACAACATCGGAGAGATTGTCGACGTCGACATTGAACCGTGGGATCCGCTCGATCATCTGTTCAAACGCGTATTTGATATTGTGTTTGCGCTCACGGCCGCAACCGCCCTTCTGCTGGTGATAACCGTTGTCGTTATCGCGATCAAAATCGACAGTCCCGGCCCAGTATTGTACAAACAAGAACGGACAGCAGTCTTCGGTGAATCGTTTTCCGTCTACAAGTTCCGGAGTATGGTCGACGATGCAGAAGCTGACACGGGGGCTAGAATTAGTGCGGAAGACGCCGGCAATACTGACCCACGTGTGACCCGCGTAGGTCGGTTTCTCCGGCAGACGCACCTCGACGAGATCCCTCAACTGTGGTCGATCCTCTACGGCAACATGAGTGTTGTCGGACCTCGACCGGAGCGACCGGAGCTCGATACGGAGATACAGAGCAATGGGGTTGACTGGAGCAAACGATGGTTCGTCAAGCCAGGACTGACAGGACTCGCTCAAATCAACGACGTCACCGGCCACGAACCAGAAAAGAAACTTCGATACGACCTCGAGTACGTCCGTCGACAATCGTTCTGGCTTGATCTGAAGATCATAATGGGCCAGGTGTGGAACGTACTGCGAGACGTCCTCGAACTTCTGCGTTCGTGAAAAACAGCATATGAAAGATTCAACACGACAGTGGTACGACGGTCATGTGGCCAAGTGTAGATATTTAGAGTGCAGCGTCCAGATGAAAAACGGAGAAATCGGCCCACTCACACGCCAAGAGTTACGGTCTAGGAACGATTCGACACGATGTGATTGTGTCGACGGCAGGGCAAACTCAAAATCATCTCGCTTCGAAGAACGAACTGACCCACACGAACTCGCTGTAACGCCGCTTAAGAACGATACGAGCCAGAGAGTCACACAGTATCTCAACGGCGTCGAGAAGGGGGTTCGGTACATTACAGAAACAAGTGATAATATCGCTACCGTGGGGTCTCTATGGACACTGACATAGAGCGGTGGAAAACCGCACAGACAGCGGAGGCGAGCCACCGTTCACACGGGTCACACGAATCATCTTTCCCAGACGTACTTTCGCAGTATGGAATCACGCCGAAGACCCTCGAGGGAAAGAACGTGCTGGCTGTCGGCGCAGGCACGGGCATAATTCACGGTCTTGAGATCCAGTGTAACAACGTCGCTGTCGATCCGCTTACGTCGGCGTTTAGCGATGTCCTCGAGGAAAGTACCGGAGAGCTGATCACGGCCATTGGCGAAAATCTTCCCTTCGAGGACGATAGCTTCGACATCGTGATCAATCGGAATGTGTTGGACCACACCGTTCAACCCGGTACTGTACTGGACGAGATTCGTCGTGTACTTCGCCCGGGTGGGAAGTTCATATTCAATGTGAATACGTTCAGGATTCCTAGAATAATTCGAAAACGACTCTCCTACATCGATACGCCACATCCTCACCACTTCAGTCCGTCTGAGATACAAACCATGCTCGTTACTCATGGGTTCGAGATAGAACAGCAACGAGTTGAGAAGATGAATCTGAATTTATCAGATCCCACCATCAAACGAATAATCGCCGTAACAGTTTTCAGAATTCGAAAGGTTAGAATCATTTCAACGTAGCCAGTGTGATGAATCGCCATAGAATTCGATAGCCGAAATTCTATATTTGTGAGGGGAAGCGAATGACATAACCGTCCAAGAATGGACGGTCCGGCATGCGGATTTTACGGGTTGCACAGAAGGTATATCCTCAGGTGAAAGGCGGAGGAGCATATCACGTTCACGCAATGAGTCGCGACCAGGCAGCCATGGGCCACGACGTGACCGTACTGACGATTCGCAGGAACCCAGACCAACCCCATACCGAAGAACAGAGCGGATACACCGTGATTCGATACGAACCGGTAGTGGACGTCTTGGGCAACGAGATCAGCCCGGGGTTGGCACAGTATCTGATGGATAGCGGAGATTTTGACGTCATTCACGCACATTCACACCTATATTTTAGTTCCAACCTCGCCGCGGCGAGACGACGACTGAACGGTGATGTCCCACTGTTAGTCACAAACCATGGGATATACTCACAGAACATCTCTCGGTGGATTTTTGAACCATATCTTCGTACGATCGGTGCTTGGACGTTCAACCAAGCGGACTTGGTATTCTGTTATAGTGCAGGCGGAAAAAAGCGAGCTCGTAGCCTTGGGATCAAAAGCGAGATCGAGGTCGTTTCCAACGGCATCGATCCCGAGCGATTCACACCGGATGGAGCCTCGTTTGAGCGTATTTCCGAAGGTGCCTTCGCGGTCGTTTCTCCAATACGACTGGTGGAAGGAAAGCGTCCGATCGACGTGGTGAAAGCAACCGAACGGCTCAAGGAAAAGCATCCACAGATAGAACTGTACATTTGTGGAGACGGCCCGTTACGGGAAGAGCTAGAGCGATACATCCGTTCACAGGGGCTCGACGATTTCATCCATCTTCTGGGGATGGTTTCATACGATGAGATGCCGGCAGTGTATCGATCGGCAGATCTCGTGGTATTACCGAGCGAAGCAGAAGGGGGAGCGCCTCGCGTATTATTAGAAGCAATGGCGGCAGAAACACCATATGTCACGTCGAATTTGACACATCTGGCGGCGGAGTTGAAAGAGCTAGGGGGAGCTACAGAAGTGGGTGACCTGAAGGGGTTCTCGGATCAAATTGCATCTTTCATTGACGATGACACGTATCGATCACGGGCCGGAAAACGAGGACGAGACGTGGTTTTAGACGAGTACAACTGGCAGAAGACTGTTAAAGAAACGACAGCAACGACAGAACGCGTCATCAAGAGCACGTAATTATGCCGGCAGAGCGACCAACGGTCGTATTTTTTAGAACCGCTTATGAAACTCAGGGCGGTGGATCGCAGATGCTTCTTCGACTGCTTTCTGGCCTCGATACGGATGAGTTCCGACTCATCATGCTCACACAAAAACCGGACGAAACCGCCAGGCAAGCCGAAAGAGAAGGAGTAGAATTGACGATCGTACCATATCGTGGTAAACTCGACACGTACAATGGAAAATTACTAGATGGCTCATCAGTGACAAAACTGCGAGCAGGACTGCGACTCTGTCAGTTTAACATCGAAGCGCGGCGCGTGCTCTCACAGGCTGACGTTCTCTGGGTTGACGAGATTCGGTCCTACATGACACTGCTACCGTACATACTGTTTGCACAGCCAACAACAATTTGGAATATCGGATTGTTGAGTGAGTCTACGGGGGTCATGAAGTTCTTTCACGATATCGCGCTTCGAACGACGTCTTACGTGTTTATCGAGTCACGTGATGAAGCAAAACGTAAATTCACAGTGAAACAATATCAGGAATCAAAACACAAATTTGTTGTATTCCATAAAGGAGTAGATACGAAGAAGTTTTCACCCCATCCATCAGCAGTGGACACGGACTCTGTTCGTATAGGGACTGCTGCGCTCATCCATCCACGAAAGGGACTCGATGACCTTCTCAAAGCTTTCAGTGAAATAGACCGTTCTAACGTCGAATTGCACATCGCTGGTCAACCAGCTCGGGCAGACAACGTCGAGTATTTCAATCGACTCCGTACGATCATCGACGATGAAAACCTTACCACATCCGTTACTTTCCACGGATGGGTCGATGACATGCCACAATTCTACAGCAGTTTGGATCTATTCGTTCTTCCGTCGTACAACGAAGGTATTCCGGGATCGGTCCGCGAAGCGATGGCCATGGAACTTCCCGTCGTTGCAACCGACGTCGGGGCAACGGCGGACGTCATCGTCGAGGGGGAGACTGGATTGCTCGTCGAACCGGGAAATGTGTATGAATTGTCCAATTCGATTGAAAGCTTGGTTACTTCTCCAAAAAAGCGCAAAGAGATGGGCATTGCGGGCCGAAAGCGAATTATAGATAACTTCTCGTTCGAACAATACGTGAACAATTACGACGAGTTTCTTACCAAGATATCATAATGATTCTTGTATCATCACGGGTGTGAGATTGACACTCGCCCTATTCTAGGACGTATACGGACAAACATCATTTGTATGAACGACCATCATTTATTTTATTTGTTGTTCTCGCGAGCATGTTTTCGTAGACGTACAAACTGAGAGTGTTTGACTGCTACACGAAGCCGTTCTTTCAAAGTAATTATTGATCTGATAAAAATTGATTGATCTCGTACAATGTTGAGCAGAAGATTATCTCTCGGGATCACTACGAGTGCAATCAGTGCGGGTGTTATCAACAGGAGTTCCTCAAATACTTCGATGAGCATATTAACTGTCAATCCATCTATTCCGACGGTCGTGAGTAAGATTCCAAATATTACTATGGCTAGCGGTGAAGTGTTACCGTTTCTGACTAATACATGATAGACATAATATAAGAACGTGCCATAGATCAGACCCAGTACCAGCAGACCCGTTGGACCGAAGTTGAGAAAGTAGTCACCCATTGCACCAGGGGGACGCCCACCCGATGTCCCACCTAACTCTCGGTAGAGGACCCCTCCTGTCGTCGCAGGGGGTTTCTCCGGCCAGAGGGCACGAGGGATAAAATTGATTATGGGTTTGAAATAGAACGTTCCATAATAAAAGTCGAGCTGGTCAGGGACGATAGTGATTAATGCGAGAAAGTTCTCGAAGACGTCGTTGTGGACGCCTGCTGTGAGAATAGCTACTGGGTCGATTTGAGTGATGGTTTCTGAAAGTGACCTATCGTGTCGAAGGGAGCCCGCCACGACGATGACTGGGGCGATTAGTAAACCGAGAAATGGTACAGAAAGGTACATGATCCACGGCGGAAGTCGGTCTGACCATCTCGAAAGAAATCCATCACTTGCATGAATAACGTCCTTGGTAGTTGAATAGTATACTAAAATTATAGTTACGATGATTACAGACATCGCTTGACTGCGATTCCCTAAGAGAAACGGGACTGCTGTCACAGGTAAAACCACCGCAAGTTCGACGATCGAGGGGGTCCGTCCGTCAACCAGAGAACCACACAACCAGAGGAAGTACCCGAGGTAGACTGTACGGGCCCCAAAGGTCAAAATTCCTACTTCAGCGAACAGTTGTGAGCGCGCCTCCGTCGACGAGAATAAGTATAAAATCTCGCCAGGTGGAAATACAGTAAAGACGATAACCGCAAAAAAGGCAAAACCGAGCAAGAGGTATCCACCTCCGATCAAACGAAACAGTCGTCCTGAAGCGCTATCCGTGTGATTTATCGCTCTTATGACCGTATTTTGCTGAATCCCCTTTCGATTTGCAAGCATCGGACCGACTACGTAGTAGCCAATCAACGTGGCAACAAGCACAGAGGCGAATGCGGTACCGGCTATCAATAGACCGGTTTCTCTCGTATATCGAATCACCTCCCATTTAAACGGACCATCAACGAGATAAAACTGTTCAGCAAGAGCGATAAGAAGCATCCCAGCAAATATCGAATGGAATATTACTGGCTCGAAAAAATCCAGACGTCCCTGTCGAATTGACAGATACCATGGAGCGACGACCAAAACCGCCAAAGTTGCCAATAGAATTGGTGGAAGACTGTTTGTCAACAGAGCCAACAGCACCCCTGTGACTATCAACCCGACGAGAATTACGTATCCACTCCATCGAATTGATCGCAGTTCAACCATTACTCTTCTTGACGTTTGTAGAAGCGCATATGTCTACTGATTAATACGTTGTTAAATACTCGAAATAGAAAAATTACCGTATCCTCCGTTTAGGAGCGACACCAGTAGTGACAAATTCATTTTTCACTACTCTGTGGAGGTGTCGCGCTCGACTGCCGCTGACGAGAATCGGTTTGCGTGGTACATCGCGTTTGAGGGCAGAGCCCGTGATCAACGCGCTCTCACCTGCGTCGAAACCGATGTACGTCGGATTGCCTGGGTCGGTCGGTTCTTCAACCGAGTATTCGACGGTGACGTGCAACTCCCACGATGTACAGTTCGCTGTAGCCGCAATTCGCCCGCCGTCGTGTCCCAATCAAGCAGATCGAACCACAGAGATTCTTGCTCCGGGTTGATACGGAGCGGAATCCAGAAGTTCGTTCCGCGTCCGGGTCGCGGAGCCTGCCACACAAAAGCCGTGTTCGCGTTCCTCTGAGTAGTCGAATTTTGCGGCCCGGTTGACGAGCCAAAGCGGATGCTCGTCGTCTAACTCTCGGCATTGTACGTGTCGCGGAGTTTCGGGACGCAGGATTTGAGCGCGTCTTTGGCCTGATATGGCAGTTCGTAGGGCGTCACAACGTCGTTGACGGCGGACATTGTATCCGCCCTGTTGTCGAAGGCATCGTGGAGTGCTTCGCGGTATGTGTCCAAGAGTCGCTGTAGGCGTTGCTCTTTGCCCGTAGTGGGTGTGGCGAGCGTGGCCTGTAGTGTCTTCGTCACCGTCTCGGACAGACCCGTAGGGATAACGTAGACAAAATTAAGTGTGTTTGGACACAATAATAATTAATGCTACACATCAACTTCGAGATAGACGAAGAACAGTACAAGTCTCTGAAAGAGACGAAGAAACGTCACGGACTGACGTGGAAGGGGATGCTACTCCACGCGCAACGGGTGTTGAATTCCGACCCGTCCATCGAGTAGTGGTTGACAAGTATCGTGTCGCATTCCCTCCCTAAAAGGCGGGATTCCTGCTTAGAGATAGATGGGTGGAACGTATAACACCTATATGAAATTAATTTACACTTGATATTTGTCCAGGTACTAGTACTATAGTAGCCACTGCAAGTCAATGCACACCTGATCGTGCAACAGCGGTGCGTTCAGTATGTCAACCCCTTCCATTGTTACCGTAACGATGGCCACCTTGGTTCAAAGGGATCGATCAGTGTCGCCAACTTTTCGGCAAGAAACTCGTTCGGACTGCCGCGAGTCGTTACCGGCCGATCACGGAACGGTGGTCGATCGACCAACAAACAGTCATAGCGGACCACCTGTCCCCCGTTACCCCTGGACCGTGTCCACAATCGTCTCGAGGTCGGATCGGTCTACACCACCGAGAGTAAACAGCATTGCCGTGTACACTATTGGAGCGAGAGTGAGTGTCGCGATCCAGGAGAGATCGATTACTAAAAAAACTACAAACATTACGAACGTCGTGACAACCGTCACCCAAAACTTGTTCCATGGGAGAGGTGTACGGAGCGTCGGCTGGAACAGAACTCCGAGGACAATTGCCGAACAGGCAAACGAAAGAAGCGATGCAATTGCCGCGCCCTCGATACCCCAGACAGGTATCATAACGACGTTCAACAGGGCATTACCGATGGCCGCACTTCCCTGAATGAGTGCCGGTGGACGCGAGTTGTTCGTCGCATAAAACAATTGCGTGTAGATTTCGACGACGCCTCGTGAGAGCATCGCTCCGGCGAGAATCACTAGTACGACCCCCCCGAGTTGGGCGACATCCTGCGTAGAGAGAACCTCGAGAACGTCGGGCCCGATCAGTGCGAGTCCAGCAATCGACGGTAACCCGAGTACCGCGAGATAGCGTAGGCCCGATGCGGTGTACTCTTGGATCGTCGTATGATCGTCGTTGGCCCATCGCTGGGAGAATTCCGGGAAGAACGTTACGCTCAGTGGGCGCGAGTACAGGAGTAGTATGTACGATACAGAGTATGCGGCCGAATATATGCCGACAGCACCTGCACCCAAGAAATAACCGACCAGGATACGATCCGTCCGATCCAGCAGTTTCTGAGAGAGTTTGTTTCCGAGAGCTCCTATCGAAAATCGAAGGCAACCGATGACATCGGTTCCCGTCGGCCGTGCGATGCCCGTGGACCGAACGATGATTCCGTACAGTAGGATGTTAGAGACGATTCGGCTGAGGAGCGTGACAACTAACACGCCGGAAATACCGGTATCGAATACAATGATCGCGAAGGCAATTGACCCGACTGAGAGATAGACGTCAACGGCTTCAAACGTCGAGAACAATTTTACTCGGCGATTAGCCTGAAAGTGTGCGCGGCCGAGTTGAAAGACGACGGTTACGACGATGTAGGCGGAACCAACGAGGAATAGCGGGGCGAATCGGTCGGCCCTGAGGGTCAAACGGGCCAACAATTCCGCATTTACTGCCACGAGAGCGCCGACGAAAACGGCAAGCGTGGTTGTGAGAAGAAATAACGACGAAAACAGCCGTTTCGGAGTCTCCGTGTTGTGTGCGTAGTTTACGATACCATAGTTGCTTCCGAGGAGACAAATATTAGCCAGGATGCTGACAACCGCGAGCACCTGCATATACGCGCCGTACTCTGCGACGCCGAGCGTGAGAGTTAATAACGGAATCAGGATGAGTCCTCGAACCTTCAACGATGCCTGCATCAGCGTAGACACCAGTACGTCGGATGAAACCCTACTCATACGTTCGATCGGAGAACACGAGAACGCAGCGAGTAAGATTCACACGCTGGTCACGTAAAGGCAGGTAGACGAACTTCATAACCATCATTTGTACTCTCGACTGCCATCAACACCCCATCAATCTACTCTGTCTTCGGTCGTGCACACGTCCTTCAACCAAAAGTAAGAGTGTTTGGTTCGTTTGCTGACGATAGTAACAACTGAAACTGTTTGTACATCGATCACACGACCGCTGTGTGATCAGTGTATGATCATTTCAGAGTTACTTTACGTAGAGTCGATCCTTCAGCACTGGCAGGGTGTAAATATATAACGAAGCCCGAAATGGGGGTCGTCACATGCAAGCCTGCCCTGTACTATCGAGAAAGACACCTCGTCTGTTGATCGGTATCGGACCGTTCGAACGTACGATCGACTCGAATCGAAGCGGAACGCCGCTCGAAGCGTGTCGACCATCACCGGTGTCATGCTGACACCCCGAGACGAACTCTTCTGGCTGAAACCCGGCGACACACTCGGTCGAACGCCATTGAACAGCACCGAGACGGATTTTGATGCCAGCCGAATCGAATGCACCCCGTGTTATTGGGGCGACGAACGAGTACTTCAGAGGCTTTCGAGTGATGAACGCGTGTAACCTGCTGTACGTCATCAACGATCTTCGGATGGGTGGTGCACAGGTTGGAATGGCTCGATTGTTAAACGGACTAGACGACGAGCGGTACGACGTGACCGTCGTAACGATCGACGGCTACGACAAAACGTTCGTCGAACAACGGCTTCCAACGGTTGAATCGATACTCGATTGCAAACGGGTCAGGACCCCTCGAGACGTCTCGAGACTCGTGTCGGCAGTAGCCAGCGCAGACGTCATTGTCGGTTCGCTCTATCACGCTTCCATTCTCACTCGTGTCGCTGGCGTCGTCAATCGAGACGCCACCGTCGCGACCTGGCATCACAACGAGCGCTTCAAAACGCTGTTCAGGGAGATGCTGTTCAAAACGACATCTCCGTTGAGCGACGTTGTACTCGCTGATTCAGAACCTGTCGCCAAAATACTCTGTGGCGAACTCGGACTGGCCGACGACGTCGTCGAGAGCGTCCCGATCGCCGGGATACCGTTGAGTGAGTTCGAACCCCGCGAACACGACAATACCGGTCCGATAACCGTTGGAAGCGTTGGTGTCATCTCCGGTCAAAAAAACTTCCGAAATCTCGTTTCAATGGCCGTCGAACTCGAGGATGAAGACGTCATATTTCGAATCGTGGGCGACGGACCGGAGAAAGAAACGATAGCGTGTTGGATCGAAACGATTGGAGTCGAGAACATCGAGTTACTCGGTAGCGTAAGAGAGCTACCGACGTTTCTGAATTCTGTTGACATATACGTACAACCATCACGATTCGAAGGGCTCTGTATCACCGTCGTCGAAGCGATGGCGGCAGGATTACCGATCGTCGGAAGCGCAGTCGGTGGAATCCGGCACAACGTGAGAAACGGGAAGTGTGGATACGTTCACGACCCGGACGACATCGAGGGGTTTTGTCGTTCCATCCGAGAACTAGCCGCCAATCCATCGAAACGTCAGCGCTTTGGCGACCACGGACGGGAGTACGTTGAACAACACTACTCTCAACGTGTGCTCGTCGAAGAATTCGAACAAGCGATTCATCGCCCCTCGAGATGAGCGTTCGAGCCTCGTTCGGCGCACCTGTGCCTCTGCCCAGCCCAAAAACCGGTGACGATGACCACGGACCCACTCGGGCCCCAAGAAAGGTGAACAAAGAATGATCGTTCTCGCGACCGCGATACTCACAGCGGGGTTACTTTTGGCGATCGTTTTGTTCGGCTACGAGGATCCATTCTACCGACGGCTCGCACCGATCGCTTTCGTTGCCCACCTCTGTATCGGTCTAATCGTCGTCCCGGCCCTGCCGTACGCCTGGGACATCGCTTACTTCCATACGACGGCTCTGGAACTCCTCGAAGGGACTACTCCAG
Source organism: Natrarchaeobius versutus (assembly GCF_041205745.1). Lineage (NCBI taxonomy): Archaea > Methanobacteriati > Methanobacteriota > Halobacteria > Halobacteriales > Natrialbaceae > Natrarchaeobius > Natrarchaeobius versutus. The sequence continues at coordinate 385,150 of NZ_JBGFCC010000003.1, read as the reverse complement.
ACGCTTCCGAAAAGGTCATCGCGTTCGCAACATTTCAGGCGTTTCTGTACGCGGTGTTCGAACCCTCTGTCCGAGTACTCGCTGTCTTCAACAGTTTGTTTGCAGTGCTCATTCCAATTCCGGCAGCCTATATTGCTCGACGCCTCTATCTCTCGCCGGGATCTGCAAATGGTCTTACAGTTTTGATTCTGTTTCTTCCGCTGCCAGCCCTCTCCACTTCGGTCCCGATTCGGGATGCGTTCGTACTGCTGGTGACGTTCGTTTCGATTGCACTCCTCGTTCGTACGGTCCTCGATCGATCAATTTGGTCGGCGTCGCTGTCCGTCCCGCTGGTTTGTATGCTCTACTTGCTCCGTATCGAAGTTGCGTTGCTGCTCGTCCTCGGAGCAATGGTCGGTGCCAGCGTACGAGCAATCTCGGTACGGATCGATCGCGACGTTTCCATGTCGACTATCGGTGCTATCCTCGCCGCTGCCGGTCTCCTCGGACTCGTTCTATTCGGTCGATACTTTCCACTCGAAACCTTGAATGACCAACGCCAGCGCCGCGTAGGCGGCGGTGCCGCCTATCTCGAGGAACTGAGGTACGACTCGTGGCTCGACGTCGTGTTTTCGATTCCGACTACGTCTATCTATTTTCAGTTTTCACCGTTTCCGTTACAGATCGAATCACTGTTCCACCTCGCGGCCGGAATCTATCTGGTCGCTGTGATCGTATTACTCGTTAGCGCCTTTCGTTCGCTTCGGCGCAAACAGACGAACGCGGCCGCTTTGACGATGTTGATAACGGTATACCTGGGAGGAATCGTGGGCTATGGACTGTTCAGTGGAAATTTCGGAGCTACTGTCAGACATCGCGTTCTGTTCGATTTCCTCCTCGTCGTCTTCGCCACACCAGTTCTCTACCGGTGGGAATGCTTACTCCTCGAGTGGTTTCGTAAGCGGCCACGTGATCACGACGACGAAAACGAACAAAATAACGAGGCTCATGAACTGCAAACTCGCCTCGAAATCGGAACCAAGCACCCAGACTGAACTGCCGATCACAGCAAGAAACACGAGCAACTGAACCAAGATGAGAGATCGGTCTCGCATCTGGAGACCCTACTGTAATCGTCGGTAAGTATGTTTGGGCACAGTCCTGGCCATTCTACGAAAGGAGACGGCGACTGTTCAGACATTTGAACACCTGATTAGAAACTACAAACAGAATTCCGCTGTGTTGAGCGATGACCTGTATTTACTCTTCTTTTTTCGGACCAATCGTTGAATATCGACGCAATCTATTCCTCAATAGCTCGAGTAGCTCCGTTACTATGCGTATCGCCTTTATTCATCCGCGATATCCCACATCAGAGGGAACGGGAGCCGCTCATTCTGCAACGCAGATCGTGAACGGACTGGCTGATGTGGGTCACGAGGTTTGTGTATACTGCACTCGTCCTCCACCAGAACGGACAGAAAGGGACGGGATTTCGTTGCGTCATCTTGACGGATACAGCAATCACCCACATACACCCACTCGACAGAATCGTGAAGTCGAATCCAGGGTCGATGAGCTGACTGAGTTTGATCTAGTTCATAGCTACTTGATGCGTTTGATCCCGTCCATCGGGGAAGTTGGGAAACAGTCAGACGTAGGAACCGTAGTAACGCTAAACGCCTACGGAGGCATCTGCGCAAAGAACGACCTCCGTTATCAGGACGACAAACAGTGTCAGAGCAAATCCATATTTAAATGTTTCAACTGTATCGCCAGTACGGGGTTTCACAGTAACGAACACGGGTACTTGTACGAAACAGCGAGCCAGTTACTATCACTTCGTTTGATTAACAGCGGTGAGAGTCGTCTCGAATTCATCGACGGATTTCGAGCTCCGTCCACTCATGTTCGGAACAATTACGTCCAGTTTGGATACGATTCCGAGAAAATAGCGACTATTCCACATCCCATCGACGAAGACTTCTCGCTCACTCATCGAAGTACTTTCTCAGAGCCGTACAAATTACTGTACGTCGGATCGTTATCCCGCCACAAGGGCGTACAGACACTTGTCCCGATTATGGAGAGGTTGAATAAAACTGAGTGGGAGTTCGAACTTACCGTCGTTGGAACTGGTGAATTGGAACGTCGAATGCACGAACAGGTCGAAAACTACGACGTCGAAGACGCCGTACAGTTCGCGGGGTTCATTTCAAACGCTGAACTGCCGGAGGTATATGCGTCTCACGACTGTCTTATCCACCCCAGTGTTTGGGAAGAACCGTTAGCACGTGTATACTTAGAAGCTTTGGCAACCGAAACACCGATCGTGACGACTGATTACGGTTGTATCGAAGAAATCGTTGGAGAGGCGGGCCGGCTGGCAGACGGCACTGCTGAGAGTTTCTGCGACACGATCGTGAACATTGTCGAATCGAACGAACTACCTGAAATGTCTGTTGCGGCCGGTGAGCAGGCCGAGCAGTTTGAACTATCTCGAGTGATAAGTCAACTGAATGTCCTTTACGACACAGTCACTGAGTAGGTGTGATGTTATAGTAGCCACCGCAAGTCAACGCACACCCGATCGTACGACCGCTTTGCGATCAGTGTGCAAACCGTTGCGGTTGTTATTAGATTTTCCAGCCCCCTCTCTAAATTCGGCCCCCCTCTGAGTATGCTATATTATGTTTCAACCGCCGACTTTCCGAGCAAGAAGGCCCACGCTATTCAGCAAGTTCGGATGTGTGAGTCGTTCGAGTACAACGATCTCGATGTGTGCTTGTTACACCCGAGTAGTGGTATGCGTCAGGGACAAACCGATTGGGAATCCATCGCTGAGTTCTATGGCCTAGAAACGAAGTTCGAAGTGCAGACGGTCCCAACGCTTCAGTCCCGATTCCAAACCGTCCCCCAGATTGGCCTTCTTTCAATGGCAGGTACCATGTGTTCGTGGCTCGTCACGCGGGTACTTACTGGACAAATAGACAGCTCAGACATTATTTACGGACGAAACTATTATGGGATGTTTCTTTTCAACGAAATACGAAAGGCCGTGCCGGCCAATCGCCGACCGAAGCTGGTCTTCGAGATGCATACACCGATTTCGGCGCATTTGAAACCACGATTTTTCCAGGCTGTCGATAAACTCGTCTGTATCACAGACAAACTAAAACGCTACGTACTCGACCAGTATCCGATCGATAGATCGAGCGTACTCGTCGCTCCCGACGGCGTAGATTTGAGACCGTATCGTTCTCGGACGCGTGCGGAAGCCCGGTCGGAACTCACTATACCGGAAAACGAGCGAATCGTCGCGTACACCGGTCATCTGTATCCCGGAAAGGGCGTCGAAGTTTTGATCGAATCCGCAAAGGAGATCGATGCAACCGTATACGTGGTTGGCGGATACGAGGACGACATTAACCGAGTAAAACGAAGTACAAACTATTCTGAAAACGTAGTGTTCACCGGATTCGTTGACCCTGCCGACATTCCCGTCTACCAGATTGCGGCCGACGTCCTGGTTGCTCCGTATACGGAATCTTCGAGACCGTGGGTATCTCCGCTCAAACTATTCGAATACATGGCCGCTGGTCGACCGATAATTGCGAGTGACCGTGAGGTCCTCAAAGAGGTACTGGTCGATGGGGAAAACGCGCTTTTGTTCGAGAAAGGAAACGCAGAATCGTTGCGAAATCAGATCGAGCGAGTTCTCGAGTCGAACGCTCTCGCAACCAATCTCGGTACGAAAGCACGTCAAGAAAGTAAGCGGTACACGTGGAAGAAACGAGCTGAACGAATAGTGTCTGCAATTTATGAGTGCAAATGAGTTGGTAGTTCGAACAGAGAGTATAGCCGGACTGCCGACACAAATAATCAATATACGTATAGAAGTCGAAATGAGCGATCACGCAAGGTGATCGTATGACGTTTTGTGTTCCGGTTTTTGAGGATCTCCTTCGTCAATAATGTCGAGTAAATCAGGATGTGTTAGATGCCTTCTGGATTCGTCAGTTAATTCATTGACGGACTCAACGTTGCGTATTTCGTCACGGACCATTTGCCACTCCCTGTGACGTACATGAACTTGAACCGGAATCTCGTTCAAATTGAGTATTTTTGCGATACAAAGTCGGTTCCTTCCCCATCCGGCCCAGTGAATCTCACCATCAGCATCGATATTGACGCCGATCATCAAATCGGAATAGTAGAACGGAATGTATCTGGAGACCGATTTACACTCGCCCTCTTTATATCCTTCATTCATGATTTTCTCGAAAAGTCTTTCCTTGGAACTGCTCAAATCTGGCAGTTCATCGCTTGAAACACCGTGTACAAATCGTTGTTCAAATGACTGATAGCGCTCTTTGTCCGTTATCGGTTTAGTACTCCACGATTCGTCTATTACTTCCCCCCATTTATGGCCGTAATATGCATTCGATTGGTATTGGATATTACTCGGATCAACATATCACTTTGAAAGGGTCAGCGTCAGTAACTACATCGGAGGATAACCGTTGAAGCAGGCGAATGCGGATTTTAACGGCAGTAAGATATAATGGTTGTCTTTTTATATATCTAAATTTGAATTTTCCTGGCTGGCTTAGAATATACCACAGACAGCTTCGAACGGCTGAAATAGGCCCTTCTTCGCACCAGCGCCTCGAAAATTTCTGTAATGACGATCGAATCGACATTTATTAACTAACGCTATGGACGGCTATGTAAGTCATATTCATAAGAGTAGTGAGCCTCACACTCTCCGTAAAATCATTTCATTTGATAAGTTCGGTTTCACGACCGATAGTAGCCACTGCACGTCATTTCCCACCCCGATCGCCAGACGGATCGGCGATCGGTGTGTACATCGTTTCAGTTGTTACTATAGAACCTGATCTTGAGAAGGTACCCGCGGCTAACGAGGAGGGACTGTCCCTATACTTTCCGACAAAAAGATGGGGCAAACCCTACCGCTTGGTGAAATATAGTCGCTACTGAGACGATGTACACACCAGTTGGGGTAAATGACTTTCAGTTTCAACAATAGTATTTCGCTCGGCCGTTTCATTAACCGTTGAAAAATTAATATGTTCACGAATTCGAGTTGGTTTTTATTACGTCGACTTCGATGTCGCGTGCTTTTGCTTCGGTGACAATCTTCTCAGAGCCTGAACGCATCTCGTTGATCTCACGAATTGCCTCTGATTCGGTCAGTCCGACGAGCTTGGAGGCACGGCCCCTCGGGCGAGAATTTTGGCGATGGAAACACGTCTCAGCAGGAGCATCAACAAAGATGAATTTGTTCGGTTTGTGTAGTCGGTCCAGTATCCGAGTAGCGTTCCAGCCGTCTATCGACATCAGTCGAAGATGAAATTGGTACAGTCCGTCGTCGATAACGTACGTTTCGTTGTCAGCCAGATGATCCGAGAAGAATGCAAACCAAGCAGCTTCACGGAATATCAAGTCCAACACATTCTCGGCGTCGTCACTGGTTCGAATGATCGGTGCGATCGTTTCGAGTACCCCGGGATATCGTGAGATGAATTCCCGCTCGTACCGGGGACGAACGTGGGAAAAAAGCGTCCGGACTGCTGGCCAAAGTGGCGGTGCGTGTTTTACTATAAATCCGGCAGGCAACGAAGAAGCAAATGCTTTCGTTCGGGAGAAATATAAATCCTCTTTGTTTGATAACTCTTGAGAAATAGTTGTTTTGCCTGCTCCAGGCGGCCCGATCATCTCGATCGTTTGCATGGCTTGTTATGGTACCGTGGTATAGCGACGTAATCCTTCGTCCGTTCGACAGAGAATAATCGATCGAACGAGTTGGCTAACGCACAGCCCCAGGAAAACTGACAGGTTCGCACACGCCACTGACAGATGGCGCCCGGGGATCAGACGAACGGACCGGTCGTTGGGCCGACTATCATTGGGGGGTGTGCAATGACTTCGATAGCATGGTGTTCGACCTCGACATTCAAGGGAGTGGAATTTCTGACCTTCTATGGTGGACGACATTTTCTAAAAGACGTTCTTCCCAAGACGACAAGCCTGGTGATTTATCGGATTACTTGGCCAAGGCGAGACGAGTCATTGTTTTGCAATCCAGTACACGTCATCAGTGTAATTAACGCGTCTAACTTCGAGATCAGCTATACCGACCTGCTGTTCGATATCCCTCAGTCGGGATCGAACCTCGTGGATCGACAACCCCGGAAATTTTTGCTTGCGGTATCCTGACCGTTCAACACCCCTGATTTCCTGAATGTAGGGTGCAATCGGCTGTTCTTTCACTGTTTGCTTAACGCGTCGCCAGTAACCGGGCTTTGGAAACGATGTTTCACCCACAACACCATCGATTTGGTTCACTGCTGAGGCGATTTTCGGTGCCGCCTGCTCGTTTACGTTGGCGAAGTACTGCCGTAGTTTTGCCTCCTTCGTCTTTGACAGTTCGTAGCGTGTCGATCGAGAGACGTACGTTTTCACCTGATCGATTAATTCGTCTTCGGTCGTGACGGTAGTACTTACATCATTTGGAAGCTGTGGCCGGTTCGCTGCTGTCCCTTCGATGTTCGGCTCAAATGACACTGTTGGTACATTCAACATTGTACTTTCGATACCAGTCGTACAACTGTTGTGAATAACGCAATCGGATGCGTAGATCCATCCACGTACGTCTCCAGAATGTTCTATTGTAATAGAACGATCATTCTTGAATTCTGTCCGATAAAAATCGTAATCTTCGGACGGATGTGGGCGTATAATAATCGAGTGTTCTGAAAGTTCCGTAGACAATGACCGTATTGACTCGAGCAATTCGTCCAGTAATCGTCTCTGGTATTCGAAATTTTCGTCTGCCTGTACGGATAGCGAGTCGTCGTAGTAATTCACACTGGGGAAGTTAGTATTAATCAGTACGAATTGTCCGTGCTCGTCGCTAATCTCATCTGCTGGGGTTTCGTAGATTCCACGGAGGTCAGAGTGTAAAAGATCGAATCGTGGGTTACCCGTTACGTGTATCTGTTCGCGAGGATACGACCTTTCAGTACGGATAAGCTCCGCTGGGAGCTCACCCCACGCAAAAATCAGATCGGTGTGTTGTAATGACTCGCTAGAGACCCTCGATAGAAAGCTTTCCTCCGATGGAAAGACGCCACCTTCGGTATCGAGTCCAACTATGGTCGCGTTCGCTTCGGAAAGTGAGCGCATAATTTCTAGCTTTTTGGATGACCAAAAATGGTTATTGACGATATGTACGTCGGGATTGAGGCTCTTGGTCAAATGAGGTCGAATATGTGCTTTGTCGCCAAACGCGACTTCGTGACCCTCCTGGGCAAGATTGATTGCCAACCATAGTTTCCCATCGAATTCTCGTGATTTCGTTTCAATCGGTAGTGAGAGAGTCGCCATTAGCGATTGTGATAATACGCTTGTCGGTATAGAGATTGGCGTAAAGACACAGTGTTTGACCAAATTCCATAATATTTGAATCGTTGACTGCGACAGAACAAACAATTTTAAAAAGCTTATCTCTCGAGGCGATCGGTTGTAGCCGGCGAATAATCGTGATCGTGAGCACCGCGATATTGAACGGAAACCGGAATTCTCGGTGTCAACAGTAGGTGACGCTAAATAGGGTGGTAACACGCTCGAGTTCAACCGAACGATAGCGAGTGACCGACGTACGCCGCTGATTTTACGACCCCCATTTTTAATATTCTCCGTTTTGACTTGGGTAGAGAACGCTATGAGTGTCTCTGTGTCGGGTCTCGTCGTTGGTGGTGGATCGATCGGTCGTCGACATATTCGAAACCTCCAGCAGATCGGTGTCGAAGTGGCCGTTCTCGATCGAGATCCTCGCGTGTTAGATGACGTCTCTTCGACGTTCGACGTTCAAACGTACAGCTCGTACGCGAGAGTCCACTCCGAACAGTCACCCGACTTTTGTCTCGTTGCAACGCCGAACAGTTCACACGTGAGTGTCGCGATGGAAGCCGCCGAAGCGGGCTGTCACCTCTTCATCGAAAAGCCAGTTTCGCACAAAATGAACGGTGTCTCGGAGCTCGAAGCGCTTATCTCCGAACGAAATCTTGTTTCTCTGGTCGGATGCAATTTTCGGTTCCACCCCGAATTAAAGAAGGTGAAAGAACTCCTCGAGGCAGATGCCATCGGGAATGTCGTAGCCGCTCGAATTGAGGGCGGGAGTTATCTTCCACAATGGGTCCCGAAACGAGATTATCGCGAGTCGTATAGCGCACGTGAAGATCTCGGAGGTGGTGTCATACTCGATTACATTCACGAGATTAATTACGCTCGGTGGTTTTTCGGTGAATTTGATACGGTCTCCGCGATCGCTGGCCAACGCACCCACTTGGACATCGAAACCGACGACGTCGCGAGTATTCAAGCGATTACAAACAGCGACATTACCTGTCAGTTTCATTTTGATTACGTTCAACGACCGTACAGTCGTTCGTGCCATATCATTGGTGAACAGGGGACAATTCGCTGGTCGTGGAGCGACGAATCAGTCCAGTGGTATCAGGTGTCTGATGAAGAGTGGCGTTCGTATTCGAGACCAGACGGCTGGAAAGTAAACGACATGTATGTGAAGGAACTGAAACACTTTGTTACGTGCGTAGAATCTGGAGTAGAAACCGTCTGTCCAGTTTCATCCGGGCGTCGTGACCTCGCTGTTGCGTTAGCCGCCCGTCACTCCGCACAAACTGGACGCCACGTGTCGACCGACGAGATTTCCTAAGTGAACGAGAGGAGCCATTGCAGGTCATTACACATCTGCTCGCCGGACTGAACGCGGTTCTCGCGTCACTCGAACACGGACAGTCCAGCGGAAAGGGCCGACCCTGAGCTGTGCGATCAGCGGTAAATTGGTGAAGGTTGTGACGATGGTGTATTCTTCCTCTGTCGAGAATACCGCTATGCTCTTGGCTGAGAAAGCTGTTGGGTGGTTGTAAAGTGTTCCCACCCGACCATCCGTGACGCGTTTACCGACGGCGCCAAGAATACGGTCTCGAAATTGATCGTGGATACGTTCATTAGTCTATACAATACGCCAACAGTACCAGGATAAGTATTTAGCGGGCCGTGTTGACCCCCGCCACGTGACAGACTACTTCGAAACCCACGGCGAGATGGCCGAGAACCTCACGGACGACACAAAGATCGCTGGCCGGTACGGGATACAAAACGTCGCCGAGCGACGGATACTCTCCGACGTATCCCGAAAATTACAAATCGAAGCTACCGATCGCTGTCTCGATGTCGGCTGTGGTCCTGGGAATATTACTATCCCACTTTCGTTTGTGACGGCTGAAGTCGTTGCGGTCGATCATCCAGCGGTAGTGACGCGATTAGAAAAACGGGCTCCCGAACGGAACGAAATTACAACGATAGGAGGAGATTTTCTCGAGCGATCCTTCGAACGGGAGTTCGATAGCATACTCATATACTCCGTTTTACAGGAGCTGGAGTCACGTTCACAGGTCTTCGAGTTCGTCGAGAAGGCACGTAAGCTGTTAGCTCCGGGAGGCCGTATGCTCATCGGCGACCTTCCCAATACGGACAGAAAATCACGATTTCTGGACGCTGAATTCGGCCAGCGATTCTCGGAGGAGTGGGATAAAGTGATGGCCGACTCGGGAGAGTCACTCGATCAGTTTGACGGCGTGGAAGGGACAACGTTTGACGACGATGTTCTCCTTTCGCTTCTCGAGGCGACACGAAAGGAAGATTGTAATTCGTTTCTTCGATCGCAACCGTCCGACCTCCCGTTCGGGCACACACGAGAAGATATCGTCGTCGAACGGTATCCACCCGCAGATACTGAATTCGACATTACCCCGTCCTGATCTCGATCAAACATGAACGTTCGTGCATACACTCCGGAGTGGGAATCGGACTGGAACGAGTTCTGTGTCGAGTGTGACGAAGCCTGGTTCTTGCACACTCGAGACTGTATCGACTACTATCTCGCACATTCGCCGGAAACGGTCGTAGACGAGGTTTCGTTTCTAATTACGAGTGCAAAAGAAATCCAAGCCATCTGCCCGTTGTCTCTTACCGAGACCCCGACAGGACGCGAGCTTTCGCTCGGACAGAGCTATGCCGTTCGACCGGCGATTGTGAACGAATCGGACCGGGGTATCCGAAAAACCCTTCAAAAGAAGATATTCGAACGGATCGACACTCTCGCGGACGAACACGACGTGTCGCGAACGCGAATGATGTTTAGTCCCCTCTCTCCGAGCGAGCGGGAGTCGACTCGGACTCACAATTATCTACAACGGTTCGGATATACGGATACGTCGGTAAACACTCGCATCATTGATCTCGGGAAACCGCGCCAAAGACTGTGGGACGAGATGCGGAAAGGCCACCGTCGAAACGTAAGCGACGCCGAATCTGACCTCACTGTCACGGTCTTCGATCAGAATTCTATCACGCGTAGAGATTTTGCGACGTACGAGTATCTACACTACAAAGCGGCGGGGAGACGGACGAGAAGTGAGCGGACGTTTCAGATAATGTATGATTGGGTGAAAGATGGATACGGAATTCTCGTACGCGCAGAGTACGATGATACCGTCGCTGGAACCGCGTATTTCAACGTGTTTGGAAACGGAGCCACCTACTCCTCTGGTGCAAACGATCCGGCTGTTGACCTCCCCGTCGGTCACGTAATCCACTGGCATGTGATAAAATGGCTAAAAGAACACGACTACGAGTACTACGAATCCGGAATACAGTGGCCGAGAGGACAGGTACTAGTACAGCCGTCACAGAAACAACGGGATATCAGCTATTTCAAACGAGGGTTTGGTGGATTCGACGTCCCCCTCTTTCGCGGCGTACGCTACTACGATTCTGATCGCGCCTCTGAGGATGGGTCCGAAAAGGTCGAGCAGTTCGCCTCACAGTCGTTTCCCCCATAGCGATCATTCTAACCACTGCTCGCCATCGCACGCGAGATCGCCAGACTGATCCCCGATCAGTGTGTGAATCGTTGCAGCTGTTACTATACTCGATCCACTAGTACCGTTTCATCGGCCAGTCGACGCCTTGGAGGGTACTACAGCCGTCCCAATTTTATTACCGAGTAGATGATGACCGCGATATGAGCAACACAGTCGCGATTATTCAGGCACGAATGGGATCGACTAGACTCCCTGAGAAAGTGTTGATGAATATCGGCAACGAACCAATGTTATCTCACGTTTACGAGCGTACAAAACACGCATCGCTGGTGGATGACGTGGTAATTGCGACGTCGACAGAGTCGGCGGACGACGCCATTGCCTCATTTTGTAAATCTACCGGAATCGAGTGCTATCGTGGGAGTGAAACGGATGTTCTCGACCGGTACTATCAGACAGCGTCCTCGCGTGGTGCTGATTCGATCGTTCGGCTAACGGGAGACTGTCCACTGCTTTCGCCACCGGTGATAGATCGGGTGATCGGGGCCTACAGCCGTTCTGACGCCGAGTACGTGACGAATACCATACAGTATACGTATCCAGACGGACTCGATGTCGAGGTATTCGGTTTTGCGACGCTCGAGACGACGTGGAACGAGGCGACCGAACCGGCGGAGCGAGAACACGTCACGCCGTACATGAGAGATTCCGACGAGATTCCGACGGAGAACGTCGAAAACGTACTCGATGTATCCCAGTACGATTTCACAGATGACGATACCGTCCTTCGCTGGACGGTCGATCACCCCGAGGATATGACTTTCGTTCGAGAAGTTTACGCTCGGCTGACGCGGAGCGGACACTGGGTGTTCGATCAACAATCGGTCCTCGAGTTACTCGAGCGCGAACCCGCACTGAGAACGATTAACGAGGACCGATAACCCCTGTCACGGCCACTACTTAATAGCGAACCTGGGGTAGGTGGGGCCGTGACTGAAGACGCCGGCGAATCCCACGAGGGGCGATCGAAGACGCACTCTCGGTACGAGACAGCGAAATCTCTCATACCGGGTGGGACACAATTACTTTCGAAACGAGCCGAGATGTTTGCACCGGATCAATGGCCAGCCTACTACAGTTCGGCCAACGGTGTCAAAGTTACCGACCTCGATGGCAACGAATACGTGGATATGAGCCACATGGGGGTCGGATCGTGTATTCTCGGCTACGGCGATGCTGACGTCGACGAAGCAGCCAGTACCGCGCTCGAACACGGGGTGATGAGTACACTAAATCCTCCCGAAGAGGTCGAATTGGCTGAACGCCTGATAGCAATGCACGACTGGGCGGATATGGTGCGGTTGGGGCGACCCGGTGGCGAAGCCGTAGCGATGGCGATACGACTTGCGCGGGCGTATACGGGCAACGAAACGGTCGCATTCTGTGGATACCACGGGTGGCACGACTGGTATCTCGCCGCGAACCTCGATACGGAAACCAACCTCGAGGAACACCTTCTACCGGGTCTCGATCCGTCGGGAGTTCCGAACAGTCTCGAAGGAACGAGCAAACCCTTCAGGTACAACGATATCGAGGAACTCGAACGAATTGCTTGCCAGAACGACCTCGCGGCCGTCATTATGGAACCGATTCGTTCCGAACAGCCGGAAGACGACTTCTTTGATCGGATCCAGGCCCTCACAGCGCGTACAGACGTACCACTCATCATAGACGAGATCACTGCTGGATTTCGCGTTCGTGCGGGTGGCTACCACGAGCGAATCGGAGCGGAGCCCGATATCGCCGTTTATGGGAAAGCGATCGGGAATGGGTATCCGATTTCGGCAGTCGTTGGGAAAGAGCACGTCATGGACGAAGCACAGGAGAGCTTCATCAGTAGCACGTTCTGGACCGAGCGTATCGGTCCCAGCGCGGCGCTTACAACGATCGAGAAATTCTCTCGGGAAGGGGTAGGCGATCATCTGGTGACGATCGGGAACATGATCACACAGGGATGGGAAGATTTGGCTGAAGACCACGGTCTACCGATCGAAACGAAAGGGATCAAACCGTTGACGGCATTCGAAATCGAACACGACGACGCGCAGGCCGCTAAGACGTTGTTCGCTCAGGAAATGCTCGATTACGGATATCTGGCTGGAAACTCGGTGTACACCAGCTACGCACACACCGCTCCCGTTGTCGAACGCTATCTCGAGGCCGTCGACCAGGTGTTCGACCTGATTGCGGAGGCCTTGAAGACGGAATCTGTCTACGATTCTCTCGACGGACCGGTTGCTCACACGAAATTTGAACGGCTTAACTGAGTCCGACGGTGAACGGTGCCAGTTGACTCACGGTGGTTGTGATCTGTGAACCGAGAAGCGAGTTGGATTACTGTGAGAATTACTGTCGCCAGCAGTTGAAAGGGGGACGTAGTTATTACACGAGAGGTTGTGAGTCTGTGAGCATGAGTGCGATCGAGATCGGTGGACGTCCGGTCGGGCCGGGCCATCCGCCCTTCGTTATCGCCGAAGCGGGGTCGAATCACAACGGTGATCTGGAGGTGGCGAAGGCGCTCATCGACAGCGCAGCGGATGCGGGTGCAGATGCGGTGAAGTTCCAGACGTTCGATGCGGACCAGGTGTATGTGGAAAACAGCGGTGGCGCGGAGTATCTCGACGACGAACGATCCCTCCACGACATTCTCGCGGAGATGGAGATGCCCTACGAGTGGATTCCGACACTCCACGAATACGCCAGCAATCGGAACATCTGCTTTATGTCGACGCCGGCCGACAGCCGGGCGGCCGACGAGCTCGAGCCGTACGTCCCTGCGTACAAGGTTGAGTCGTTCATGTTAACCCACCATCCGTTCCTCGAGTATCTGGTGGACAAAGGGAAGCCAATACTCCTCTCGACAGGTGCCCATACGTTCGAAGAAGTCGAAGACGCAGTCGACGTCTTGAAAAGCGCCGGCGCCGACCAGTTCGCACTGCTTCAGTGCGTCTCCGCTTATCCGACCCCGCTAGAGGATATCAACGTACGCGTTGTACGACGGTATCGCGATGAGTTCGACGTTCCAGCGGGGCTGTCGGACCACACCTTGAATCCGACGGTTGCGCCGTCCGCTGCGGTTGCTCTCGGCGCGGACGTGATCGAAAAACACCTGACGGTCGACCGTACCCTCGAGGGGCCGGACCACGACTTCGCGCTCGAACCGGGCGAGTTACAGCGGATGGTCGACGCTATCGAAAAAACAGAAGCAGTCCTCGGCGATGGCCAGAAACGGATCGTCGATGCTGAACAGGAACTGCACGACAAAACGCGCCGCTTCGTGCAAGCGAACGACCGGATAGAACGTGGAACCAGGCTCTCCGCGGAGAACATCGCCATTCTCGCTCCCGGTGAGAACGAGAGGGGGTTGAAGCCCGAATACTACGGTGACCTCCTCGGAAAGACTGCGAGCCGGAATATCGAACCAGGGGAGGGTATCGTATGGGACGACGTCGAGTGAGCCGACTGTCGATTCACCTCGAAAATCATGTCATCATCACATCAACCGATGAGTAGTCGAGTCGTCGTATATCAGCCGTGTTATTTCCCTAAACTGCACTATCTCGCTCGAATCCGGGACGCAGACGTATTTATCATCTTTGATGACGTCGAGTTCTCTCGTCGGTCAAGACAACATCGTGCCGAGATACAGGTCGGATCGAAACGATGGCTCACGATTCCAGTTCAGCACACTGGTGACAGTACGGCGATACTGAACGCCAAAGTGGATACTACCGAGCGGTGGCAGGAGAAACACTACCAGACGCTCGTACACAAGTTCGGAAACGACGCCGAACTGTTCGCCGACTACTACCACCGAATCGCAGACCAGGAAGAGGTCCGACTCGTCGACGTCACGATTCCGACCTTACTCGAGTTGTTAGGACAGTTCGATATCGACACTGACGTTCGGCGCTCGAGTGAGATGGATCCAACCCATCCCGGCGATCCCTCGGAGTACCTGGCAAACCTGGTCGCAGAGGCAGACGGGACCAAGTACCTCTGTGGCGAACGAGCGTATACAAATTATCTGGACGAAGAGCCGTTCGTCGACCGCGAGATCGACATCGAAATCCAGGACTGGTCGCCCGACTGGGGCGACGGGAACGTCTGTTCGCTCGAGGTTCTCTTCGAAGCCGACGACCCGACACAGTACGCAAGGTGACGCTACGCCCATGACAATGTTATCCGATTCCGACCTCGAACGCATCGAAGAAGAGATCGAAGAGATGTATGAGAGGCGAATCGAGGAGAAGGGAACGACGCCAGAAGGGCTGTACTGGGATTCAGCGGAAAGTATGGCGATTCGGTTCGACGCCGCACTCGACATGTACGACTTTTCCGGGAAACGTGTCCTCGACGTGGGCTGTGGGTTCGGTGACTTTTACGAGCACATGTGTGACACAGAGTGCGAGCCCGCGGAGTATTACGGGGTCGACATAAGCGAGAGCGTTCTCGACGTCGCACGAGGAAGATTTCCAGACTGCGAGTTCGAACGTCGCAACATCACTCGACGTCCCTTCGACGACCGACAGTTCGATATTGCAGTCGTCTTCGGAGCGTTAAACCACAAACTGAACATCGTCGACAACGAAGTGTACTTCAGGCGAGTTCTCAGAAGCTGTTGTGCCTCGAGCGATGCCGTTCTCGTGAACGCGTTGAGTCGTTACCGCGAGGGAGACTGGCCCTGGGAAGAATCTGTCCACTACCACTCGCCTGAAAAAGCGTTCGGCTATGCACAGGAGTTGGGCCGGGATGTCGTCCTCAAACACGATTTCCCACCCATTCCGCAAAAGGAGTTTCACCTTCTCTTTCGGACGGGGACAGAAGACTCCGGTGTGACCGATCGATCCGGAGTGGCGGAAATCGGGTCTGGGGACAGTTAAGGGGTGGTAGGTGTGTATTCGATCTGCTTGCAAGAGCGACTACACTATAGTAACAACTACAACGATGTACACACTGATCGCCGAGCTCACAGGTTACTGGATTCCCCGCTCGCTTTCCCGCGGTTCTCGCTCATGGTCCGAAAATCGAAGATGTTCGTCATCACGAACGACCGCTGGTCGTTCGAACGACTCCGTTCGCTCACGGGTCGTTCCTCCCCGTTCGCATTCTCGCGGTTCTCGCTCACTCCGTTCGCTCCGAACCGCGCACGCTCCGAACCGCGCACGCTCCGAACCGCGCTCGCTCCGAACCGCGCTTTTCGTCTGGCGATCAGGTGTGCAAGACCTGCAGTGGCTACTATAGCCGAACGCGATCGGCGATTATGTCATACTTCATGTACATCATACGATCTGTTGTAGCGATTTCCTGGTGCAATCGCGACCATACTGCGGTCGCACCGGCAAACGACTTGGAATAGTCCGTATCAGAGGATACTGACGGATACGCGGTTAGAAAAATAAACGGGTGTTTGACTATCCATACGGTTATTGGGATTCTCGTCGACTACTATCTATGGCCGAGGACGGCTTCTCGATGGAGTGGGAACGGCTCTGGAAAGAACGAGACTCGTACGCGAAGTGGCCGTGGTCGGACGTGGTGAGCGCCGTTCATCGCCACACCGATCACGACACGGAGGAGTTTGCGGTGCTAGAGCTCGGCTGTGGTGCTGGCACGAACCTTCCCTTTTTCCTCGACCTAGACGTCGAGTACTACGGAATCGAAGGAAGCGAGTACATCGTAAACGAACTCCACGATCAGTATCCCGACCTCGAAAATCAGCTCGTCTCGGCCGATTTCACCGAAGAAATACCGTTCTCGAGTTCGTTCGACCTCGTCCTCGATCGCGGAAGCGTAACAGCAAACTCGGAATCGGGAATTCGACGGGCACTTTCGCTCGCATACGATCAGCTGGTTTCTGGCGGACGAATTATTTCGATTGATCTGGTTTCGACGGAACACACCGAGTTTCGGCGCGGCGAATCTGGTCCCGACGAGTACACCAGAAAGGGGTTCGATAGCGGACAGTTCGAAAAGATGGGAACCATTCACTTCTGGGATCGCGAGCACATTATCGATCTCTTTGCCGATTTCGACCTGATCTCGCTCGAGCACACTCGAACGGAACAACACTATCCGGCAGACGATTACGTGAGGGCAACGTGGAATCTCGTCGGCAAAAAGTGACAGTACCCACTCGAGTCCTCCCGACCTGTTCGGGACAGAATGGTACACGTCCGCCAAGCGAAGGACTAACGGACTTCGGGGTGACACTCGAACGGAGACGGTGCGCACTAGTACCCTCCCAAGAACGGAGACAATGCGCACTAGTACCCTCCCAAGAACGGAGACAATGCGCACTAGTACCCTCCCAAGGGTCGACTATTGGGGGAAGTCATGCGGTGGGTGACGATTTCCCTCGTCAGTTCAGTCGTGGGACGTAACTAGCAAACCAACGATGCATCTGGTAATCCGTGCCGATGGGGGACCGAGTATCGGGTTTGGCCATCTGTTCAGGTCCACCACGATCGCCGAGAAATTCGGGCGGAACGATTCCCGAGTGACGTATGCGACTACCACGCCGTCGTCCGTAGAACGGGTCTGTCCAGCCGAGGTCGAAATTGTCGAACTCCACTCCAGAAGCGACCCAGATCCGTTTGTCGAGTGGCTCGTGGATGTGGAGCCGGATATCGTCGTTTCCGATGCGTACCCTGTTGACACACCATACCAGCAAGCAGTCCGGGAGTACGTACCGTTAGTCGTGATTTCTGACGACACGCGTCACGCCGTCAACGCAGATATACTAATAAACGGAAATCTTTACGCGAAAAACCTCCAGTACGAGTTCGTAGAGAACGAACCGCTACAGTGTGTAGGGCCGGCGTACGCATTACTTCGGGAGCCGTTTCAGTTACTCGCAGGTCGAGATCCACCGTGGAGAACCGAACCCGAACGTGCGCTCGTGACGATGGGTGGAAGTGATACTACTAATCGGACGCCAGCAGTGATCCAAGCCTTCGACGGACTCTCGATTCGCGTCGATGCTATCGTCGGCCCGGGATTCTCCAACGAACAGGAGTGGGAGCTCCGTGACGTTGCAAACAACGTCTCCGCAGATGTCCGGCTCGAACGCGACCCCGACGATCTATCAACCCGTATGTTCCGGGCCGACTTTGCGGTATGTACGGCCAGTACCACGACGTACGAATTACTCGCGATAGGAACGCCAATCGTGTGTCAACCGATCGCAGACAACCAGGATCGGATCGCAACAGCGCTTTCCGAACGAGACGTTGCCACTATTCTCGAGCGCGATGCGAACGTCGACTCTATTAGGCGTGCGATTACGGCATATACAACCGACGAGACGCTTCGACGAGAGCGTCGTGAAATCGGGCAGACACTCGTAGACGGAAGGGGAGCAGATCGGGTTACGACAGCGATGCAAACTCTGTTGAAGTAACAATATCCTGTCCGGCACACGCCGGATCCCTATGGTAGCTCTTGAAAGTCGATACACACCCGATCGCAGAACTGTGTTGTGGTCGGTGTGTGAATCGTTTCAAGAGCTATTATAGCGTCGGATCTCGCGAAGCATCTCGAACGGTTCGGCCGCTTCGACGCCCGACTTCGAGCCCCAGACCGTTGCGTTCTTTCGGACAGTTTTGGCGGTTCGGGGATGGGGTGAATCCCGAAGTTCCCCCTCGTAGACCGAGAGCGCGTCTAGCTTCGTCTCGAGGGTGTCACCGATGTCCACGAACGACGTCGGCTGAAAGCTGTTGCTCGAGTCGGGGACGGCCCATTCGGAAGCAGAAAGTGTTTCGAACGCGAGGACGCGGTTTACACCGCTCGCAGGTAGCGGTCGAGTGGCGGTCACCGTGGCTCGACAGGTGAGTTCGTGGTCGACGTTGAGGTCACCGTAGTGATGGGTGTAAACTACCTCTGGGTCGTGTTCTTCGATCTCCGCTTCGACAGTTTGGACGATGTCGAGTAACGGGACGGTGTCGAAGCGATTATCCGGGAAATCGTACTGGCTCACGGTTGTACCGAGGATAGAGCAGGATCGGCGAGCGCGACTCTCCCGCCGATGTATTTCCTCATCGGCGGCGCCTTCGTCGTCGTAACGCGACGTCACCCCGTCCGAAAGAATGCAGACGTGAACGTCAGAGCCGGTAGCCACGTGGCAGGCCAGCGTGCCGCCCACGCCGAGGACCTCGTCGTCCGGATGAGCTACAATACAAAGAACTGACATAGTTGGCGTACCATGGGCGTAAGTAAAGCACTAGGGGACGACGTGAACGAGCCACAGCTATTTTACGACCGCCGAAATCAGTCCAGATATGGTGACCTGCGACGATTGTGATCGCCCTATTCAAGCAGACACCGTCGTGGATGCTAAGACCGTGATGAGCCGTTGTAAATCGTGCAGGTCCCTCGCTCATCACCATCGGTCGCTTCGCATTACCCCACTTACACGAACCGATCTGGAACTCGTCTTGGCGTGGCGATCGAACCCAAAAATATACCGACACTTTCGTCACCAGATGGAACCGCTTGACTGGGACGAACACGTCGAATGGTTCGAATCACGCTCCCAGAGGCGTCACGATTTTATCGTCCGGTTCGATGAGAGAAGAGTCGGAGTCGTTAGCCTGAGTGCCGACGAAGAAGTAAGCGTATATCTTGGAGATTTCTCCGCACACGGGTACGGCGTGGCGACAGCCACACTCGAGTGG
The DNA here is from genome assembly GCF_041205745.1 of Natrarchaeobius versutus. Lineage (NCBI taxonomy): Archaea > Methanobacteriati > Methanobacteriota > Halobacteria > Halobacteriales > Natrialbaceae > Natrarchaeobius > Natrarchaeobius versutus. The sequence goes on along the minus strand of NZ_JBGFCC010000003.1, from coordinate 365,499 downwards.
CTCTGTGATCGGTTCGTGAAACGAACACCGTTTATTGCAGAGATTCACGAAGAAAACAACCCGTCGATCCGACTATTCGAACGGTGTGGCTTCGAGCGGACCCATCGTAACGGAGACTGGTTGTATTACGAGTACAGAAGCGCTTAATCGGAAAAATATCTGTTTACTCGTTTCACCGCGCGTACAACGTCTCGAACGTCGTCTACATCCATTCCGGGAAACAGTGGCAGACTGACTATTTTCCGGTACACGCGTTCCGTAACGGGGAACTCCCCGGGGCTGTAATCGTATTTCTTCTGGAAAAGAGGGTGATAATGTAGCGGCACATAATGAACCTGGACGCCGATGTTTTCTGCGTGCATCGCGTGTACGAACTCCTTTCGAGAGCAACCGAACTCGTCGCTCACTTCGAGGACGTAGAGGTGATACATCGGCTCTGAATCGACCGGAGTGGGTGGCGTCCGGAGTCCATCGATTTCACCGAATGCCTCGTCGTATCGGTCGATGATTTTGTCCCGTTGGCGTTTGAACTCCTCGAGACGCTCGAGTTGGGCCAGGCCGAGAGCCGCCTGGAAATCGGTGATATTGTAGTTGTATCCGATTCCATCCGCCACTTGATACCAGGGTTTGTCGACGTGTCGATCCGGCTCGTACTCGATATCGAACGACCGGAGGCGGCGAACTCGCGACGCGAATCCACCGTCGTTTGTCACGACCATTCCCCCTTCGCCCGTCGTGATGTTCTTTACCGGGTGAAAGCTGAAAACCGCCGCGTCACGCTGAGCACCGAGTGGTTCGTCCCGCCAGGATCCGCCGAATGCGTGACACGCATCCCAGATAACCGTCAAATCGTGTTCATCAGCGAGTGAGAGCAACCCTTCGATATCCGCCGGATGACCGGCATAGTGCATTGGAACTAACCCTGCAGAACTCGCCGTTAGCTGTCGCCGGACGGCTTCCGGATCGAGTGTTCGGCTGTGCGGATCGATATCCGCAAACACCGGTGTTGCACCGGTATAAACTGCTGTCAACGCCGTCGAAACGAACGTCAATGGTGTCGTTAGTATCTCCTCACCCGGACTGAAACCAGCCGCTTGCCCGGCGAGATGTAATGCTGACGTTCCCGACGTCGTCGCAATCGCGTGGTCGACGCCGATTCGCTTTGCGACCTTGTCTTCGAACTCCGTAACGGTCGGGCCTCGAGTAATGTAGTCTCCCTCCAGCGCCGAAATCACTGCCGCTTTTTCGTGGTCCGTGATACTCTGTCTTCCGTAGCCAATCGTTTCCGACCGAACCGGTTCCCCTCCGTACCGCGCTGGTGTATCCCCCTTCATACGCTCTCACGGTCGTTCCGTTCCGCGCGAAGCCACGACCTGAGTCGGTCGATGCCGTCCTCGAGTTCGACGTTCGGTTCCCATCCCAGCATGCTCTTGGCCTTGGTTGGGTCGCAACGAAGCGTCTGGATCTCGCTCTGTGGATGGTGGTGCTCAACGTGTGAGATTCGTGTTCGGTCGGTCGCGATCACGGTCGCTAACTCGTTTACCGAAATATCGGTTCCCGTTCCCGCGTTGAGCGTCTCACCGGTCGCATCATCCGAGAACGTTCCTTCGACGATAAACTTCGCACAGTCCGTCACGTACAGCAAGTCTCGACTCTGTGTTCCATCACCGAAAATCAGTAGCGGCTCGTTCTCTAGATCACGACTCGCAAATATCGAGACGACGCCGCCTTCCATATCGGTTTTTTGATAGGGGCCGTACGTGTTGAACGGGCGTAAAATTACGATTGGAAGATCGTATCCGCGATAATAACTTTCTGCGAGGTTTTCGGCTGCGAGTTTCGATCCGGCGTACGGTGATGCTGGTTTGACCGGATGATCCTCCACGATTGCACTCTCTTGGTCAGCAACGTCGTACACCATACAGGTTCCGACGAGGCCGAGCCGAGTTTCGGTACGACGGCAGACTTCGAGTACGTTGTGCGTTCCGATAACGTTCGTCTCGAAGTGGGAGTTCGGCCGGTCGAGACTCTCTTGGACATCGATCTCTGCGGCGAGGTGAATACACGCCTTCACGTCATCGCCAACACGGGCCGATACGACCTCTGCGTCCCGGATGTCACCCACGGTAAGATCGAATCGATCTGTCGACTCGAACTCGGCGATGTTCCGGCGTGACCCGTTCGAAAGATCATCGATTCCACGAACGTTATATCCTCTGTCTAATAACTCCCGGACGACCCATCTCCCGATAAATCCAGCCGCCCCGGTGACGACGACGGTTTCACTCATCGGTCGCCTCCATTGCGCCATTTTCATTCAAAAGGGTTACAATTTCGTCTTTCGAAAGTGTCGCTGCTGCTTTTGACGACCGAACGACCTCCGAGACATCTTCGAACTCCGTCGGCCCGTCAGCCGTGAGAAACTCGGTGGCTTCCGGAAGAATTGCGTACAGATCTCCGCTGCGCTGTGTTCGGTCCGCTTCGCGTTGGGTCATTATCTCTTCGTGGAACGTTTCTCCTGGTCTCCGTCCGACGATTTCGATCTCGATATCGGACGGATAATAATCGAATTTTGGAGCGAGAGTTTCGATCATGGCATCGGCCAGATCCTCGATACGAATCGCCGGCATATCGAATACGAACACTTCACCTCCTCGCATCTTCCGCAGTGCATCGAATACGAGTTCAAAGACATCGGTATACGTGAGGAAAAACCGAGTCATTCGTCTATCAGTGAGCGTGACGGGACCGCCACGTCGAATTTGTTCGGAGAACAACGGTATAACCGAACGAGACGAATTAATGATGTTTCCAAATCGAACCGAAGCGAACCGAAGATCGCGATCACCACGGTGTTTGTTCCCGGCGGTAATAAGTCTCTCTCCAAGTAACTTCGTCGTTCCCATCGTATTCGATGGATTTACTGCTTTATCACTGCTCGTGAAGATCACCCTTTTGACGTCTTCATCGATAGCCGCGTCGACGACGTTCTGCAGGCCCAGTGTGTTCGTCTTAACGGCTTCGAACGGATTGTATTCACAGATGTCAACGTGTTTCATCGCGGCGGTGTGAACGACGACGTCGATGTCTTCCATTGCTCGAACCAGTCGATTTCTATCCCGTACGTCGCCGGCGAGATACCGACAGCGACTGTCCGCTATCTCGGATTTGAGCGTTGCAAGTCCGGACTCATTGTTGTCAAATATGCGGAATACACTCGGATCATGTTCTAAAAATCTGGAAATTAACGCGCGTCCGACAGAGCCTGTCCCTCCGGTCAACAGTACATTCTTATTTCTAATCATTTTTATATTTATATGTGGCGGAATTGGTTGAACAATTCACCAGCGGTAGCCAGCTGTGTCCCGGTCTAGTGGCCTAATCAGGTGCGCGAGTACACCACTCGGCGCCATATAACTTCACCCACAAACATGTGGATAATATGCTTAGAACAGAGAAATTGTGCAATCTGTGGACGATACTGGCCATCATCATTGTCGCCACATCGATCACTGTGACTGTAACGAGTACAGCGTCGAGTACGTGTCTGCGTTCGATATTAATTCCTCGTGCGAACCCGATTCGACGATTTCACCGTCTTCCATCGTGTAAATTCGATCGGCGTTCGTTACTGTCGAGAGTCGGTGGGCGATTACTAACATCCCGTAATCTCGGTTCATCGATTCGATTCCCTCGTGAACACGACGTTCGAGCGCGGTATCCAGATCACTCGTCGCTTCGTCCAGAATCAACAGATCTGCATCCTCGAGCAGTGCCCTCGCAATCGCAACCCGTTGGCGTTGTCCGCCGGATAATTTTACGCCCTGATCTCCGAGTACAGTTTCGTACCCGTCAGGTAGTTCATCGAGGAACTCCGTCACCTGGGAAATCTCACATACTTGCTCGATCTCTGACTGTGTTGCATTTCGGTTTCCGATGGTGACATTTCGACGGAGCGTATCGTTGAACACGTGCGGATCCTGTCTTACGATAGTTACCCGAGATCGCCACTCTCGAACGTCGAATCGGTCGATTTCCACATCATTTGCATAGATCTCTCCACCCTCCGGTTCGTACATCCGCGCGAGTAACGACGCGACCGTCGACTTCCCTGCACCTGATGGGCCGACAAACGCGACGAACTCCGTGCGGTCGAATCCGAACGAGACATCGTGTAGCACTGTTTCATCGCTCGTGTCATAGCGAAATTGAACGCCATCGAACTCGATCCGGTCGATCGAATCGGGAATCCGCTCCGACGATCCGGTCGGATCACGGTTCTCTCGAAGCTCCTCGATGAATTGTTGGGTTCGAACGAGGTGGGGAAGTTCACTTTCGACCCGATAGATGTACTTATTCAAACTGCTAACTTTGGGACCGAGCTGGAACATCGCGAAGAGGAAAACGCCGAGTTCGGCGAGGTTCATCGACGAGAACGTCAACGCGAGGTAGATCAAGGCGAACACGGACAACGCGGTCATGAGCTGGTAGTAGTTCGTTATCGCCGCTTCGTTTCGAGCAATCCTGATCCGATTCGTTTCGAACCGTTTGGCTGACTCGGCAAACCCGGATCGAAGCTCGTCGATCATCCCGAACAATTTCACATCCCTAATTCCCTGAGTGCCGGCTTGAGCCTGTGATTGAATTCCTTCTTTCGCATCAGCAACCTCATCACCGAGTGAATAGCCGGGATCGAGAACGTACCTGAACATCAGTGTGAGCCCGCCGAAGAACACCGCCGTCAACACAGTTAACAGGGGTGAGAGAATAAGCGCGATCGTGAGATACATGGAAGCGAGGAGACCCTGTTCGACGGAGTGTAATGCGTAGCTTATCACATTTCCTGCATACTCCGCTTGCGTCACAATTGCGTTCAGAATGTCGTCGGATCCTTCTTGATCAAAATACGAAATCTTGGTCTCGAGTGAGTGATAGAAAGCTTCTTCCTGTAGATAACGCACATACTTCGTTTCGATCGCAGCTTGTAGCCACCCCACGAAAAAAGACGTGGTGAATCGAATTATCATGATAACTGCGACTCCTGCTATTAGATACCCGAGCGTAAAGGGAACCCCAACTGTGCGATAGGCAGTCAGGAATATTCCAAGGAACCCATCAGCCTCTTCGACTGGTGTGTCGGCTTGTGCAACCTCAACGATAGGCATAATGAAACTCAGCCCAAACCCTTCGAGCAACGCCGCGATGATACTCAAGGTGATGACCGCTGCAGCGAATCTGGGCTGAAATTTCGCGACTCGATACAAGGCACGTCCCTTCTCGCGCCACGTCAAATCAGCTGTGTAATCATCGGGATCGGACATAGTCGGGTGTGATCGATCGAAGACGACCTCTCCACCCGTATCAGAGCCAGATATAAATTCTCGTCGTCGGTGTAACTGGGAAACGCGTTCCTATCTGCCACATTACTCGGAATAGCGACTGTCTTCGCGGGTTAAGGTCTGTCGAACCATCGCACCGAGATCCTCCAACACAGATTCTAGTACTCGTTGAAACAGTTCCCCGCTCGAGTGCCAGCGGGCGTGAAAAACGGAACCGACTATTCGAGAATTATCAGTTGACTCGAATCGAAAAACGGCAGACGAAGGCCTCACGCAAAGAGCGCAATCCACGCTTACGGGGCGTCGATATCACGTCTTATTCACGAATGCCTCGATCGTTCGGCTGATGTTCGTACAGAGCGGACTCGTCGGTCTGTTCTGGTAACGCCGGTTCGAAGACACCGAGAAGAGAAAGGACGTGTACATGCGGCGACCACTCAACAGCGCACTCACTCGGTTTCGGTTATCTCACCTTCGACAAACACGGTATCGAAATCGAGAAAAATGTGTTTACCGACAACCAGTCGTTCTCCACGGAAATGTGTCCCGTTTTCCCTTTCGTGCGTGCGCAGTTCTACAGTCAGCGTCACGTCTTCGTACTGCGGATGTTCTCTGAGATACACGTTCCCATCGGTGCTTTCGACGACGACCTCTGCAGATTCGCGTTCGACAGCTGTAACAGTTGCAAGCGTTTCGTCGCGGTACGTCTCCGACACCCCTTCCTCGAGTGTGTCAGCCACGTGTGGGGAAACGTTTTCGAGTGTGACCTCTGCGATGGTGGTGTTTTCTTCACGCTCTACCGGACCGTTACTGCGTTCGGCGACTTTGCCGTCGAGATCGTACGACCCCATCGCTAGCTGAAGTTGTCGGTCGAGGGTGACGGTTTGACCGCCGAACGTCGGCTCTCCGTCTCGATCGAGCGTGAGTAGTTCCACACCGACGTGGGCGCGGTGATCGCTCCGGTTCGTCGGTGTTATCTGAACGGAGGTTATCGTCGCGACGCTGTGGCTCCCGATCTGCATCGAATCGCCCTCGTCTATCTCGGTCGCCGTCGACTCAGAAACGTTCCCTTCGAGCAGTACTTGCGTTTCTTCGACCGGTAGAGATGGCCCTTCCTCGTCGATCGCGACGATTTCGCCTTTTAGGACGGATCCACCAATATCGAACTCCCACTCGCCGGTGCCCGGCCGAAATGGCCAGTCGGAGACTTGGATCGGATCAGCACCTTCTTCGAGCGGTTCACCTTCGACCTCGATACGGATCGTTGCGTGCGGAAAAGTGTCGTCGGCTTCGGTCGGGAGATTGGTGTTGCTCGTGTGATTTTGCACTGCAGGAGAGACGTGAACGTCCGTCACCGTCATAGTTTCATCCGAATCGTGAATCGTCCCAACGTCCCCCGCCTCCAGTTGATCGATGACGTGTACTGGTTGTTGCCCAAGATCGATGGTCGCATATCTCGTCTCCGTCTCGAGTGCCGAATCATCGCCACCCTCGTCGATACCTGAAACGAGAGCGATTCCCGCAACAATGATAATAATCAGCACAACCACTACAAGCGCATCGACAACGTTGACGATTCCAAAGAGGTTGCCCTCGTCGTCGATCAGCGGCATACGTCACTCGAGTTCGTCTTCGTTTGCGGACTGGTCAAACTGGTAATTGGATACGGCGAGCCGGAGAGTCGAAGGCTCTCAGATTCGACGCGCATGCCACGCTCCACAGTATCGGTCGGTAAATAAGTTCCCACAGAGAGGACCAGTAAGAACGGTCTTCGCGCGCACAAGAAATCGATAGCACCGAGCTGTCCGTTCGGAGTGGGAAACCGAGAAAAACGAAAGCGAATACGTCGATCGAACGGGAACAGGTACGCCCTCAGATTACGAAGCGGCCCAGACGTTGGTCGAGGAGACTGACGCGAACTGGACGTTCTCGTTCTCCTGCATGCTTACCTGTGCTGCGCTTGCGGTCTCGCCATCTTCGGCGACCGCGATCGCGCCCTGCTGTTCGACGACGTTCTCCTGGACGATGAACTGACTCTGTGCGATCTGCGAGGTGGCGTACTGTTCGCCGTCGTGGGTCTGCATCGCGTTACCCGCGTAATCGAACGAGACGCCGGGGGCGTCCTCGACGTCCGCACCGCCGAGAGTCACGCTCGTGGTCTCGCTGTGGACGACGCCCTCGTGGACGTAGCCCGGTGCGGCGTAGACGTTCATCGCGTCGGCGTAGCCGACCTGTGCGTTGATATTCTGCTGAGTTGAGAGCTGGACAGCGGTGGCGTCGCTCTCGTTGGTTGCGATCGCCATCGCGGTGTTCTGGAGGTTGACGTTCAGCTGTTCGGCGCTCTGTTCCTGGGAGACGCCGGAGGTCGCAGACTGGACCTTGTCGCCTTTCTTGTGGTGGTCGTCTTTCTTGTCGTCGTGGAGCTTCTCGACGCTCTCCTCGAGATCGACGACCGAGCTATCGCCGCTGGTTGCGACGTGCATGCCGGCCAGCGACGAGATGACGTTCGTCGCGTCGGCTTCGCCGATCTGTTCGTTGAGGTTCGTCTGTTCGGTGATCTGGATCGCCGTCGCGACGCTATCTTCACCGACAGCGATGGCAACGGCTCCGTCCTGTTCGTTGATGTTCGTCTGATCAACGTCCTGTCCTTGAACGATCGATGCCGTCGCGGACTGATCTTCGAATTCGCCGTCGCCGACGTAGACGTTCGTCGCGTTCGCGACGCCCTGTTGGAGGTTCTGGTTGGCCTGCTGGGACTGCTGGAGCGAGATCGCTTCGCTGCCGTCCTCGGCGATCGCGAACGCCGTGTTCTGCTCGTTGTAGTTGAGCTGGCCGACGACCTGGCTCTGGACGACCTCGGCGTCAGCTTCCTGGTCGGCGTCGACCTCGCCTTTGTCACCTTTCTTGTCGGCGACGCCCCAGCCGTCGAACTGCATGCCGTCGCCGTTACCGAGAACGACGTGGACGGTTCCAACGTCCTCGAACGTCGTCGCCTGTTCGTTGGCGGCCGCCGCGTCGGCGATCTGCTCGTTGCTGTTGTACTGGGTCGCCTCCTGAATCGCGTTCGCTTCACCGCCGTCGATCGCGATCGAGGTGGCGTTGCCCTGTTGGTTGATGTTGACCTGATCGACGTCTTGATACTGCGAAACTTCCGCGTCGGAGAGTTGATCACCGGACGCGAGGTCCTCGATGTACTCCTCGAGCGTCTTGTCGCCCAGGTCAGCACCGAATACCAGATACAGTTCCTCACCATTGTCGAGCGCGTGGACCGCTCCGGAGGATGCGTCGTCGCCGGCGGCGGCCATCGGGGCGCCGACAGCCACCATCGATAGGGCGACGATACAAGCCATAAGAGCCGTCGTACACTGTGAACGTGTCGTCGTCGTGTTAGTCATGATTCGTTTGACTCGAGCCGTGAGAGTCTTTTGTTTCTGCATCTCCACGGCGCGAACCTTCCTATCCCGATGACAGACTTTGTTATCTGTAAACTGAAGGCGATATGATCCGACCTACTCGAGCGAAGCGTGTGTATTACCCGCCGAAATCGGTGTCTTCGGACGTTCTGGAACGCGGCGGTCCAGGAGACGTGGGCCGGAACGCGTCGCAGTCGCTCGTGGCTCAAATCGGAACGAACGGGCCGTTGTGACGGCCTCGAACCCGACGTTTCCTCGAGTAGGCCGTGGGTGTTCGTCGCCCGACGAGAACCGATACCGTGAGCAACGGCAGTAGCGACCACATTACAGGGTCTCGAAACGAGAAATGTAGTTTCAGTCGAGTGAACTAGTCATCGGCTGGCTCGAGGGTTCCCAGCACTCGCTGGAGAACCTCCTCCTCGGAGAGCGTCCCGGCGGTGTATTCGTCGGCCCACGCAGACTCGACGTGCCAGTGAACGAGCGGTGTCCCGTCTTCGGGATCGACCGCGGTCACGTCCATCCGCTCCGTCTCGAGACCTTCCTCGACGACATCGATGTAGGCACCGGAGAGCGACCCTATTTCGGACGTGATCTCTTGTTCCGTCGTCGTATTCGCGGCGTACTCCACGGCGAAGACGTCGTCGGAGACCGTCGCCGAGCGAACGTCGACGTTCCACTGGGTGGCGATCGTCTCGAACAGGACAAGCAGTTCGTCCTCCGAGAGTTCGGAGTCGCCAGCGGACGCCTCGGACGGGTCGGCGTCGCCTCCAGGCTGGATGGAGAGGCTGCCGACCGAGAGGAGGATCAACCAAATTGCGAGTGCGTACATGCCGGCAACAACTGCCGTCTTCACGCCGCCGCCGGAATCGATGCCAGGAAGTCGCGACAGATGCGTCGCCACGTCCCGGTAGTTCGACGCCACGGCGACGACGGTGACCAGCGGTAACAGAGCGAGGATCCCAATGCCCGCGATTACCGAACCGATCACGACACCGACGTTCCGGATGTGACGGCCGGGTACCGCTCCCGGAACCCGTTCCATCAACGACATGATCCGTGCTGACGCGACGCCGACTAATCGTAATGCCAGGAGTACAATGCGAGACGACGAGCACAGCGAATCCTCGTCACATCAACATTCCCCGTCCAGTCGGGGTCGTCCGATCGCCCGGAGACTACCGACTGGAACGACGTTCGACACGAGGCCAGTAAAACGAGGGGGCGCCAGCTGTACGCGGTCCATAGCTACGGTGGCGTGGCCAGTTATTCTGGATCGATGTCGATCCGTACGACGCCAGTCGGTCAGACGGGTGCCAGAACTGACCTCACACGCGCCGAGTATGGCGGCGGCGGCGCGAATTCCGTGGATCGAACTCGCTCGTCAACCGATCACCGACGCGGCCGACGTCGATGCCAGTTGTACTGCCCGAGGAAACGAGGCGAGGATCGAGCGCTCGAGCCCGGACCTCGCCGGCGGGAGCGGGCGCCCATTCTCGATCGACGTCGTACTGACTTCCGGCCGACGGTTGGAGTCCGGGCCACCGAAACCGTCGGGAGGGCGTAGCCATGTCCGAGTCGGGTTTGTCGGGGACCGGGCCGAACGGACGTTCGGTTACGGTCTGGATCGGAGCGATTGGGGGAGTCGTTCTCCTCGCGGCGGCGATACTCGTCGTGGCATTCGGCGTCGGTCCCGCGGGAACGATGCTCGAGGAAGATGCGACCGCGGAGACGGACGTAACGGAATCGGCGGCCGAACATCCGGTACCGGAGCCCGGAGATCCGTACTTCGAAGACCGCGCGGACGACGGAAGTTGGGTCAGCTACCTGAACCCGCGTGACGAGTATCGCGATCCGTATCTCGGCGAGGGCTCGGGCAAGATATGCGTCGCCCTCCTCAACGAAGCGGGTGAGCCGATCGTCGGCGAAAGCGTCCCCGAGACGACCGTCACGATCCCGACGGGCGAGTCGATCGCCTGGCATACGAACGCCGATCCGTTCGTCGTCGAGTATCCCCTGACCGACCACTACACCCGCCCGTTCGACGGGGATCAGTTCGGGACGAACCCCGACTTCCCACAGGGGGACGGCTACTTCGATTCCCACTGTCTCGAGTGGCACGGCCTGCCGGAAGACGAGACGGTCGAGTACGGCGAAGCCCGGATCGACGGCGACGGCGCGGACGACGTCGAACTCGTCGGCTACGTCCAGCAGACTCACGAGACGTGGGACACCGACGTCGATCCGATCGCCGACGCCGAACCCTACGAGGCGACCGGAGGTGCCTGGACGTACGAGCCCGACGGCTCACACGGGCAGGTCGTCGTGGTGTTACAACTCTCCGAGTCGACGGATGCATCGCCCGCGGAGGCCAGCGACCAGGCGACGACGGACGGCTGACTGAGACGGATTGCTGTCCCGATCTACCGGTGTGACCGCGAGACGAGGCGCGATTGCACCGGAAATGACGGACAGCAGTCCGTACGAGGGGGGCCACTCGGTGCGACGATCCCTCCGAAACAGACTGTGACTGTTGACATGCCGCGTTTACCGGACGCCGCACGGACCGCCACACGGGAGTAAGAACGCCATAACTCCACGTTTTGGCGGGTTCGAAAGAAGGGTCACACCGAGTCTTTATCAGCACCAGTATGGACGTACCCCCCAATGGCCGACGACGGCACCCCCGAAGCGGTCGCCGACGCGACCGCGTCCTTCCGCGAGGACCACGACGACGGCGAGGGAGTGCTCGAGACCGTTCTCACCGTCGACGCCGACCACGAGACGTGGACGTTCGACGACGTTCCCTTCGACTCGGGGACGTTCGGCGAACTCGTCTCGCGAGGGATCGTCACGAAAGCGGACGGCGAGTATCGCGTCGCCAGCCGACGGGGCGTCCGGGCGGGACTCGAGGGGAAACCAGTTCCAAAACGTGAGTCGAAGTCGACCGCTGGCATCTCGAGTCCGATCGCGTTCGACGGACGCGCCGCGGCGGGGTTGATCGGTGCGCTGGCGCTGGTCGTTGCGATGCGAACGACGGCGTTTCGTTCGGTCTTTCGCGGCGATTACGTCGTCTCGCCGGCGAACGATCCGTACTACTACCGGTACTGGATGGAGGAACTGGTCTCGAGATCCGATGGCGTGACGGATCCAGCCGTCGTCGCGAACCTTCCGGAACGGGCGGCCGAGCGACGCCCGATGAGCCACGCGACGAACTGGTTCGTCGCCGAGCTGTTGGGCGGGGACCAGTGGGCGACCGAGATCGTCGCCGCGTGGTTACCCGTCGTCGCCGCCGTCCTCCTCGGGGTCGTCGTCTACTGGCTCGCGATCGTCGTTACCGACGACGTTCGCGTCGGTATCGCGTCTGTCGCGATCCTCGCACTCACGCCGGTCCACGCCGTCTACACGGGGGTTGGATTTCTCGAACATCGACCTCACCAGTACTTCTGGCTCGGCCTAACGTTGCTGGCGCTCGCGTGGCTCGCCGTCGATTTACGGAAACGGTGTGAAAGGAGTCGGATGGCGGAAACGGCAATCCGTGGTCACCTCCGGTCACCGTGGACGTGGACGAGCACCGCGGTACTGGGAATCGCACTCGGAGTCTCGCCACACACGTGGGGTGGCTCGATTCTGCTTCTCGCCCCTGTCGCGGCGTATTTCGGACTGAAAGTAGCGATCGACGTCCGCGCCGGCCTCTCACCAGCACGCGCCAATCTTCCGGTACTGGTCGGACTGGGAATCGGTGGAGCGCTCTGTACGTCGTTGCACGTTGGTCTGGGCTGGCACCAGACGTTTACCCCGCTCGTCTCCCTTCTCGTGGTCGGTGGAGCCGTCGTCGTCACCGGATTCGGGTGGGTCTGGCGACGCCTCGAGAGGCCGATCTGGGAGCTCCTCGGACTCGAGATCGTGGTGGTAGGTCTCGGTCTCGTCGGGTTGTGGTACGTTCAGCCAGCGGTTTGGATGCGGATCCAAACCCGTATTGGAAATCTCTTTTTCAGGGATGGGGTCGCCGAATCGACATCGTTGTTCGCACTCGAGAACGCGGTCGTCTTCGGACCGCTCGCCCAGTTCGGTCTCGGGTTCTACCTCGCAGTTCTCGTCCTCTGTTGGTCGTCCTGGATCGCGGCCCGTCGGTACGAGCCGGGGTGGTTACTCCTCTCCGTTTACGCCGTTTTCTGGCTCGCCATGGCTACCCTACAGGGGCGGTTCGCCGCGCAGTTAGCGATCCCACTCTCGATCCTCGGTGGGCTCGGGCTCGTTTGGCTTCTCGCCTGGCTCGACCTCGCTACGGCTCCGGAGGTGATTCGCGGCCGCGCTAAGCGCGGGCAGGAGGACGGAACGTCCACCGACAGAGCCGTTGTCGACGGGGGTGATCGATCCCCGAGCATCCGCGTTCCCCGCAATCCGAAGGTGTTCGTCGCGGTCGTCTGGATCCTGCTGTTGATCTGTGGTATGAGTCTGTTTTTCGTTCCGACGATGCAATCGCAGGCCGCCCACACTGAGACGCAGTTCGACGCCGCGATGGCGATCGACGAACACGCCACGACGACCGATCGGGAACACCCGGAAAACTACGTGTTGAGTTGGTGGGGTGACAATCGGATGTACAACTACTTCGTCAGCGGGGAGTCCGATAGCTACGTGTTCGCCGAAAACCAGTTCGGCGAGTTTCGATCTGGAGACGATCCGGATGGCTGGTACGAGTTCTTCGAAGAGCACGATGTCGGATACGTCGTGATGTCCGACGTAGATGGGCAGGTTCCGGACTCGAGCACGCAGGAACGGCTTCACAGTGAGCTTGGCAGTGGTGATGACGGTGAAAAGTCCCCGAGTCACTACCAGGCGATCTACGTCAGTGACGATGTGACCGCGTTCGCAGTCGTGCCAGGAGCGACGATCGAAACGACCGGCGAACCGGGGACGGTTGTGACCGCTACCACGGAAACCACGGTCTCGGGTGAGACGGTTCGCTACGAGCGGTCGGAATTCGTCGACGAGGATGGATCGGTTGAAATAACGGTTCCGTACGCCAACGAGTACACCGTCGACGATCAGTCGGTGGACATCTCTCCTGCGGCGGTCGAACACGGTGAGACTGTCACGCTCGAGAGGGCGTAGTCGACGGCGTCGGAATGCAGTACCTGAGAGTTTACGACCGGCGGGTTCGTGGCCATCACCGTCGCGAAGGCTGGCGTGTCCGACCCGTTCGCAAATGACTGATACGGATTACTGTACCGATTCACCGGCGTCACCGCGACTCGGGCGGCGGTTGCGCCGGAAATGACGTACAGTAAACCGTATGAGACGGGTTTCCGTCGTGTCCCGGAGCGACCGGGTGTTGTTCCGCAGTCGATCGGGAACTGACTGATAACGGACCGTCCGGCCAGACCGTCTCGTGCCACGGGCACGGATATCGGCGAGCTTAGTCTGGACGAGACGCTGTCGTACAGCCCGATCAATCGTAAATCACGAGGAGACGAGAGTATAGTAGCCACTACACGTCATTGTACACCGGGTCGCCAGATTGATCGTGGATCCGTGTGCCAATCGTTACAGTTGGTACTATAGTAGCCACTGAACGTCGTTGTACACCTGAGCGCCAGACGGACCGGCGATCAGTGTAAACCGTTGCAGTTGTTACTATATCGTTCGACCGACCTTGGCAGTTGTCACCGTTCGACGGTGCCGAGTTGCGAAAGATTTCCGGGATGGAAGCGCCTTGGCGGTCCCGACGAAACGGTCAACGGACACGGAGTACTCTCAGCGTAATACTATTACTTTTGTATGATTGATGGCCAGAGACTCACGGAATGCGGACAAGTGGGCCGTTTTTTCCCGCTAATCTACTGATTACCCCGAAACCGTTCTTCGGGTATAAGTGAGAGACTGTGTTCTGGCTGGGCTAGGCAACGCATCACAGCGTCAGCGCCCTGGTTGAGGTCGTTCGCGGTCTTCACCCTGTGTTAGGGTCGATCGCGACGAACTGTCGCTCAGGGAGACGTGTGATGCGTGGCCTGATAGACGCCATCAGAGTACTAAACCATGAAACTGCAGCGTACCCTTGCGATTACACTGACGGTAGCGTTGTTCGGCGGCCTCATGTTCATGGGGTTCGCAGGAACAGCGGCGGCACAGGACGTAAACATTAACGACGGCGACCAGATCAACTTCGGCGATCAGACGACTGGTGACGCCACTGCCACGACGAACGTCAACGTCAATCAACAGAACAACAACGCACAGATCGGGGTAGCTGATGCGGACGCGAACGCTAATGCGATTGCAGCTGGCTCCGGTCACACCAAACACGGTGGCGCCGCTGACGCGTTAGCCGCGGCTGGTGCGACCGCTGACGTGACCCAGTCTCAGAGCGTCTCTCAGTCTAACCAAGCGAACGTAGAGAACGTCACGACGACCGCCGAATCCGGCGACAACGTGCAGGCTGCTATCGAAGTCAACCTCGACGACTTCGACCCATAACTAGCGCAAATCCGTCAAATTGACATCTATTTTTGCGAGTTAGCCTCTTCGATACTTCGTAGCGACGGCTTCGACGCCGACTCTATAACCACTGAAATTCGATGCACCCCCGATCGCACAGGGGCTGTGCGATCAGTGTGTGACTCGTTTCAGTTGGGACTATGACGACCAGTGATCGATTCGGTATCGATCGACATCCGTAGGTTCGATTCCGCTCGGCGAATCACTTCACGTGTCGAAAGACCACATTCCTCAGCGACGGCCGCCGCGTCGTCGTACTCCGCGCTCACGTCGTAGACCATTCCGTGATCGTCGCTCGCGATCTTCACCGAAACGTCGTACGTCTCTCCGTCGACCTCGAGGGTGGCCGTCTCGAACGATCGGTGGGCGATCCAGCGGTGGGATGTCCCCGTCTCTCGGATCCCGAGCGTTCCCGTTTCCGCTGCGAGTGCTCGAGCGACCCGGCTACTATCCTCGGGTTTGCAGATCACTTTCACGAGGTGTCCTGGTCGAGACTTCTTCATCGTGGTGGGTACCACCGTGACGTCTCTCGCGCCCGCGTCCGAGAGTGTCCCCTGAAGTCCGCCGAGAACCTCGGGTGTGACGTCGTCGACGTTCGTCTCGAGGACCGTGATCTCGTCTCTGAGCAACCCGCCGCTCCCGTCGCCGAGTAACACCCGGAGGACGTTCGGGTGCGGGTCGAGGTCGTAGCCACCGGCGCCGTATCCCGACTCCTCGAGGGACAGTGACGGCAACGAGTCGACGCCGTCGGCGACGTGACCGAGGATCGCCGCACCCGTCGGCGTCAACAACTCTGCATCGACCGGCCCGCCCCGGAGCGACCAGTCCGCCCGTTCGGCAATCTCGACGACGGCGGGCGTCGGCACGGGGTACTCGCCGTGGCTCATCGACACCGAGGCGCCCCCGGTCGAAAGCGGCGTCGTGACGATTCGATCCGCCTCGAGATCAGCGAGCAACAACGACGCCCCGACGACGTCCGCGATGGCGTCGTCGGCACCGACCTCGTGGAAGTGAATTTCTGTGATATCGGTCCCGTGGACGCTCGCTTCGGCCTCCCCGAGGAGTTCGAACGTCGCCAGAGCGTTCCGTTCGACCGCGGACGGGAGATCCATTCCCTCGACGATCTCGCGAACCTCGAGGTAGCTCCGGTGTGGACCGTGGCCTTCGGCGTGGACGTGGTGGTCACCGGAATCCGCGTGAGTGTGCTCGTGGCAGGAGTCGCCGTGATCGTGGCTGTGGCCGTGTGGGCTATCGGGGCCGTGATCGTGGCCGTCTGTACCGGCGTGACCGCCTCCAGTTCCATCGCCGTTGTCGGCCCCAGACGCGTCTCGGGCCGCCGCTTCGCCGGTCAAGAACACGTCGACGGACGTCGACGCGATCCCACACTTGACCGTCTCGTCGATCCGGTACTCGACTTCGAGGGCGTCCGTGACCGGTTCGAGCGCGTCGGGATCGGCGCCGGCATCGAGCAACGCGGCCAGGACCATGTCACCGCTGGCGCCCATCCGACCGTCGAAGGCGAGAACTCTCATGACTACGTAGGCGTTGGGAACGGGCAAAAAGCCATCCACTCGAGGCGTGAAAAGCCTGCGAAACCCACCGAAGCCGACACTCCTATGTATCGTCCAGTCGAACTCTGATGTGGTAGCATCTAGCATAAGTTGAGCGAGCAAAAAACCTATCCGATCACGTATCGGAGTGACTGACATCCCCGTCTAATCCGAATCATGAACGAAGTTCAATTGGAGGTTGCGAAGGCGTACCCGAACGACTCGGGTCGTGGTATCGCCCGACTCGACCCGGACACGCTGTTGCATCTGAAGCTGAGTCCGGGCGACATCATCGAGATCGAAGGTGCGGATACGACCGCGGCGAAGGTGTGGCGTGCAGACCGGCAGGACTGGAACACGGATACCGTTCGGATCGACGGATTCACCAGACAGAACGCGGACGTGGGAATCGGCGAGCGGGTGACGATCCGAAAGGCGGAAGCGACCAAAGCTGATACGCTCGTCCTCGCACCGCCGGAAGAAGCGTCGGTCCAGTTCGGCTCAGACGCGGCCGGCATGGTCAAACGCCAGATCCTCAAACGCCCTGTCGTCGGCCGCGATATCGTCCCCGTGATGAGTTCGACGAACCATCCGTTTATGCGGTCGCCTGGTCAGGCGATCCCGCTCATCGCGGTCGAAACGGATCCCGAGGGAGTGGTACTCATTACCGAAGACACCGACGTCGAACTCCGCGAGGAACCGATTAGCGGCTTCGAGAAGACCGGCGGCGGAATTACCTACGAGGACATCGGGGGACTCCAAAGCGAGATTCAGCGAGTCCGGGAGATGGTCGAACTCCCGATGAAACACCCCCAGATCTTCAAGAAACTGGGAATCGAGCCGCCACAGGGCGTCTTACTCCACGGTCCGCCCGGTACCGGGAAGACCCTGCTCGCGAAAGCGGTCGCCAACGAGACCTCCGCTTCGTTCTTCTCGATCGCCGGCCCGGAGATCATCTCGAAGTACTACGGCGAATCCGAACAACAGCTCCGGGAAATCTTCGAGGACGCAAGCGAGGAGTCGCCGGCGATCATCTTCATCGACGAGCTCGACTCGATCGCGCCCAAACGCGAGGACGTTACGGGCGAAGTCGAGCGACGCGTCGTCGCCCAGTTGTTGACGATGATGGACGGTCTGGAGGCCCGCGGACAGGTCATCGTCATCGCGGCGACGAACCGCGTCGACAGCGTCGACCCCGCGCTCCGCCGGCCCGGCCGGTTCGATCGCGAGATCGAGATCGGCGTTCCGGACGAGGTCGGCCGCGAGGAGATCCTCCAGATCCACACGCGGGGCATGCCGCTTTCGGACGACGTCAACCTCCCACACCTCGCCGACGAGACCCACGGCTTCGTCGGCGCGGACATCGAGAGCCTGACCAAGGAAGCGGCGATGAAAGCTCTCCGGCGATACCTCCCGGAGATCGACCTGGACGAAGAGGACATCCCGCCGAGTCTCATCGACCGGATGATCGTCAAGCGAGAGGACTTCCGCGGTGCCTTGAACGAGGTCGAGCCCTCGGCGATGCGCGAGGTGCTCGTCGAACTGCCGAAGATATCTTGGGACGACGTCGGCGGACTCCACGACGCCAAAGACCAGGTCAAGGAGTCGGTCGAGTGGCCCCTCAATAATCCGGAGCGGTTCGACCGTCTCGGCATCGACCCGCCGGCGGGCGTGTTGCTGTACGGTCCGCCCGGCACCGGGAAGACGCTCATGGCGAAAGCCGTCGCCAACGAAACCAACGCGAACTTCATCTCCGTGCGCGGCCCACAACTGCTCAGCAAGTGGGTCGGCGAGTCCGAGAAGGCGATCCGCCAGACGTTCCGCAAGGCCCGCCAGGTCTCGCCGACAGTCATCTTCTTCGACGAACTCGACGCCCTCGCACCTGGCCGGGGCGGCGAGGTCGGCTCGAACGTCTCCGAACGAGTCGTCAACCAGCTACTGACGGAACTCGACGGATTAGAGGAGATGGAGAACGTGATGGTCATCGGCGCGACCAACCGCCCCGACATGATCGATCCCGCCCTCCTCCGATCGGGTCGGTTCGACCGACTCGTCATGATCGGCGAACCCGACGTCGACGGACGCGAACGCATCCTCGAGATCCACACCGAGGAGACGCCGCTTGCGGCGGACGTTACCCTCCGCGAGGTCGCCGAGATCACGGACGGCTACGTCGGCTCCGACCTCGAGTCGATCGCACGCGAGTCGGCGATCGAAGCGCTTCGTGAGGATCACGAGGCCGATATCGTCGAAATGCGCCACTTCCGTCAGGCGATGGAGAACGTCCGACCGACGATCACCGACGACATCTTGGACTACTACGAGCGCATCGAAGAGGAGTTCAAAGGCGGCTCCAGCGGACCGGACCCGACCGGCCGTCGTGGCAGTCGAATCGGCTTCCAGTAACGACTCCTTTCTTCCGTAATCTCGCTATACTCACAGTCTAGTACCGTCGTACTCGCCGGCAGGCACCGAAAATTCCAGGGGTACGATCGACTCGAGAAATCGAGGGAACGAAACGTAGCGAACTGAACGATCGGACTCGAGTGAATCGAGCGCAATAGATCGTAAACGGTCGTACCCGTATATGCGGCTGTACACGAGAACGCGTGTATCGATGTCGGATTCCTCGGCGGCACGCGACCAGCGATCGTCCTCGATGAGTGAACCGCCGGCAGAAAGCGGAAGTGAGGACCGACGAGGAACGCTCGAGCGGACCGTCCCGACGCTGGCCGAACCGATTCGACGCACGGGATTTTGGGCCGCCATCGTGGCTCCGTTTCTGTATCTTCCCGTGTTGTTCAACGGGCTGGGGACGTGGCTCGAGGCACTTGCGTTTCTCCTCTTGATTTCGGTGAACGTGGTGGCACTTTACGTTGGCCACGCGTACCGCCGGTGATCGGGGCCAAAGAGCGGACCGCTACTCTCTCCATCGCCCGAGGTGAACGAGTTCCTCGCGGAGCGCGCGTCGCTTGACGATGACGAACCCGACTGCGATGAGCCCGAAGCCGACGAACGTCGTCGCGTCGACGACCTCGCCGAGGTAGAGCCAGCCCACGACCGCGGCGAACACCGGCGCGACGTAAGAAACCATGTTGATCTCGACCGCACCGAGGCGCTCGAGCAAGTCGAAGTAGAGCAAGAATCCGATCGCACTCGCGACGATCGCCAGATACGCCAGCGCGCCGAGGGCTTCGGGGTGAGTCCAGGCCGATGGATCGATTGGCTCTCGAATCGCGAGGCTGACGACGTGCATGAGGAGCGCCCCGCCGATCATCGACCACGCTTCCATCGTCTCGATCGGGAGGTCCGAGTCGAACCGTCTGGTCAGAACGCCACCGAGCGCGAACGACGCGGCGGCACAGAAGATCAGCAGTTTCGCGATCACGTCCTCCGAAAACAGGTTCGACGGATCCGGCTGAGCGATGACGACGACGCCGACGAGACCCAGGAGGACGCCTACGACGCCGACCGCGGAGAGCGCATCGGAGGGCATCAATGCCCTGGCAAAGCCGGTGGTTAACACCGGCGACAGACTCACCAGAATCGCCGCGGCGGCCGCGGTCGTGTTTTGCTGGCCAACGAACAAGAACGCGTGGTAGGCGGCGATGAGCAAGACCGCTCCGACGGTCACGACCGCCCACTCGTCGCGTCCGCGCGGTCGCCATCGGTCGACGGCGTAGACCGCGTAGACGAGCATGATCACGCCGGCGACGTCGTACCGAAGGGCGGCGAAGAGGACCGGTGGAAAGTGTCGAAGCCCCGCGCTGATCGCGACGAAAGCGGTGCCCCAAAGGGCGGCGAGAGCTACGAATAACCCGAAATTACGGAACCGGTTCACACCGGTGGTCGCTTCGGTCGTGCCCTATATATTTCGATTCGAAACTACACACGACTCGCGGCGGTCCTCATCTGACGCGAAACGCGTGATACGGATTACTGTCGCGATGTGCCGGTGAGACCGCCGCTCGGGTCGCGGCCTCACCGGAACTGACCGACAGTAAACGGTATGAAACGACGTTACTCGAGAACGGAGTACAGGTCGGTCCCCTGGGGCTGTCGCGCGAGCGCGGGCGGCCGTTCAAAGCGCTGGTCGCTGGCGGATCTCGGAAACCTCCTCGGTCTGGCGGAACTGCTCGAGCAACGGTTTGATGTCGTCGAATCCTTCGTCGAGGACGATGTCACCGCTCCGAAGGTCGTACTCGATGATGTCGTAGTCCGCGAGACGTGGGAGGTGGTTGTGGACCAGGGACACGTAGATTCGCTGTCTGGTCTCCTTACCGATGGCCGCCGTCGGCTCGTCGAGTTCCCAGGCGGCAACCTGCGAGATGAACTCCTCGATGTTCGCACCGCGGTCTTCGGCGAGGAGATACAACAAGTATCGGCGCTCGGACTCGGCTAACAGGGAACAGGCGGCTTCCATTCGGGTTGCACTCGTCCGGTCCATACAGACACCAGGCACGTCGGGGTATTACACCTACTGCCAACATGAATAGGTCGGGTGGTGGCGATTTTCGTCGCCGTTGACCGGTGTACCCGCCATGTCACGTGGTTCGAACGAACGAGTAAGTGGACTGATTCCGGTGCCTCGGCGGATCTCGCGTCGGCCATCTCAGTTAGATTCACCCCCACCACCACGTCTCCGTTCGCCGTCGGCGGCATCGACGTCGGTGAACAGGTGACACGCGACGGGGTGGTGTGCGTCGCCGAGTTTCGGATTCCGTCGTTCACAGACGCTCTCGTACTCCGACGCGAGCCGTTCCGTGGCCGCTTCCCAGTCCGACGACGCCAGGTTCGAAAGTGCCGCCTCGACGTTTTCGTCGTGTCGATCGGACAGTTCGGTCTCGAGCAATCGAGATTTCAGCTCCGCAACGAACGCTGAAACCTCCTCAGGCGGAACCGGTCCCTCGTCGGACTCGAGATCGGCGCCGTCGACCGACGCGAGCGAGACGTCGTGACGCTCGAGACGCTCACGAAGATCCATAATCGCGCGGTACTCCTCCTGATCGATCTCGAGGTCCCCGGGCGGGATCACCTTCGGACACCGGGTCCGGAACCGACAGCCGCTGGGAGGGTCACGGGGCGAGGGAACGTCCCCCGAAATCGTCTCGCGGTCGCGCTCGCGCTCGTCCGTCGTCGCCCGCGGCACGCTCTCGAGGAGTGCCTGCGTGTAGGGATGTTTCGGATCCTCGAAGATCGATTCGACGGGACCGATCTCGACGATCTCGCCGAGATACATGACGGCAACCCGGTCGCAGATGTGGCGGATGACCGAAAGGTCGTGGCTGATCAAGAGGTACGTCAGGTCGAACTCGGTCTGGAGATCCTCGAGCAGGTTCAGTACCTGTGCTTGCACGGAGACGTCGAGCGCCGACGTCGGCTCGTCTAAAACGAGAAATTCCGGCTCGAGGGCGAGTGCACGGGCGATCCCGATGCGCTGGCGCTGGCCGCCGGAGAACTCGTGTGGATAGCGATCGAGTTGGTCGGCCGAGAGCCCGACGCGCTCGAGCAGGTCGCGGACGCGCTCGCGCCTGTCGGCGCCGGTTCCGACGTCGTGGACATCGAGTGGCTGTCGAACGATGTCGCCGATCGTCATCCGCGGATCGAGACTCGAGAAGGGGTCCTGGAAGACGACCTGTGCCTCCCGACGAAACTCGTCGAGATCGTCCGACTCGAGGTCGTAGACGTCACGCCCCGCGAACTCGACGCGGCCGTCCGTCGGTTCCTGCAGTCTCAAGAGCGTTTCGCCTGTCGTCGATTTGCCACACCCTGACTCGCCGACCAGTCCGAGGGTCTCCCCCCGATCGACGTCGAAGCTAACGCCGTCGACCGCACGGACGGCGACCGGTTCGTCCCCAAGTAGTCGGTCGAAAACGGAATCGTTCTCCCAGAAGTACTTCTGGAGGTCCTCGACGCGTACGAGCGGACCGGCGGCGTCCGTCGGTGATTCGTCGGTGCTCACGAGCGCTCACCCCCGCCCTCGTCGACCGTCGGCTGTGGGGGCTCTCCGGAACCGGACGCGTCGTCGAGATCGGATTCGGATCCCGCGTGGAGGTCCGCGGCTGGTCGATCCACCTCCCCGAAGTACTCGGGCGGGAGTGCGCGTGACTCGTCGTACTCGGTCTGTGCCAGGACACAACGGACTTCGTGATGAGCGCTCCCGGCCGCGTCGAACTCCGGTGGATGCTCGAGACAGTCCTCCATGGCCTTCGGACAACGATCGGCGAACTGACACCGGTCACCCATCTCGTGGTCGAGCAGGCTCGGGACGTTGCCGGGGATCGGCTCGAGTCGACCGCCGGCGCGGTCGACGTCCGGGCTCGAGCCGAGCAACCCCTCGGTGTAGGGGTGGACGTGGTCGTCGAAGACGTCGGAGAGCGTGCCGCGTTCGACGATCTCGCCGGCGTACATGACGCCGACGCGGTCGCACATTCGCGCGATAACCCCGAGGTTGTGCGTGATCAACAGGATCGTCATTCCCGTCTCCGCCTGGAGGTCGGAGAGGAGATCGAGAATCTGGGCCTGGATGGTGACGTCCAGTGCGGTCGTCGGCTCGTCGGCGATCAACAGGTCCGGTTCGCCCGCCAGCGCCTGCGCGATCATCGCCCGCTGGAGCATCCCGCCGGAGTACTCGTGGGGGTACTCGTCGGCCCGTTCGATCGGATCGGGGATGCCGACCAGCTCGAGCAGTTCGATCGCGCGTTCGCGGCTCTCCTCGGTGACGTACCGTTTCGAGGGGAGCATCGTCGAGAGCACGTACGAGCCGAGCGAGTACTCCGAGGAGCGGGTTCGAGCCCGCGTGGAACGGGGATTCGCGCTGGCTCGCCGCTGAACTTCGACGGCTTCTGCGAGCTGTTCGCCGACCGTGATACTCGGGTTGAAACTGCTCTCGGGGTCCTGGAAGATCATGCTGAACGACGTCCCCCGAAGCGACCGACGGATCCGTTCGGGAACCGCGAGGAGGTCTACGAACTCGCCGTCGACGGCGTCGGGGTAGTCGTCGGCGACGGCGCTCGCGAGGTCGGGATTTCGGTACCGGATCTCACCGCCGGTGATCCGACCGGGAGACTCGATTAGGTCCATGATCGATCGGGCGGTGACGCTCTTGCCGCTTCCGCTCTCGCCGACGACGCCGTACACCTCGCCGCGTTCGATCCGCAGATCGAGGTCGGAGACGGCGTTGACCTGGCCGTTCTCGGTGAAAAACCGCGTCGAGAGCCCTTCCACCCGGAGCAGATCCTCGGTCGTCTCAGACACCGCCTTCACCCCCGATGTTCGGATCGAGCGAGTCCCGTAACCAGTCGCCGAGTAAGTTGATGCTGATCACGGCGAGGACGATGCCGATCCCAGGCACGGTCGCGATCCACCACGCCGTCGCGAGGTAGTCCTGACCCTGCTGGATCTCGTAGCCCCACGAGAGCGTCGTCCCGGAGAAGCCGAGGTACGACAGCGCGCTCTCTAAGATGATGATCGCGGCGACCTGAATGGTTGCGAGGACGATGATCGGCGTCAGGCTGTTCGGCAGGACGTGTTTGAAGAGGATCGTCGGGTTGCCCGCTCCGAGACTTCTGGCGGCTTTGACGTACTCCTCACTGCGAACCGAGATCGCCTCGCCGCGGGCGACGCGGGCGAACCAGACCCAGTTGACCAGGGCGACGACGAGCGTGACAGTTCCCGGCAAAACGGCGTACTCGGGCATTCCCTCGCCGAATCCGGCCATCACGATCGGATCGGGAATGAACTGCTCGCTCCGGCCGAAGACCCCGATCAGTGCGATCGCGAGCACGAGCGACGGAAACGCCAGCATGACGTCGGCAACCCGCATCATCGAGTCGTCGACACGCCCGCCGTAGTACCCGGAGACCAGCCCGAACGGAACGCCGAACGCCGCCGCGAGCCCGGTTCCGATGAGCCCGACGAGTAGCGACGTCCGCGCACCGTAGAGCAGTCGGGAGTAGACGTCCTGGCCGATGTTGTTCGTCCCGAGGTAGTGGTCGGGACTGGGTTCGGCAGTGTAACTGATCCGCTCTTGGCCGTCCTCACCTTCCTCCCAGGTGTGGGTGTCGTGGCTCACTCCCCAGGGTGGATAGGAGTTTCCGTGTTCGTCGAAGTGGCCGGTCGTGTTCGGGTTGTGCGTCGCGAGGATCGGCGCGAACGTGGCCATCACCAGGATGACGACGGCGATCGTGAGCCCGAGTTTCGCCATCAGGCTTCGGTCGAACTCCCGTTTCAGGTTGGACTTGAATCGATCGGAGATCATTCGTCGGTCACCCGCGGGTTGAGATATGCATAGATCGAGTCGACGACGATGTTGATCAGGACGAAGCCGATGCCGATCACGATGATAATCCCCTGGATGAGCGGCCAGTCGACGGCGTAGATCGCAGAGATGAGCCGCGATCCCAGACCCGGCCAGTTGAACACCGCCTCGGTGATCACCGCACCGCCGATCAGCGTCCCGAGCTGGAGGCCGAGCACCGTGACGATGGGAATCATCGTGTTCCGCAGGACGTGTTTGTACCGAACGAGGACGCCGGGAAGCCCTTTCGCCTCGGTCGCAGTCACGTACGGTTTCCCGAGTTCGTCCAACATCCCGCTTCGCGTCAACCGCGTGATCAGCGCCGTGAAGTACGTCCCCAGCGTGATCGCCGGGAGCGTGATGTGGCGCAGCCACGTCACGAGATCGTGGGCGTAGCCGGTCGTCACGAACACCATCACTGCCTCCCCGAGCCCGACCGGTCGACCGCTGACCGGAAAGAGCCCGACCTGGACCGAGAGAACCAGGATCAGCATGATCCCGAGCCAGAAGTTCGGCGTGCTGATCCCGACAAGCGAGAACGTCGTTGCGCCGTAATCCGCCGGCTCGTGGCGCCTCGTCGCGCTTACCACGCCCAGCGGGATCGCGATCACGATCGCGACAATCGTTGCCGCGATCGCTAACTCGAGCGTCGCCGGGAGCCGTTCGGCGACCATGACCGTGACGTCGCGTCTGGACTGATAGGAGAAGCCGAGGTCCCCGACCAGTAGGCCCTGGAGATACTCCACGTACTGGACGTAAAGCGGCTGGTCGAGGCCGACTTCCCGGCGGATCTGGTCTCGAAGCTCCGGGGAGGCCCCGGGGTCGACGATCAGATTGACCGGATCGCCCGGCGCCAGCGCTCGTAGGGCAAACGTGACCGTCACGACGCCCCAGACGACGAACACGCCCTGTGCGAGTCGTTTGAGCAGGAATTTGGCGTAGGACATCTCGAGTCAGTGTGGCGTCACCGGCGGATGAGCGCGTCCGGTCTCGCCGTCGACACGATTCAGAGCCCCATCTGGTCGACGTAGATGCTCTCGTCCGATCGTGGCTCCCACTCGAGGTCGTCGCGGACGCCGTAGATGCTCTCTTGGAGGTGTAAGAACACCCACGGAGAGGCCTCCCGTAACTCGGCGTTTACCTCTTGGAGGAACTCCTCGCGTTCGTCCTCGTCCTCGATCGTCTGGCTCTCGAGGATCATCTCCTCTATCTCGTCGTCAATGAAGTTGTACGAGGCCTGTCCCTCGACGAACCACGGATTGAGCCCGTAGTTCGAGTCGTAGGTGGGGTTGCCCCAGCCGATGAGAAAGAAATCGGGTGACGTCGAGGGGTCGCCGTCGAGGATCATCTCCACGAGGCTGTCGAACGGCTCGATCTCCGAACTGCAGTCGACGTTGTCGAGTTCGTCGATCTGCTCGGCCGCCGTCTCGGCGATCTCCGTATCGTTCAGGTACCGACCTTCAGGATGGTAAAGCGTGATCTCCTCGTCCTCGTAGCCGCTCTCCTCGATCAGTTCCTCGGCCTGCTCCGGGTCGTGTCCGTAGGGCTCGAGATCGGGGTTGTAGCCGAATATCCCCTCGGGGACGGGCTGGGTCATCGGTTCGCCGAACCCACCGAGGATGGAGTCGATAATCCCCTGGTTGTCGACCGCATAATTCATCGCTTGCCGGAACTCGAGGCTGTCGAAGGGTGCCTCGTCGTTGGTCATCACGAGGAAGATGTTCCGGAAGCTGGTGACGTTACGAATCTCGATGCCGTCTTCGGTGTCGATCGTCTCGACATCGGTCGGCGGGACGTTGACGATGAGGTCGCTCTCGCCGGTCTGTAACTCGCCGACGCGTGTACTCGACTCGTCGATCGCCTGGAATCGAACCCGTTCGATCCCCGGCGTTTCGCCCCAGTAGTCCTCGAAAACGGTGTACTCCGCGGTCTCGTCGCCGGGATTGAACTCCTCGACCTGATACGGGCCGGTCCCGTTCATCTCGTCCGTGACCGGCTGTTCGCGTTCTTCCATCCACTCTTCGTTGACGACCCGCCCGAAGACGCCGAGGCCGAACTCCGCCAGCGATGGGCTGACGTCGTGTTCGACGATCACCGTCGTCTCGTCTTCGGCTTCGGCGCCCTGGATTCCCGCGAGACCGTCGACCTGCGGGCTCGCGATACCGACGTCCTCTTGGACTTGCCTGTTGATCGTGTACGCGACGTCCGAGGCGGTCATCTCCTGTCCCTCGTGGAAGACGACGTCTTCACGAACGGAGAGTTCGACCGAGTTGTCGTCCGGAAACTCCCAGTCCTCGACGACGTGTGGCTCGATCTCGCCGTCCGCGGTGATGTCGAATATCGGCTCGTACACCTGATCGAGCACGTTGTACGTCGGCGTCGCGTTGTCGGCGTTCGGGTCCGCGTTCGGCGCGAACTCGCCTTGGGTCACGACGACCTCCTCGCCGTCGCCTGGACCTTCCTCGCCGAGACACCCGGCGACTGCCACCACTGACGTTGCACCCACGGCCGTCAGGAACGACCGGCGCGATGCCGGTCCGTCTCTTTCCCGTGCCATGGCATAGCGTATTACGATGTATTATTTAGTGCTGATGAAATTGTTAATAAAGTCTGAACGTGTCGAGATCTTCATTTTCATCGAATCGACAACGAAATCGGTCACTAACGACGGACCACTCCCACCCGCGGGCAACCCGAGACGAGCGGCGACGTACAGACCGAACGACCCGAAAGACCCCTCGAGAGCACCCCGGACGCCGCCAACGCCGGTGACGGGCGAAAAAACGATCGGAATAGTGGCCGACTACAGTTCGTTCAGCTTCCGGAGCAACTGGCCGCGGTACTCCTCGTCGCTCGTGACTCCCTTGACCTCTAAGACGTTTCGCTCGAGTTTGTCGAGCGCGACGCGGAATGCGTTCTCGGCGCCGTACCCCTCGCCGGTGCCGGCGACCTGGCCCTTGTTCGTGCGGAGACGAATCTGGCAGTGGATCAACGGCGTCCCGCGCAGTTTCTCCTTGTGCTCTTTGAATCGGACGTGTGCGTGAAGCACCTGCATCTCGGCGTACTTGTCCGAGACTTCCGTGATGCTCTCGACGATCGACTCCCGCGTGATCGTATCGAGAAGCGAGATGTTCGTAATCTGGACCTCCATGTGTTCTTCTTCGGTGAACGTCAGCGCACGCAGGACGTCCGTCTTGGTGACGACGCCGGTGACGATGCGGTCGTCGTCCTCGGGCGTAACCATCAACCCGCCGTAATCGAGTTCGAGCATCGTCTCGACGGCCTCCTCGGCGGTGGCGTCGAGGGTCGTGGTCTCGACTGGACTGTTCATGATGTCGTAGACCGGGACGTCGAGCATCCGCTCGTTGTCGCCGACCCGGTCGCCGGTAGTCATCCGTTCGTTCTCGCGAATAACGAAGTCAGCGATGTCGTGGGTCGTCACCACGCCGGTGAGGTAGCCGTTCTCGTTGTGGACCGGGATCCGAGAGATGCCGTGTTCGCGGAGTCTGTTGATCGCCTTCCCGACCCCGTCGTCTTCTGCGATCGTGACCGGGTCCGCCGAGTAGACGTCCTCGACCGTGAGCGCGTCGAGATTCTCGAGGACGGCCTCGAGGACTGCGTCGCTACTGATCACGCCCCAAAGCTCACCGTCTTCGAAGACCGGCGCCATCTTCGCGTTGCTCTCGATCAACACCCGGGCGGTTTCCCGGACGTCTTCGTCGCGGCTGACCCGCGGCGCCGGCGCGCTTCGGCTCGGCTTGATCAGCGCCGCCACCTTGGCGTCGTCTTCGACGTGAGACTGGAGGACCTCCCGCTCGCTGATGACGCCCTCGTACTCCCCGTCGTCAGTGACGATAATCCCCTTTGGGTTGCCGTTCTCGAAGGTCGAACGGACCTTCCCCATGCGCGTTCCGACGTCGACTTCGATGTACTCCTGGGTGGCGATATCAGCGATATTCATCGTTACGAGAGGATATACTGCCGCAGGGCTTTTGAAGATACTGCCTGTTCCCGGCGCTCGGAGGAACGTTCTTGTCTTCGAATCGAAAAGTACGGAGCATGCGACCCGACATCAGCGTTCTCGGGCGGTACACCTACCTCGCGACCGAACTGTTCTGGGGGACCGTGGCGTTCGTCCTCCTCAAGCGGGCGGGCGCGCTCCGAAAAGCCGCCGTAACGATCCTGGTCCTCTATCCCATCGCGTACGTCTGGGACCGCTACACCCTCGCAGTCGGCGTCTTCGACATCACACTCCGGACCGGTATCGACGTCGCCGGCATCCCGCTCGAGGAACACCTGTTCATGGCGGTCGTGCCGGGGCTGGTCATCGGCATCCACGAAACGATCTTCGGCGACGACGTCGCTGACGCCGCGTGCGGATAGCCACACACCGCCCCGACACCACCGAGTTTCAGCGACTGCAACGCACCCGGACCGTCTTGGGTACTGGAGGTGACTCGGCAAACGATGGACCGCCGGCCCGCCACCGAACGGACGGGAGACACCGACGACTCGAGCGAACGCGCCATCCTCCGTGCGTTCGTTCGAGTGGTCCTCACCGTCGCCGTCGTCTCCGCGCTCGTGTTCGGCGTCGTCACGTTTGCACCGTCGACGTTCGAGACGGTCGACGACGTCGAGTTCGTCGACGTTCGGGACCGACCGGACCCGAGCGCCGACCCGCCGCCGGTCGACGAACACTATCCCGACGTCGCCGATCCCGACGATCCGGGTGCGTCGACGTACGAAACCGACGTCGAAACGATCTCGTCCGGCGACGTCGAGCGATTCGTCCACGCCGAGGTAAACGACCGGCGGGCCGATCACGGCCTCGAGCCCCTCGAGTGGGACGGCACCGTGGCCTCGGTCTCGCGTGCACACAGCCACGACATGGCCGAACGCGAGTACTTCGCCCACGTCAATCCCGACGACGAAGGGCCGTTCGAACGGTTCGCCGCCGTCGACGGCTACTGTCGGGGCTACGGCGAAAACATCGCGTTGACGTGGGTCGACAGGCCGGTCGAACGACCCGGGAACGGCGACGTCGTCGAGTATCACACCGCCGAAGGGCTCGCGGAGGGGCTGGTCGACCAGTGGATGAACTCGACGGCTCACCGCGATGCGATCCTCGAGGACCACGGCGGACCGGGCTGGGATCGGGGCGGCATCGGCGTCTACGTCGCCGACGACGGCGAAGTGTACGCATCGCACAACTTCTGTCACGAGTACTGAAACCGGGGCGACGTTGGTACTGCTGCGAGAGAACAGTTTTGCACCGGCAATCACCAGAGATAGACGGATATTCGGTGGTGAGTTCAGGGCGCGAATATCGCATAGAATGACATATACTTACAGAGGAATGTAACTGGGCAGTACAGACGAAGTATATGTAATATGTTACCGTGCGTTTCTCCGGCTGAGAACTCAGCGGTGGACGGAGAGAGACAATGACTGATAGAACGTCTACAGATGACGGCATCTCGCGCCGAACAGCACTGAAAGCCAGCGCAGTCTCAGTGGGCGCGTTCGGTTTGATTACGCCCGCGGCTGGTAACGATCACCACGACGACCACCACGAGGGGACGAGGATTCCGGCATCGGTGATGAGTCCGAGAATGGAGTCGAGATCGAACCTGACGCCACGATCTTGTTCGAAGGGGAGACGTCCGGTTGGGTGGGCGCAGAGCCCGAAGAGATAGCGGGCGAGGAGAATCCCACACTCGTCCTCGAAGAGGGTGAAGAGTACGAGATAGGGTGGGAACAGGGCGATAGCGCGTCCCACAATCTCGAACTCGTAGACGAGGACGACGAGGTCGTCGACGATTTCGGAACCGAAGTCACCGACGACCCCGATGACGACGATATCTTCGAATTCGAAGCCACTGAAGACGTAACCGAGTACGTCTGCCGGCAACATCCGGACACGATGCGAGGGGAGATTCAAGTAGAATAAGCTGACGACGCTGTCCGTGGGAGACGAAGACGCTGCATCCATACTCCGGGTCTTGCACACCAACGTCGATACGTATGTTATCTGCCATAGTGGAGTGTATGAGAGTTTGTGGCAATTCCGATGAAGGGACCGTGACACTGCTGGAGACTTCGCGGTGTTGCCGGACAAACCAGAACACGAGTTCGACGATAGCGGGGGATCCGACACAGCCGATGCAAATCGATTACAAAGTCAAAAGGTCGCCGGTCGTAGGCCCTGTATGGATCCGAAAGGCACGGCCCTCGCGTTCTATCGAACCGCGAGCGACCGCGACGTCACCTACCTCGCGGCCGGCTTCGCCTACTACGCGTTCGTCTCCGTGATCCCGCTGGTGTTGCTCGCGCTCGTCGTCGGCTCGCTTCTCGGCGGGGAACGGATCGCACAGCAATTGATTCTCGTCGCCGGTGACTTCCTTCCGGAAGCCGGCGAGGATCTCGTCACCGACGCGCTGACGACCGAAGCCGGACGGGCGGAGGCGACGATCGTGGCCCTCGGCGTCGCCGCCTGGGGCGCGCTCAAGGTGTTTCGCGGGCTCAGTCTGGCCTTCGACAGAATCTACGACGAGGTCGCCGAGGACTCGCTTCTCACCGAGATCCGAGACGGACTGATCGTCATCGTCGCCGGCGCGGGAGCGCTAGCGCTGATGATCGTCGTCGGCACAGTCCTCGGAATCGTCGCCGGTGTCGTCCCGTACGCAGGAGTGCTGAGCTGGGTCGTCTTGCTGGTCGGACTCGTGCTCGTCTTCCTCCCGATCTACTACGTCTTGCCGCCGATCCCGATCGACCTCGCCGAAGCGGTTCCCGGCGCGCTGTTCGCCGCCGTCGGCTGGACGATCCTACAGGTGGGGTTTCAACTCTACGCCGCGAACGCCGGCCGATACCAGGCCTACGGCGCCGTCGGCGCGGTTCTGTTGTTCGTCACCTGGCTCTACTTCGCCGGCATCATCATTCTGTTCGGAGCCGTCCTCAATGTCGTCCTATCGCGCCCGACACTCGTCGAGTGAAGTGGCGCCGGTCGGTGACCGAATGCGTCTTCATTTCTTACTAGTTACATTCGTCGAAACAATTATGCTGACCCGGTGGGCAGACATCCACCATGAGCGACGACAGATCGCACCGTTCGGACGGGGACGAAAGCGAGGGGGAAACCGGCACATCGAGCGGCGGTCTCGAGCCCGGGGGCGGCCCGCGTCGGGTCGTCTCGGAGCGAAGCGTCGACGATATTCTGGACTCGCTGGGAGATCCCGCTCCGGGGAACGAGTCCAACGGCGAGTCACGGCCGGCTGAAATGGCGAGCGAGACGGACGACGCTCTCCCCTCCGAAGACGACGGTGCCAAGGCGGAAGATTCCGTTACGGTGACGTTCGACGAGGAAGGCGTCCCCGAGGCAACCGACGAAGCCGACGGCGACGCCGAGCGTACCGCCTCGAGCAACGACGACGACCGGAGCAAAACGGGACCCGCAGACGACGCCGACGCTCTCGATGAATCGAGAGCCGGGAGCGATGACGAAGCAGACCAAGCCAACGGCGGACGGGCCGAAGAGCGGGAACTCGAGACGCGGATCGCACGCGGGGACGTTACGGGCGCGGACGTCCGGGCCGCCGAGGCCGGCGAGGGACGAGAATCGACGCCGGCGGTCGACGAGATCGAACTCTCGCTCGACGACCTCGAGCACTCGAGTCAGTCGACGGGACCGAACGCGTCGTCCGACGACGGCACCGCTCGCATCGAAGGCGACGCGGCCCGACTCGATGAGGACGCCCGAGACGCCGGTGAGGCGGGAGTCGGTATCTCCGCAGCGGCGACGAACTCGACGTCCCCGAAGTCGACGGACGCCGACGATGAGGAGGCAGGCGACTCCACTGGTGGCGTCCTCGGGCGGATCAAGGGACTCTTTTCGGGGTAGTTCCTGCCACGAAATTCTCGACGCCTCGTCTCCCCTTCGTCTCGAGCACTCCGATCGGGACACGGGCATCTCGAGCACTCCGATCGGGACACGGGCATCTCGAGCACTCCGATCGGGACACGGGCATCTCGAGCACTCCGATCGGGACACGGGCGTCTCAGCCGACCAGTGTAATGAGGACGAACAGCGTCGCGATCGAGACGACCGTCGTCGCGAAGACGTTCAGCGAGGCGAACTCCCTGTCGCCGCCCAGTTCGGCCGCGAACACGTACGTCGAGACCGCAGTCGGCGTCCCGAACATCACGACGGTCGCGGTGAGCGTCGCCGGATCGACCGCGAGCGTCGAGAAGACGAGCCAGGCGAGGACCGGCATACAGCAGATCTTGATCGCGACGACGGAGCCGACGGCACCGAAATCGACCGACGTTCCCTCGGGCTGGAGCGACGCGCCGACGCAGAGCAACGCCAGCGGGAGCGCGAGCGCGCCGAGACCGTCCAGCCCGGCCGCGGCGGTTGGCGGGACGGCGATCCCACTCGAGCCGACGGCCAGACCGATCACCAGCGAGACCAACACCGGGTTCGTCGCGAGTCCCCGTAGCTCGTCGGCGAGCGCGGCGTCCGCGCCGTTGAACGTCGAGAGGACGAGGATCGTCAGCGGAAGTTGCGTCAGCGTCACGACACCGAGGATCACGCTCGCGATGGCGGTCACGCGGGCGTCGAACGTCGCGGCGACCAGCGGCAGACCGAGGTAGCCAAGATTCGAGTGATACGACTGGACGATCGCGACGCTCGAGCGACCGGGCGACGATCGGCCGCGGTGAACGAGCCAGGCGACCCCGGCCGTAAGAAACAACACGAGCAACAACCCGCCGATCAGCGCCGGCGAGAGGAGTTCGGTGATCGCCTGATCGTACGTGGAGACGAAAATCAGCGCCGGCAACGCGACGTAGTACGCCAGCGCGTTCAGTTTCGCCGTCCGACCCGCGTTCAAGATCCCGCTTTTGCGCAGTCCCGTCCCGACCAGCAACACGACCAGTAACGCGATCAGTCTGATCAGGACGTCCATGACTCGGCCAAACGACTCGAACGTTTTACGCGTTCGGTCTCGGAGAGGGATGCCGGGACTGGGCCGTCACTCGAGGGAGGAAGTCCCGGCGCGAACTCGTGACATTGCTCCTCGAGGAGACGCCGTGAAAATGGGTTGGGCAGATTTGAACCGAAATCAGACGTGCTCGCTTCGCGCGACTGATAGGGTTCAAATCTGCCATCTCTATTTTGTCGATACGGCCTCCTCGCTCCGCTCGTCGTTTTGTGTCGACAAAATGGGTTGGGGCAGATTTGAACTGCCGGCCTCCTCCATGTCAAGGAGGTGTCATAACCAGACTAGACCACCAACCCGCCTGGTTCGCTTCGTGGCGTCGGCGCCACGTCATCTGCAACTCATCGTTGCCCGCCACCGTAATTGAAGGTTTCGAATCGGAGTCCGTACGCGAGGATTCACCACGGTCCGGTGGCTCCGATACGTTTAAATTGATGCACTCATTTGGGCATTGTAAGACAACTACGTACATTGGTGTTCACAATGAAGGAATACGTTCGGCGGGTGACCGACGGCACAGATCTCTCGCAATCGGAGGCTCGAGCCGCGTCGGCGGCCGTCTTCGAGGAGGCGACGGAAGCACAGATCGGCGCGCTACTCGCCGGATTGCGCGCGAAAGGCGAGACGGAAGCCGAGATCGCCGGCTTCGCCGAGGGGATGCGCGAGGCGGCCCGAACGATCTCCCCGGACCGGAGCCCGCTGGTCGACACCTGCGGCACTGGTGGCGACGACTACGACACGATCAACGTCTCGACGACCAGCGCGATCGTCGCCGCGGGCGCCGGCGTTCCGGTTGCAAAACACGGCAACTACTCCGTCTCGTCGTCGTCGGGGAGCGCGGACGTCTTAGCGGAAGTCGGCGTAAACGTCGAGGCCGAGCCGCCGGGCGTCGAAGCCACGATCGAACGGACCGGTATCGGGTTCATGCTCGCGCCGGTGTTCCATCCCGCGATGAAAGCCGTCATCGGCCCGCGCAAGGAACTCGGAATGCGAACGATCTTCAACGTTCTCGGCCCGCTGACCAACCCAGCCGGCGCCGACGCACAGCTCGTCGGCGTCTACGATCCCGATCTCGTGTCGACCCTCGCCGACGCACTCGCACGCATGGACGTCGAACGCGCACTCGTCGTCCACGGCTCGGGTACCGACGAGATCGCGATCCACGGCGAGACGGTCGCCGCCGAAGTCGACGGACGAGACGTCGAACAGTACACCCTCGAGCCGACCGACCTCGGTCTCGAGCGCCACGATATCTCCGAGATCGCGGGCGGTTCTCCCGCGGACAACGCCGACGACCTCCGCGGGATCGTCGAAGGAGACGTCGCGGGTCCAAAGCGGGAGGTAATCCTCGCGAACGCGGGCGCCGCAATCTATCTCGCGGGCGAGGCCGCCTCCCTCGAGGACGGCGCCGACGTCGCACGGCGGGCGATCGAATCCGGCGACGCCGCGGCGAAACTCGACGGACTTCGGGGCGAGACGCCGGAGATCGAAGGATGACGCGCGTGAAGATCTGCGGACTGACGAACGAGGGCGACCTCGAGACGGCCGTCGACGCCGGGGCCGACGCCGTCGGCGTCATCACCGACGTCCCTGTCGAGACGCCTCGGGAGGTGTCGGTCGATCGTGCGACCGAACTCCTCGAGACCGTCCCCCCGTTCGCGACGAGCGTCCTCGTGACGATGCCGGAATCCGCCGACCACGCGGCCGAACTCGTCGACGCGATCGGACCGAACGTTCTGCAGATCCACGGCGAGTTCGCGGTCGACGAACTCGTCGATCTCCGCGAGCGAATCGACCGCGGCCTGGTTCTCGCCGTGGACGCAACCGGCGCGTCGGAAGCGACGCAGTACGACGACGTCGTCGACGCGTTCCTCGTCGATACGCCAGCCGAGGACGGCGGCGGCGGAACCGGCCGAACCCACGACTGGAGCCGGACCCAGACGGCAACCGCGGCCCTCGAGTCGCCCGTCGTTCTCGCCGGCGGACTCACCCCCGAGAACGTCGACGCGGCCATCGACGCGGCCGATCCGTTCGCCGTCGACGTGGCCAGCGGCGTCGAAGCCGAAGGCGGAATCAAAGACGCAGACGCCGTTCGATCGTTCGTCGAGCGCGCGAAAAACGCCCACAGGGCGGAGGTGAGTCCGTAACCATGACCGAACCCGAGACGACCGCGTCCGAGCCGATCACGTCGCCGACTTTCGACGTCGAGCGAGATCGGTTTCGTGAACTCGCCAGCGATCGGGAGGACCGGCCCGTCGTCGTTCGCGTGGCCGCCACACTCGACCCCGAGACGACGCCGCTTGCGGCCTACGCCGCGCTCACCGGCCGGTCGGAGACGAGCGACCGCGAGCGAACGCCGTACGCGTTCCTCTTAGAGAGCGCGGAGAAGACCGCCTCGAGCGACCCCGACGGCGCGTTCCGTCCGACCGCGACGGGGGCGGAACGCCACGCCCGATACTCCTACGTCGGCTACGATCCCGACGCCGTCGTGACGGTCGGACCGGAGGGAACCGCGGTCGAAACGCTCTCGGACGACACACCTCAGGAACTGATCGACGCTGGCGTCGACGGCGACGCGGTCGATGCGCTCCGGGGAGCCATGCCGAACGTTCGGCTGGCGAACTTCCCCGACCACGACCGCCAACACCTCGAGGGAGGGCTCGTCGGCTTTCTCTCCTACGACGCGGTCTACGACCTCTGGCTCGAAGAGGTCGGTCTCGACCGACCCGAATCGCGCTTTCCCGACGCGGAGTTCGTCCTGACGACGAAGACGATTGCGTTCGACGAACGCGACGGAACGGCGTCGCTCGTCTGTACGCCGATCCTCACCGCCGAGGACGAGCCCGATGCGGTCTACGATCGCTTGCTCGCGGAACTCGAGGCGGTCGTCGAGACGCTTCGGGGCGCCGAGGCCCCCGAGACGAACGGCTTCCTCCGGGAGGGCGAAACCTCGGGTTCGAAGTCAGAGTACGAGGAGAACGTCCGTCGAGCGAAAGAGCACGTCCTCGACGGCGACATCTACCAGGGTGTGATCTCGCGACGCCGGGAACTGTACGGTGACGTCGATCCGATCGGGTTCTACGAGGCCATGCGCGAGGTCAACCCCTCGCCGTACATGTACCTGCTCGACCACGACGACCTCACCGTCGTCGGCGCGAGTCCCGAGACGCTGATCTCCGTACGCGGACGCGAGGTCATGTCGAACCCGATCGCCGGCACCTGCGATCGCGGCTCGAGCCCGGTCGAGGATCGCCGCCTCGCGGGGGAGATGCTCGCCGACGGCAAAGAACGGGCCGAACACACGATGCTGGTCGATCTCGCGAGAAACGACGTTCGGCGCGTCTCGGAGGCGGGATCGGTTCGCGTCGACGAGTTCATGAACGTTCTCAAGTACAGCCACGTCCAGCACATCGAGTCGACCGTGACCGGCGAACTCGCCGCCGACGCGGACGCCTTCGACGCCACGCGAGCCTCGTTTCCCGCGGGGACGCTCTCGGGCGCACCAAAGATTCGGGCGATGGAGATCATCGACGACCTCGAGGCAGAGCCTCGCGGCCTCTACGGCGGCGGCGTCGGCTACTACTCCTGGACCGGTGACGCCGACTTCGCGATCGTGATCCGGACGGCGACGATCGAGCGCGACGTCGCCCGAGCCGGCGGGAGCCACGAGACTAGAGCGGATCGTACGGCGTCAGCCGGCGGTCAGGATCGGATCACCGTCCGCGCCGGGGCCGGTCTCGTCGCCGACAGCGATCCCACGGCCGAATACGAGGAGACCGAAAAGAAGATGGGCGGCGTACTCGCCGCCCTCGAGCAAATCGAGATTCCGGCCGGGGAGTCGGAACCGCCTGGCGACGACCTCGAGACGCCGGAGGTGAGCCGATGAGCGCACGGTCGGCGCCGGACGACGCCGAAGAAATCGAGGCGCGGACGATCCTGTTCGTCGACAACTACGACTCGTTTACGTACAATCTGGTGGAGTACGTGAGTCAGTACCCCGGCACCGAAACCGAGGTATTGAAAAACACCGCCTCGATCGAGGAGGTCACCGCGGTCGACCCCGACGCGATCGTCATCAGTCCGGGTCCGGGCCATCCCGAGAACGACCGCGACGTCGGCGTCACGATGGACGTGATTCGAGAGTTCAGTCCCGACGTGCCAACCCTCGGCATCTGTCTCGGCCTCGAGGCCGCCGTCTACGCCTACGGCGGCACCGTCGGTCGAGCACCGGAACCGGTCCACGGGAAGGCCTCCTCGGTCGAACACGACGGGAAGGGGGTCTACGAAGGAATCGAACAGGGGTTCCGTGCCGGGCGCTATCACTCGCTGATCGCGACGGACGTCCCGGACTGTCTCGAGGTGGTGGCGACGGCCGATCACCGTACGGAACGCAGTTCTGTCGAATCGGAAACGGGGTCCCGGAACGACGGGGAGACGCTCGTCATGGGCGTTCGACACCGCGAATACCCCCTCGAGGCGGTCCAGTTTCACCCAGAGAGCGTCCTCACCGCGGCCGGCCACGACGTGATCGAGAACTTCCTCGCGTCGCTCGAGGGTTGAGATCGAGTGGTGTACCGACCTCCCGGTGTGAGTAACGGATCGCGGTCACGCCGGAAGTTACACACCGGATCGTGCAGAGCGGGCAGGTGTGACCGATTGGCTGTGAAATGAGCTGTGTTCGTTTCAACGGAGTGACTTACAATAGCCCTGTGAATCGGGCGATCAAAATCGGGTAGAAACCCGGCACTCGACGAGTCCGTACCCCGGTTGGTTTCAGGTCATCGACGACGAGATAGATCGCCGGATCGGGGCGGGTTGCCGTACCGGCAGAGCACCAAAACCGCAACGGGGTGTGGAGACGCCGGGATTGGTCGACAGCGTCTCTCCGGACGGACACACGCTACGACGGCGAAACGAACGAACAAACGTACAAGCGAACAAACGAACAGTCGTCGAATACGGGCGAAAATCAGATCGGAGTCCGTCGCGCCTCGAGCGATTCGAACCGGTCGGGCGGGAAGCGCCGACCGATCAGCCGAATGGGAGCAACTCGAGGGTGCCGGTCGCATACAGCGCGACGAGGACGACCGCGGCGACGATTCCAACGCGGATCGCCAACTTGATCGCGATGCGAACGGCGATAATGGCGACCGCGATAGCGGCGAGCACGGCCAGGACGAGGAGGAGAATCGTCCCGGAGGTCAATGGATCGAGCATACTCGAGTCCCTGTAGCGCAGGGACGTAATCTTTCTGGAAATCGTGACAGAGACGAGTGCTGATGGATCCGACCAGTCGGGGACCGCGTTTCGCGTCGACCGGCGACGAGGCCGTCGAGTCGACGCGAAACGCGGTGAAACTGAAAATCAGACGACAACGAACCGACGTCTCCGGTGTGGATTACTTTCAGTTTACTCTAAAAATGGTTAAGACCATCGACGCCGTACTTACTGACAGACCGGAACACGGCCGATTCGGCGGCCGCCGTTCGCAAAACCACGATAGGGTACAGAACCATCTGTACAACTACTATTGTAGTAGTGCAAAGAAAATAGAACAGCTTTATGGGCAATGACTGAATACCGAACCTTCGTCACGAATGATGAGAGCCAGGACTCGAGGACGCGTCAGAACCGCCGTACTGCGACGGGGTTTCCCTGAGGTGAGCCGCGCATGAGCAAGAGCGACCTCTCCGCGGAGGAGTTGACCCTCCCGATCAAACGCACCGATGGCGATACCCTAGAGGAGCGGATGACGGCCAACGCCTATCACAACATCCTCCCAGCGCGCTATCTGCGCAAGGACGCCGACGGCGAACTCGTCGAGAGTCAGGAGGACCTCTTCGAGCGCGTCGGCGAGAACATCGCGCTCGCGGAGGCAGTCTACGAAGCCGACCGCAACGGCGTGGAGATCACCGTCACGCCGGACCAGCTCAAACCCGAGCACCCGCGTCGGGACGAGCTGGCCGCGGAGGTCTTCGGCGAGGGTGTCAGCACCGACGACGACGTGGAGACGGTTCTCACGGAGCGAAACGTCAACAAGTTCGCCTACGAGACGGTCGTTCCCGAGCTACCCGCGGAGGTCCGCGAGCACGTCGAAGACGTCGCCGAGACGTTCATCGAGGGGATGGAAGAACTCTCCTTTATGCCGAACTCCCCCACGCTGATGAACGCCGGAGACGAGCTTCAGCAGCTCTCGGCGTGTTTCGTCATGAGCCCGGACGACGACCTCTCGGACATCCACGAGACGGCCAAGAAGGCCGCCGAGGTCTTTCAGTCCGGCGGCGGCGTCGGCTACGGCTTCTGGCAGCTTCGGCCGTACGGCGACGCCGTCGGCTCGACCGGCGGCATCGCGTCGGGTCCGATCACCTTCATGCGCACGTACGACCAGCTCTGTGAGACCATCGCCCAGGGCGGCACCCGGCGGGGCGCACAGATGGGCATCATGCGCGTCTCTCACCCCGACGTCATCGAATTCATCCACGCGAAGAACAAGGACGTCTCGCTGGCCCACACGCTGCGTCTGAACGACCCGGACGACTACACGTATACCACGTTCTCGGAAGCACTCGAGGAGGCCCGCGACCTGATCGACGAGGACGGCCGCGTCCCCAAACACCTGCGTAACGCCGTCGAAGGCCACCTCT
Source organism: Natrarchaeobius versutus (assembly GCF_041205745.1). Lineage (NCBI taxonomy): Archaea > Methanobacteriati > Methanobacteriota > Halobacteria > Halobacteriales > Natrialbaceae > Natrarchaeobius > Natrarchaeobius versutus. The sequence goes on along the minus strand of NZ_JBGFCC010000003.1, from coordinate 324,760 downwards.
CGAACTTCAACATCTCGGTGGGCGTCACCGACGCGTTCATGGAGGCCCTCCAGAACGGCGAGGAGTACACGTTCACCAACCCGCGTACGGAAGAACCCCACATCGCGACCGAAGAGACGAAAGAGATGTACGGCCGCTACGACCTCGGCGAACACGTCGAGGTCGGCGAACCGCTCTCGATTCCCGCCGAACTCATCTGGGAGCGCATCGTCGAGGGCGCCCACGAAAACGGCGAACCCGGCGTGATCTACTTAGAGCGCGTGAACAAGGAACACTCCTTCGACGTCGAAGAAAACTCCGATCACAGAATTCTTGCAACAAACCCTTGCGTTACGGGAGATACACTCGTCAGCACCGAACGTGGAATGATCCCTGCAGAAGAGCTGTACGAACAGGGTGTCGCAACCGATGTCGTCGTTGACGGCCGATTGAGCGAGGATTCCGTGAGAGAAGCCAGCAGCGTCTACAAGACTGGCGAGAAGGACGTGTACAAACTCACGACGAGTGAAGGATATGAACTCCGTTTGACCGCGGACCACCGTGTAATGACCGACAGCGGGTGGGTCGAGGCACAGAATCTGGAAGTTGACGACACGGTTCACATCGTCGACCGAAAAGGGAAGTTCGGTCAGCACGGAACCGCTGAGGAGGGCCGAGTGCTCGGATGGCTGGTCGGAGACGGTCATCTCAAACATGGCGAAGAGCGCGCAGTCCTCAACTTCTACGACGGCGATACCGAAATCTCGACGGACTTTGCTGAAGACGTCAACGACGTCGTTCGCGAGCCAATTGGTAACGCGAACTACGATGTCGGTGTTTGTCAGATCCAACGCTCCGAAGAATATCGCGGTGCCAACGCACAAGAGCAGCGAATTCGTTCAACTCGGCTGTACGAACTCGCGGAAGAAATCGGTCTCTCCGAAAATAAACACCACGTCCCGGATACAATCTTTCGTGGAAGCGAGGAAATGGCTCGAGGCTTCCTGCAAGCGTTGTTCACCGCTGATGGTGGCGTACAGGGCAACGTCGAAAAGGGGGTCTCTGTTCGTCTCTCGAGTTCCGAACTCGGTCTGCTGAAAGACGTTCAGAAGTTATTGCTCAACTTCGGCATTGCGAGCAAAATCTATCAGAACCGTCGGAAAGAAGGAACTCGAGAGCTCCCCGACGGCAACGGTGGGACCAAAGTGTACGACACGAAAGCACAACACGATCTCGCGATCACGAGTAGCCACGTCGCCACGTTCGAAGAAGAGATCGGGTTTCTCCTCGATCGAAAGAACGACGAACTCGCTTCCCGGCTCGACGAGTACAGCCGTGGACCGTACCGTGGCCATTTCGAGGCAACCGTCGAGTCGGTCGAACACGACGGCCACGAGGACGTCTACGATCTGACCGAACCCGATACGCACTCGTTCGTCGCGAATGGCCTCGTCGTCCACAATTGCGGCGAGCAGCCACTCGAGGAGTTCGAAGCCTGCAACCTGGGCCACATCAACCTCTCGACGCTCGCCGACCACGAGGCACCCGACTGGCGCGTCTGGTCGGACGAACACGCAGACGAGTACGACAGCCAGGAGGAGGCCATCGCGGCGTTCTTAGCGGAGGCGATCGACTTCGAGGAGTTCGACGAGCGCATCGAGTACGGCACCCGGTTCCTCGAGAACGTGGTCACGATGTCCGATTTCCCGGTCGAAGAGATCGAGGAAACGGTCCGAAACATGCGCAAGATCGGGCTGGGCATCATGGGACTCGCACAGCTGTACATCCAGCTCGGTATCAGGTACGGCTCGGCGGAGGGCAACGAGGTTGCCCGCCAGCTGATGACCCACATCAACCACGGCGCGAAAGCCACGAGCCACGAACTCGCGACCCAGCGTGGCTCCTTTGCCGACTGGGACGACTCGAAGTACGCCGACCCGACGGCTTATCGCGAGTGGTTCGAACACCAGACCGGTGAGAACGCAGACGACTGGGCCGAAGGCTTCCCGATCCGCAACCACAACGTGACGACGATCGCCCCCACGGGGACGACCTCGATGGTCGGCAACACCACCGGCGGTTGTGAGCCCATCTACAACGTCGCCTACTACAAGAACGTCACCGACGACGTTCAGGGTGACGAGATGTTAGTCGAGTTCGACGACTACTTCCTGCGCACGCTCGAGGCCAACGAGATCGACGTCGACGCCGTCAAAGAGGAGGCCCAAGAGCAGATGGCCACGAATCAGTTCGAGGGCGTCGAAGGTCTGTCGACGGTTCCGGACTCGATCGGCGAACTGTTCGTCATCACGAGCGATCTCTCGGCGAAACAACACGCCGCCGTCCAGTGTGCCTGCCAGAAGGGCGTCGACTCCGCGATTTCGAAGACCGTCAACGCGCCCAACGACTCGACGCTCGAGGACGCCAAAGACGTCTTCGAGTGGGTCTACGAGAACGGCGGCAAGGGCGTCACCTACTACCGGGACGGCACCCGAAGCAAGCAGGTCCTCACCACGCGTGCGGACAACGCAGACTTCGCCGACGAGACCGAAGCCGCCGAGGCGCTCGTCGAACAGATCGACGAGATCTTCGGCGGCCTCGAGGCGTTCCTCGAGAGCGAAAACGTCCGCGAGGTGCTCACCGAAGACGTCGATGCGTTCGGCGGCGAACGCGAAGAGCCAGTCGAGGTTGACTTCACGGAAAAGCGCGAGCGCCCCGATGCCTTACAGGGCGTCAGCCAGCGCATCGACACTGGCTACGGCAAAGTCTACGTGACGATCAACGAAGACCCCGAGACCGGTCAACCGTTCGAACTGTTCGCGAACATCGGCCACTCGGGCGGCTTTACCAACTCCTTTACGGAGGCGTTAGCGAAGGTCATCTCGACGTCGCTTCGCTCGGGCGTCGACCCCGAGGAGATCGTCGACGAACTCTGCGGGACCCGAAGTCCGAAAGTCGCGTGGGACAAAGGCGAACAGATCCAGTCCATCCCGGACGCCATCGGCACCGCGATGCGTCGGTATCTCGATAGCGAGATCGACAAACCGTATCCGACCCAGCAAACCCTAGAAGAGTCCGCGGATGCTGACGTAAGCGGCGACCATCAGACCGACGGCGGCGCGGCAACCGCCGACAGCGGGTCCGCCGATGCGACCCAGGACCTCATCGATGCCGGAGAGTCACCCGAGTGTCCCGAATGCGGTTCGATGTCGCTTTACTTCTCGGAGGGCTGTAAGACCTGCGAGTCCTGTGGCTGGAGCGAGTGCTGATCGGCTAACGACTCGCCGTTTTCGGCCTTCGTACTGCGTTTTTCGATTTTTGGAGGACTAACCGCCGGCTCCTCATCGGCCCCGTCGTTTCGCGTGATACTGAGTGAATCGACAACGTTTAGCATCGGTCGTCAGTAAACGGGGCCATGGGATCCGACAGTGGCGACGGTTCCGGGAGCGACTCGAGTCGATCGCCGACGAACGCGCCCCCGAGTCGAGCGGCGTCGGGCCCGACCTGTCCCCACTGCGAGGCGCCGATGTACAAACGCCACTGCAAGTACGTCTGTCCCCAACACGGCGTCATCATCGACTGTAGCGATCCGTTCCTGTAACGACCCCGATCTCACCCCTCGGTCGACCGAGATGGGTTCCGCGAACCGGTCCGCTCGCGGATCGCGCGATAGGCAGGACCAGCGAGCAAGAGGACGGCGGCGAGACCACAGGCGACCGTGAGCGCGAGTCCGAGTTCGCCGAGTCCGTCCATCGTAATCGTCGCGGCCGAGGCACCGACGACGACCGCGGCGACCGTCCACGGCAACTCGCCGACCAGCGTGCCGACGACGAGGTGGCGAAACCGGACGCCACTGGCCGCCGCCGCACACGTCGAAACGTCCGACGGAATCGGTGCCAACCGCGAGGCGACGACGCCACGTATTGGGCCTGCCGTCCGGTAGTACCGCGTGATCGTCTCGCCGACCCGCTCGAGGGATCCCCATCGAGCAGGAGCCATCGCTGTCTCGCAGTCGAGTTCACGTTCGCCCTCGGGTGCGAACCAGCGGGCCGCGACGAAGACCGGCATGACTGTCACGGCGACGCCCGCCAGCGCGATCGGAACGCCGAGTGCGATCCCGTAGCCGTAGCCGACGACGACCGCGAGGGGCGTCGTTGGCCAGGCGAACAACGGTCGGACGAGATAGAGCCCCGCAACGACGGCGCCGAACAGGAGTGGGTCCGCCGCGATCGATTCGAGGTGAGAGAGCGCCGTCGCCGGCGAGACGAGTAGCCCCGCCGTGACGATTGCGCTCACTGCGACCGCTCCGGCAACCGCGCGCGCCGACGCCGACGGGATCGACATCGACCGCAGTTTCGCCTCGATCACCGAAGCTTTTGTGCATCGCATCGCCCCTCGAGCGGGCCGACACAACGTTTAACCGCTCCGGCGCGACACCACCTATCGATGGCTGGAGACGGAAGCGACGTCGGGGGAGATTGCGACCACCTCGACGACCGGGTGGCCCTCGGGTTGGCGCTTTTAGAACGCCTCGAACACGAGTCACTCCCGCTGGCTGACGTCGTCGACCGGATCGAGACGGTTACCGCCGATCCAACGACGACGCGAACGATCCTCGACGAGGCCGAACTTCGCGGGATCATCGACCGCGAAGACGGCATCGTTCGCCCGAAGAGCCGCCAGTACGTCCGATTCGGGGAGGACGTCATCACGAAAGAAGGCGAGTTCTCCTGTCGACGCTGTGGCTCGAGTCTGTCGACGGGGTACTTCATCGACCTCGAGACGGGCGAACTCGGTCCGTTCGGCTCGTCGTGTATTCGGAAGGTGACGGGCAGGGAGTGAAGAGACCTGCCGTCGGACGATCGGCTACCGGCCGCGGCGAAGTTCGGAGATCAGCTGATCGATCGTCTCCTGTTGGGCTTCGATGAGGTCGTTCTGGCGATCGACTGCCGCCTCGAGGTTTTCGAGACGCTCGATCACTTCCGGGTCGGGTCCCTCGGAGGTGGGTCGTTCGATCGTCTGCTGAGCCGCGGCCCCGCCGGAGTCAGCGGAGCCTTCGAAGACGTTCCCGGTCTCGACGGTCGCCGTTCTCCGTTGACCGGCGCCGTCGTCCGATCCGGCTTCCGCCCGGCCCCGATCGGGAACGGGGTCGGGGTCGCTACTAGCCTCGCCGCCGCGTTCTCGCTCCGTGTGAGCATCGGCGGTCAGATCGACCGTCTCCGCTGTCGGTTCGTCCGGCGTCTCGATATCGCGGTCCTCGGGTTCCGGTGGGTTCGCATCGAGCGGCTCGACGCCGTCGCCGAAGTCCATCGACGCGTCCGCCCGATCGTCCTCCTCAGCATCGTCGCCGACCCGTTCGTTTAGCTCCTCGAGCGAGGAGACGTCGTGGTAGTCGAACAGTGCCCGTTTGAGTCGTTCCCGGAGGTCGTTTGCCTCCTCGTTGGGCGCTTTGATCCGCTGGGGGCGACCGTCGACGACGAGGACGATCTGCGTGGCGACGCTTCCGTCCTCGAACGAGAGGCTGGTCACGTCCTCGAAGTGATACTCCTCGTAATCTTCGTCCCAGACGGCGCCGCCGATGTGTTTGACGAGTCGGTCGCTCGTGATGATGATCGTCAACTCGCTAAACCGGTACGTCTGGACGACCGTCTCGCCGGGTTCCGTGATTCCGTTCCCGTTTAACACGCCCGCGAGGACGGGGTGTAACGTCGAATCGGTCTTGCTCGCTGGTACGGAAAATTCGCGACTCCCCTCGAGTGCGTACTCGAGGCTGAACTTGGTCTTTCGCCGCCCTTCCGACAGCGTCAAGCGATCTGCGTCGTGTGGAAAGTCGTCGACCGATTCGTCGCTCAGCAGTCCCTCTGCACGGTAGACGAGCGTACGTGTTGGAGTAATGAAAAGCGTGTCCTCGCCGCCGAGAGAAACTTCCGCCGCGATCTCCTCGTCGTCGAGAGTAGACTGGACGATTCCGGGAACGCTCATGTCGCGGTAGTTCGTAAGGGCGTGTGATAAATCCGTGGGTCCCCGTTACACGGCCGCGTCGAATGAGAAGCTTAAAGAAACGCACGCGACTACCAGCAACTGAGCCCGGGTGGCTTAGCTGGACATAGCGCCGCACTCATAGGGTTCAGAGATTCGGTGCGGTTTCGCCTTGGAAGCCTCCGTGTCCCTCGAGGACTCTGCCGAGCCTCGAACCTGGGACATGCGGAGATCGAGGGTTCGGAGCCCTCCCCGGGCACTGGCTTTTTACGCGACGTCACGAAGGCAGTGAGTGACGAGTCTGAAGGCCAGTGCCCGAAACGGGGCGACGAACCCGGTGGTCTTGCGTGAGCGGCGGAGAAGCGAACGCAAGGCAGGAAAGGCGAGCGAAGCGAGTCTTTCCGTGGGTCGGAGCCCTCCCCGGCGACTGGTGTTCGAATCTGAAAGTACGAACCAGATCCCTCCTCACACCCTCGAGCACCGCAGGAAGCGACGAGCCCGAAAGCGGTGTCGAACGGGACGGCGAATCCGTCGCCGTCCGTCTTCGCTATGCTCTCTCGAGAACGGAAACTCGCCACGCGAGTTCGGACGAACAGAGTGGGAGGGCCGAACCTGAGTCAGGGAAGGAGTGGGGCATGTCAGGTGGGTGGCGACGACGAGGCGCCGGCCCTCCAAGACGAGAGTTCGCCGAGGAAGTTGTAAGCTTCTTGGTCCAACTATCGAATTGGGCGACGTCGGCTCCAACGGCCACGTTTGGCCTCGAGTCGTGGACCCACCGGCTACCAGGAGTGACCACCGCTGAGAAGAACACGAGAAACTCACAACTGAAACGAGTTACGCACCGCTCACAGACAGCGACCGGAGACCGGACGAACGGACCGGTCTCCGGGGAGACTATCGTAAGCGGGTGTGCAATGACTTATCAGTTGTTCCGATAGGTAGACGGAGCGAACGCTCTCGGTGGGATTCGACGCGTGGCGGTCGTGTCGTGGAAGGGGTGGGGATGCTTCCACGACCGTACTGGCCAACGGATGACGTCCGATTCGCATTCGGACGGTTGCCGTGCGAGGGGGTTGAATACCGTGTGCCGGTACCCACGTTGGAAACGAAACGATACCCCCGGACCTCGCATGATAACGGATTGAGCGTATCATTATAAAATTATTGATCGTTTGAACGATGTCGGTGACGCCACGTTGGTGTGAACGGGACGTCTCGAGATGGTGCGTTAGGGTGTGAGGAGGGCTCAGAAGTCAAACCTGGTCGAAACGCAAAATCGGAATCGGGTGACAACTCTGTCGCCGATCAGAAACGATATCGACTCGCCGCGAAGACAGTGTTGTCGGCGGGGAAGAGTCGTTTTCGGACGTTGGAACGACGATCCGTTATGGCAACGACTGTCGTCCGTTTCCCCGTCGACCACTGGTACCGTACCGCTTTCGTATGGGTGTACGCGAGCGGTTCAGACGGGGGTGAAATCCTCGGAGGAACTACCCTCGGCGAGATCCCCCCACCCCCGTCTACGCGAACGTTCGACCGACCAGTACGTAAACTTGTTGGCCGAAATATGAATCGTGAATACTTCCAGGAGCCGCGGTGTCCGGTAAAGACACTCAACGGCGGCGCTCGGCGAACGATGCCGACGCTGGCTGTGTCGCCTGCTAAAATGGTCGGGATACCGAGCTACGGTCGTTCGACCAGAATCTCGCCGGTTGCGGTGACTGTCACCAGACAATCGTTGTACTCGAACGTGACGGACCCCTCCGAACGGAGGCCGTTCGCACGCGGTTCGAAGAGTCGCTCGAGTGCGTCCGCGTTGATCGCGTAGTGAAGCGGGTCGAGGTCGGTGACGTTCATGTTACAGAACGTCGCGACCGCGTCGGCAACGGCAACGCTGAGCGGTTCATCGTCGAGTCGATCGTATTGTACGGAATAGTGGTCCCCCGTGTGCGTCGACGGAGAGTCCGAAGTCATCTCGTTCATTGGTATAACGTACCCCCAGTACGTGTAATGGGAAGACAGTACCTCCTTCGAGGGTTCCTGCAAAGAGCCTAATCGTTAACTGTGTAACGTCGAAAGGAGGTGGGGGTTAAGTGATTAACCATCCGGGCCTAGTGCTCCCTCGTCGAAGAGTACCTCGAAGAGCTTTCGTTCGGTCGATCGGACGTGTTTGTGAAACGCCGGTGAGGAGATACCGATCGAGAGGGCGATGTCTTCGCCGGTCGTTCGCCGCGGCCACTCGAAGAACCCGCTGTGATAGGCAGTCTGGACGACCTCTCGCTGGCGGTCGGTGAGCCGCTCGAGCAACGCGTTTCGACCCGCGGCGCCGAGCACTGCCGCATCGCGCCCGGACTGTTCACGACGGGCAGTCATCGAGACGGGAATGTCCCGACGGTTGAGTGCCGAAATTACCTCGCGGACGTCGATCGATGCTGGAACGTCGACGACCGCGACCGTCTCCGTCTCGTCGGAAACGAACTCTCGGACCGACCCGGCGTGGTCGGTCACGACCGACCCGAGTGACGGATTCACAATCTCGAGTTGCAACAGCGTTTCGTCGTCGTTGGCCGCGAGAACGGAGGCGTCCAGAAGCCCCTCGATTTCGTCGACGAGCGCCGTGGTCTCCCGCTGGAGTGGCGAATCGACCGAGACGAACGCGACCGTCGTCTCGTCGCGAGTCGTCGCCCCCTCGAGTTCGACCCGAGCGTTCAGTCTGGTCGAAAGCCGTGAGAGGGTCGTGTCGTCTACGACCTCGAGTTCGATCTCGGTCACGTCGTTGCCGAGGAGCGCGGTTTTGCGTTTGACCGCGTCGATCGTGTAGGCGATCGTCTCCGCCAGTTCTTCGAACGTCGAACGAAGAAGATCGTCGAACGCGGACGGCTCGTCGCCGTAAAGCGAGAGAACGCCGTACAGGAACCCGTCGTAGACGAGCGGCACCGCGTACACCGACTGATAGTTCTGTGACAGTGCTTCCGCGCGCCACGCGCCGTCGTGGACCGAATCGGCGACGTTTTCGACGTACACCGGCCGTTCCGTTCGCGCGGCTCGACCCGTCGGCTCGGCCGCGGAGTCGTCGACGGTCGTGGCCGTCGTCGAGTCGAGATAGCCGCGGTCGCGACCCGCGATCGAGCGCATCTCGAGGTGATTGCCACTCGGATCGGGCGTTCCGATCCAGACCATCGAACACGTCTCGAGACCGGCGAGACAGTCACAGATTCCACGTTCGATCTCCTCTCTGGAGTCAGCCATCAAGAGCAGTTGTTCGATGTCTTGTCGGATTCGGTTCGTCTCGTTCAATCGCGCTAAGTGTTCGTTCTGTCGTTTCAGTTCGCGTTCACGGTCGTGCAGGCGTTGGGTCTGACCGATCCGGTCGAAGGCGGTTTCGGCCGTCGTCGCGAACAGCTGTGCGAGTTCGACCGTATCTCGATCGAATCGTCCGGGTTTCGTCGAAGCGGCGACGAACACCCCGTGCTCGCCGAGTGGAAGGTAGAGCCCGCTTCGAACGTTCGTCGATTCGTTGTAGACTACCTCCGAGGTACGAACGTCGTCGAAAACGGCTGGAGATCGCGAGACGAACGCGTCCCAGGTGATGCTGTCCTCGTTCGGGCGAAGGCGGGGTGGAGAACCGAATATCTCCTCGAGTCCGGGAGAGTGAGCCGCCGGGATCAGTTCGTTACATCGGTCGTCGAACCGGTATACGACTCCCTCGAGATCGAGGACGTCCGAAGCGACGTCGACGATGTACTCACACGCACTCTGTTTCGAGTCGACGGACAGCAGGTGACTCGTCGCGTCGTGTAATGCCGACAACGCCTCCTGGTACTGGGCGCGGTCGGTGACGTCGACGGCAATACCGATGACTCGATCGACGTCCCCGTCGGTCGCTATCGGTCGACACCACGCGTCGAACACCCGATCGCCGACTCGTCTGTGGGTGTCGATTCGGTATCCGTCCAGAGCCGCACGGAAATCGGCCCGAACGGCCCGGTGGTCCTCGAAGATGGCAAAGATCGACTCGCCGATCAACTCGTCGGTGTCGACGTCGAGATAGTCGAGTACCCGTCCCTCGGCGAACGTGACCGTCCCGTTCTCGTCGAGGGCAAAGATTGCGACCGGAACGTTTTCGATCAGCGCCTCGAGGCGCTCGGTCCGTTCGTCGAGTTTTCCCTCGCGCTCGACGCGGTCGGTGACGTCCCGCCAGTAGATCGAGACCCCGGAGGGAGACGGGTAGATTCGTGCGTCGACCCAGGCGTCGTACGGTTCGAAGTAGGCTTCGACCGACCGCGTTTCCTGTCGGTCTATCGCCTCGAACGCCGCGGATTCGAGCGGCGATCCCTCGAGTTCCGGAAAGACCGCCCGGATATCTCGACCGAGCAGTTCCTCGCGATCCAACTCGACGTCCTCGATGGCCCGATCGTTGACGTACGTAAAGCGCCACTCGGAGTCGAGCGCGTAGAACGCGTCGGTGATCCGGTCGAACGACTCGTCGAGTTCTCGCTCGACCCGGTGGTGGTCGGTAACGTCCCGGATCGATCCGACGATCCCAGAGATGACCTCGTCGTCGAGGCGGTTGGTGAACGATGCCTCGTAGACCGATCGGCCGTCGCCCTCGAGACACCGGTATTCGACCGTTGCGGTCGAGCCCGACCCGCGGCCTCGGATGGCATCGAGCGTCTCCGAGACGGGGCCTCTGTCGTCCGGGTGAATCGTCTCCACCATTCGACTCCCAACCAGATCGTGTGTGTCGATCGAACCACACCCGTCGGCCGGCGGAACGACCGCGGTGATTCGATCCGTCTCGTCGAGGACGACCAGTGCGTCCCTGCTGTGCTCGAGGAGTTCCCGGTTCCACCCAGGACGGTTCCCGAACTCCGGGGCGGACGAACAGTCGATCGCCCGCCGAATCCGGTGTTCGAGAACGGATGGAACGACCTCGGTCTCGACGGCGACTACTTCGGTGACACCGTCACCGAAGAGTTCGTCGAGTGGCGCCCGATCGAGTTCCGACGATTCGCCGGCGTAGACGGTCGGCATCCCGCCGGCGAGCCGAGGGAGGACGTCCCGATCGTCCGTGAGTAGACAGTCGGCAGCCTCGAGCGATTCGAGGTCGGCTACCCCGTCTGCGACGTCGACTACCAGCGAACTACTCTCGAGCGCCGCCGTCGCGGCCCGTATCCACTCCGAGGAGCCGACGACGGAAACGCGAGGTGAGGATTGCCTCGATTGCTCGAGACTGCGGTTCATACCTCCGCTGTGTTCCGCGAAAGTAAAAACCTCGCGTCGGTCTCGGCTCCGCACACCACACCCGCAACGAAGTACGTCAGTACCGGAGAACCCACGATCCGCATGGGGTTTCGCCGGGAAACAGGGACAACAATCCGTATCAGTAGCCGATCGCGACGCCGTCTTTCCGAGGTTCGGTCGCACCCGAGAGCACTCCCTCCCGCCGGCGAACGATCTGTCCGCCGCCAAACATCACCGGAGGCATGACGCTTACGTCGTGGCCCGCTCGCGAGAGCTTCGTCGCGTTCGGCAATCGCTCCTCGACGCCGAGTGCGCCGTCTTCCCGGTAGCGCCAGCGGGGTGCGTCGAGCGCCGCCTGGAGGTCCATCCCGTAGTCGACGACGTTCGAAACCACCTGCACGTGACCCTGTGGTTGCATGTACCCGCCCATCACGCCGAACGCGAGCCAGTCGTCCGCATCGAGTCTCGCGAGGGCCGGGACGAGCGTATGAAACGGTCGCTTTCCGGGCTCGAGATTGTTCGGATGAGCCGGCTCGAGCGAGAACGATGCACCGCGGTTCTGGAGGGCGATTCCAGTGTCGCCGGCGACCAACCCGCTTCCGAAGCCCGCGAACCGCGAGTTGATGTAGGAGACGAGGTTTCCCTCCTCGTCGCCGACGGTCAACAGAACCGTATCGGCGTCCTCGGCGTTCGCGTTCGGAACGCCGACGTCGGGATCGGTGATCGGCGAGGAGCCGATCGCTCGAGCGCGTTCGCGAGCGTACTCTTTCGACGCCAGCGGCGGAATCGACTCGTAGTCGGGATCGGTGACGTAGTGGTGGCCGTCGACGAACGCGAGTTTGGTCGCCTCGGCGAAGGCGTGGATCCGTTCGGGCGACTCGTACGCGTGATCGCCCGCACCGATCTCCTCGGCGATGTTCAGCGCCTCGAGGGCGATCAGCCCCTGGTTGTTCGGCGGGAGTTCGTAGACCTCGGTCCCGTTGTACGTGGTCGTGACGGGATCGACGAACTCCGGTTCGAACCCGGCGAGATCCTCGTGGGTCAGGAACCCGCCCGCCGACTGCACCTCCTCGACGATCGCGTCGGCGATCTCCCCTTCGTAGACGACGTCAGCGCCTCGATCGGCGATCGTTCGGAGTGAGCGCCCAAGCTGAGGGAGCTGGACGGTCTGGCCCGGATCCGGACTCTCGCCGTCGATCAAGTACGCCTCTCGGGCGTTCTGGTCGGTGAACAACTCCTCTGCACCCGTCCAGTGGTGGGCGATCACCGGTGAGACGGGGTAGCCCTCGAGTGCGTACCCGATCGCGGGCTCGAGGACCTCCGCGAGCGAGAGTCGTCCCAACTGTTCGACCGTCGTCTCCCACCCGCGGGCCGTCCCGGGGACGGTCACCGCGTGCGGACCCAGGAAGGGCATCCCGAGGTCGTCCGCACTCCCCTCCCCGTCGACCGCGTAGCCGCGGGAGTCGGGGTAGTACTGACCAGGATCGTCTGCGGTCTCGAGTGCGTCCCGAACGGTCTCGATCGTCGCCCCCTCCGGTGCGGGGCCGCACGACCGCAAGGCGCCGACCTCGCCGGCGGCGGTTCGGTAGAGCGCGAAGACGTCGCCGCCGAGTCCCGTCGAGGTCGGTTCGACGACGTTCAACGCGGCTGCGGTCGCCACGGCGGCGTCGAAGGCGTTGCCGCCGTCGCGAAGAATCGAGACGCCCGCCTGGGCCGCCAACGGTTGGCTCGTCGCGACCATGCCGCGGTTCGCGTACGCCGTCGAACGCCTCGAGTCGAACCGATCGAGGTCGATCGAGTCGTCTCCGGAATCGAATACCATAGTGGACCACGCGCGCGAACAGTCAAAAAATGCTAGTCGCAACCGGTCGAACCGCGAAGTACTCGGTCCCGCCATCGAGTCGGTTGGCTCACTCGGAGGCGTCCGAGAGCGGTTCGTGTTCGATCCGATAGCCGTCCGCGACGTTCTCGATCGATTCGACCTCGCGAAACCGGATCGACCGCTCCATCTTGGTGACGACGGACGTGTCGTAGTACTCCGCGTCGTAGTCGAGCGTCGACCCCTCCGCACGATACTCCTCGACGAAAGACCGGTGACGCTCGAGTCGCGCCCAGCCGATCGACCGGGACATCGCCGGGACGTCGTCGATCCGGCGGTCGAACGCCTCGAGAAACGCCTCCTCGAGTTCGTAGCCGATCGACCCCCTCCCGGCACACATCGCGGCGAGCGTCGTCGTCCCGGTCCCCCAGAACGGATCGAGGACGGTGTCGCCGTACGTCGAGTACATACAGATCAGCCGGTAGGGGATCTCGAACGGGTACGCTCCAGACCGTTCTCGCAACTCCGCGGCGTCCTCGAGGTCGAGCGTCTGGAGTTCCCCTCGGACCTCGGTCCAGACGTCGGTGAACCACCGGTTTCGTTCCTCCCAGAAGTATGCCGCCTCGTACCGGCGATCCGCACGGGGTTCGAAACTCCGACTGTCGCTTCCGTTCCGGAAGACGAGAACGTACTCGTGTTCCAGCGTCACGTAGGCGTTTGGCGGCAACGTTCCGCTTCCCATGAACTTCGCCGCGCTGTTCGTCGGCTTCCGCCAGAGGACGTCCGGAAGCGGATCGAACCCGCGCGACTCGAACGCCTCGAGTACCCGAGCGTGATTCGGGTAGACGCGAAAGCTCCCGTCGAGCGACCGCGTCGCGTCCCCGACGTTGACACACGCGATGCCGCCGTCGACCAACACGCGCTCGAGTTCGTCCCAAACCCGATCGAGCTGGGTGTGCATCGCCTCGAACGCCTCGCGCCCGTCCCCCGACTCGAGGGCGTCGGCGACGGACGAATCGAGGTCGGCGAAGAGGTCGTCCCACATCTCGATCATCGGGTACGGCGGAGAGGTAACGACGAGTTCGACGGAGTCGTCGGCGACGGCAGAGAGTTCCCGGGAGTCGCCGACGAAGACGCGGTGAATCGTCTCCATTGGATTCACACTGTCGGCGTCGCCCCCTTAGCTCCTTCGTAGCGAGACGGGACGCCGCCGGCGTTACGCTCCCCCGCCAGGATTGGCCGGCCAGTTGCAGTGCAATCGAAGACCGTCGCAGTTGAGGCGGCATATCGGTACGACAGTCGATGTCAGTGACATCAGGCCGTATCAGCGGGGCCGGCGTCAGTTCGTGCCCGCCGTGTCGACCCAAAGAGGCGTGTCGACGAACGCTACTCCTCGGCGGCGTCCGCCTCGCCTTCGTCTTCCTCGTCGTCTTCTTCCACCTCGCCGCCTTCACCGTCCTCGGCGTCGCGCTCCTCGAGTTCCGCCTCGTCTTCGTCCGATTCCTCGTCCGTTCCAACGCTCGTCGCCGGTTCGAACTCCTCGATCGGCTCCCACTCATCGTCTTCCGACTCGGAGAGCCGTCGTCGCAAGAGCGCGATCCCGGCCACCGCACCGAGGACGAGCAGGAGTTTCGGGAGGCGACTCGAGGAGCCGTCGTCTTCGACCTCCTCGTCGATCTCGATCGACTCCGCGGCGGTTTCGGTGTCCGTCTCTTCGACGACCTCCTCGATGATCTCGGGCTCCTCGATGTCCTCGAACGACGTCTCCTCGAGGTCGGGACCGTATCGACCGGCGAGGTATCCGATCGCCGTACCGAGTCCGAACACCGCACCGGCAAGCGGGAGCGTTCGACCCGCCGGTCGCTCGTCGGCCTCCTCGACCGCCTCGAGGATAGAGTCGCGAAGAGGGCTGTCGAGTCCTTTCTCTACGGCCTCTTTGACGATAAGCTCGGACAACGTACTGTCCTGTTGTTCCGTTTCGGGCATAATCCGCCACGACCACATCACCGTACATAGTTCTGTCCAACGTTTCGACGTGTTCGCGAATTCGTCCCGGAGTTATGCCAACGTTTCCACGGCCGACTGACGAGAAGCCGCCGTTCTATCCCGGAAAGACGGACGAATGCCGTGCCGAACGCACCGAGAACGACACCGTCGCGCGTGAACGCGAGATCGGGGCGATTCGGTCTCGAACCGACGACGGTCGGAGAAACGTACTGTTAACCGACTATATATTCACGAACCGCGGGCATTCTGTCAGAGTAATGTCTCGCATAACGAAACCATCCCTGTGCGAGTATCCCCCATGAGCGTTATTCGCCAGCCCGGCGTTCTCGGCCGAACCACCCGGCGACGCGTCGTCGGAGTCAGCGTCGCGTTCGTCGCCGCGGCGGTCGAAACGCTCGCTGTGGGCGTCTGGTTTCTCCTCCTCGTGAGCTCCCCGTCGACATCGACCGCACTCGCCGGACTCGGGATACTGTTCTGTGGTTCCTTGCTCCGGACGGGGCTGTTCGGCGTCGCGACGAGCGACCTCGACGAACTGATCCGGCCCTGGCGTCTGGGTGCCGCACTGGCCATGACCGCCGGTTGGGTCGTCTGGCTGTTCGTCGCACAGTCCATCGGCGGCCCGATCGGTCTCGCCGTCGCGACGCTCGTCCTCGTTGGCGCACTCGTCGCCCAGTTTCTCTTCGAACGGTACGTGTTCAGACTTCGCCCGCCCGCCCAACTCGAGGTCACACCCATCCTGTCGGCGACGTTGCTGGCCCTGGGTGGCGCCGCGCTTCTCGCGTCGGTCTGGTTCGTCGATCTCGCCCTCGTCTCGCCACCGATCTCGATCGACACCACGACGCTCGTCGTCCGCATCGAGGCCATCCAACTCGCCGCCGTCGCCTTCGGCGTGCTCGCGTTCGTCGCACACCAGCGACGATTCCAACGCCTCCTCGAGTCCTGACGTCGATCACTTGCCCTCCGCGCCGACGTTCTGATCGCTCTCGAAGGAGTCCGGATCCGGCTCGATCGTCGCGTACTGCACCGCCTGTCGCCCGAGCGTCGCGATTCGCTCCTCGAGTTTCGCATCGGCGAACGCGCCGTCCTCGAGTACCGAGTGCGAGTTCGGAACTGCCGCCTGGTGGGGAATTACCCACGCGTTCAACGCGCGACAGACCGATCGCATGTGCTCGAGTGCCGTCACCGGAAACGATCCACCGGAGACGGCGAGCAAGCCGACGGTCGTCTCTTCGAACTCCTCGAATCCACAGTAGTCGAGTGCGGTCTTCAGCGGCGAGGAGTACGAGCCGTGGTACATCGGCGAGCCGAGGACGATCGCGTCGGCGCGCCGCAAACGTGTGGCCAGCGCTTCCGCGTCGCCGGCCGCTTCGCGCTTGCGATCCGGATCGAACGTCGGCAGGTCGTACTCCACGAGATCGACCAGTTCCGTACTCGCACCCGCCCGCTCGGCCGACTCGAGCGCTCGCTCGATTCCGACGCGAGTGACGCTTTCCTCACGGAGGCTCCCACAGACACCGACGACGTGGACGTCAGTCATTGGTTGGTCCACGGCTTGCAAACGCAAATGGATTCGCACCGACTGACACGAGAGGACGGTGAGTCGAAACGGTTACCGCCGGAGCCGGGCGGCTGTCTCGCCATCTCGGTTTTCGACCTCGACCAACCCGTCGTCCTCGAGGTCGGAGAGCAGTCCCTCGAGCCACTCGCGACCGTACTCGCCGTCTGGAGCGTAATCGACCCGGATCCGGTGGCCCAGCGGATCGATCTCGAGTTCGTCGTACTCCCGGAGCGTTCCGACGACGCGCCCGCGAAACTGCCGGCGACTTCCCTCGAAGCTCGGTTGCGTGGGAACGTCGGGGGCGGTGAAATCGCCGCTCGCGTAGGCACCACACCACTCGCGCCAGGGACAACCGGCCTCCTCACAGCGAGGCGTCTGCCCGCAGGCGACGCCGCCGAGTTCCATGATCGCGTTGTTCCAGACCCGCGATCGGCCCTCCGGGAGCAGGTCGTTGGCCGCCCCCTCGAACGCCGCGTCGTCGTCGGGAATCGAAAACGCCCGATAGCAGACTCGCTTGACGTTCGTATCGACCACCGCGTCGCCGGCGTTGAACGCGAAACTCGCCACCGCGTTCGCGGTGTATGGGCCGACGCCCATCAGCTCCTCGAGTTCCTCGGGCGTCTCCGGAAACTCGCCGTCGTACTCCGTCTCGATCTGGGTGGCCGCTTCGTGGAGGTACTTCGCCCGGTTGTTGTAGCCGAGGCTGTGGTCCGTCCAGAAGCCAACCACGTCGGCCCGGTCGGCCGCCGCGAGTTCCGCGGTGGTCGGCCAGCGCTCGAGAAACTCCTCCCAGGCCTCGACGACCCGCCCCAACTGGGTCTGTTGGCTCATCACCTCGCTGACGAGGATCGCGTACGGATCGTCGGTCCGGCGCCACGGAAACTCCCGGTGGTCGTCCTCGTACCACGCGATCAGCGCCTTCTGAACCGCCTCGAGATCCTCGGGGAGGTCCCACGCGTCGTCTCCCTCCTCGGCTTCGCCGGTCATCGACGGCCGTTGGGACGGCGTCCGTTTAGCCGTGATGATTCGAGAGCGACGGCGATCGGGCCGAATCGGTGACGTCCAGACGCCGGCGCGAGAACCCTACTTCTAAGCCCCCCGGCGCCGCATCGACGCACATGCGACCGCCGGCACAGAACGCGGAACTGGCGCTTCTCCTCGAGGTCGCGGGCACGCCCAAACCGGGCAACGTCGACCGCCGACGCGACCTCGATGACCTGCGATTCGAACACTTCCTCGCGGGCGCCGTCGGCGCTCGTGACGGCCTCGAGATGGCGGCCAACGGCGCGTCGGTCGGACCGGCGTTCGAACGGGCCGTCGACGGAATGGCCGCCCAGGGGGGCGACAACACCCAGTTCGGCGCGTTGCTGTTGCTCGTTCCGCTGGTTCGCGCGACGCGGGAAACGGTCTCCCAACCGGTCGTCGAATCCGTCGTCGAGGGGACGACCGTCGCCGACGCCGCGGCGTTTTACCGGGCGTTCGAGCACGTCGACGTCTTCGTCTCCGATCCGCCCGCAGAGATGGAACCGCTCGACGTCCGACGCGGATCCGACGCCGTCCCGACCCTCGAGGAGCGGGGCCTGACGTTGTTCGACGTTATGGACAGAAGCGTCCCGGGCGACGACGTCGCCCGCGAGTGGACCCACGGCTTCGAGCGCTCGTTTCTCACCGCACAACGACTCGCCGACGCCGGCGGGACTCCCTCCGAACGAACGGCCTCGGTCTTTCTCTCCTTGCTCGCCGAGCGACCCGACACACTCGTCGTCAAACGCCACGGCGAGGCCACCGCACGCGAGGTCGCCGACCGCGCGGCCGAACTTCACGAGCGCGACGCCCTCGAGACGGACCCCGACGTCGTCGACGCCTTCGCCGACGACCTCGTCGAACGCGGCGTCAACCCGGGGACGACGGCCGACGTTACCGCCGCCGGGATCTTCATCGCCCTCGAGTGCGGATCTCTCGAAATATGACCGGCCCGAACGACGATCCAACCGACACTGCGGGCGACGAACGGGCCGCCGACTGGCCGATCTCGCTGTCGGGCGTCACCGAATCCGTCGTGACCACGCTCGGACCGAACGACCGCTGGAACGCCGCCGCACTCGGCCTGTTTGCCGGCGATCCCGTCACTGCGAGAACCTGGGGAAACACCCGAACGAAGCGGAACTTCCACCGCCGCGGCGAGGGGTACGTCCAGTTCGTCGACGACCCCGTCGTCTTCGCCGAGGCCGCGCTCTCTCTCTACGAGATCGACGATCCGATCCTCGAGGAAGCGACCGCCTGGGTTCGGATAGCAGTCGACTCAGTCGAGACGGGAACCGACGACGGGACCGAGTGGGAGGAGTGGGCGATAGAGCCCACCGACGCCGCGATCGTCAGAACCGAGGTGCCGACGATCGACCGCGGGTTCAACGCCGTCGTCGAGGCGACGATCGCCGCCTCGCGACTCGACGTCGACGGCTACGACGAATCGACCCTCCGCGAGCGCCTCGGACACTACGACTCGATCGTCGACCGCGCCGGCAGTCCGCGTGAACGAGAGGCCCTGGAACGCGTCCGTAAACACTCGAACTGGTAATCTCACGCCCCCCTCGAGCACTCGAACCGGTGACGTCCGCATCCACACTCCACCGGTCCGAGAGTTTATAACAGAAGGCGCGGCCAGGACCGGCTACATGGTACTCCACTTCAGACGCGCGACGGGCGTGTTCGTCCGGACGATGCCGTTCGTATTTCTCCGAATGGGCGTCGGCATCCTCCTCGGGATCATTTCGATTCTCTACTTCGGGACCGTCCTCTGGCTCGGCTTTCGACTCCTCGAGTCGGGGTCGGTCTCCGGCCCGATCGCAGGAATCGGATTGTTGCTCTCCGTCGGCGTGTTCATCGCCGGATGGCGGCTGTTCAGTCGGTACGTGCTGTATCTGGTGAAAGCCGGACACATCGCGGTCATCGCCCACGCCGTCGAAACGGGAGAAGTGCCATCCAACCAGCTCCGGTTCGGAAAGGACCGGGTCGCGGATCACTTCGCCGAGGCGAGCGTCCTCTTCGCCGTCGACCAGGCGATCAAAACGGTAATCAAGCAGTTCAACGACGGCGTCGTCTCGCTCGCGAGCATCGCCTCGCTCGTCCCCGCGCTCCGGACGGTGATCCGCCTGATCGGAAAAGCAATCGCGATCGCCTCCTCGTACATCGACGAGGCGATCATCGCTTACATGTTCACCAACCCGGAGAAAGACGCCTGGAACGCGGCCAAAGACGGCGTCGTCCTCTACGGGAAAAACTGGAAACCAGTACTCGGCTCCACCCTGTTGATCGTACTCGGCATGTACGCGACGGGATTTCTCCTCCTAGTAGCACTCTCACCGGTCGCAAACCTACTGAGCGGGCTCTCGTCGACGCTCGAGCTAGCGAGTTGGGCGGTCCTCGTCGGACTGTTTCTGACAGTCTACGTCGGCCTCCTCAAACCGTGGGTGAAGACCGTCGTCATCACGACCTTCATCGTCGAATCCCGTGATTCGACGCCGGACAGCGCGACCGTCGACCGGATCGCCGACCGCTCGGAGAAGTTTTCGGAACTCGTGAGCAAGGCCGAGGACGAACGTCCGGACGAAAGCCCTCATGATCCCAATCCGACACCGGTCGCGGGTGCGAACACGCAATGACGGCGAATCACCGGATTCAGACAACGCCCGGGCCAAGAGAAAGGGATTAAGAGCCTCTGGACGGAACTTCTTCCTATGGCAATCAAACCGGCCTACGTCAAGAAGACCGGGAACCTCCTCCTGGAGCGGTACCCGGATGCGTTCACGACCGACTTCGAACAGAACAAAGAGAGCGTCTCGAAGCTCACGAACGTCGAATCGAAAGGCGTTCGAAACCGCATCGCCGGCTACGTCACCCGAAAGAAAAGCGCACAGATTCCCGCGTAATCCGACCTTTTACACTCGAGTTCGAAGCCTCGAGCCGCTGGACCCGGATTCCGCGAACTGACTCGTCGAAAACGTATCAGATGATCTGTTGTCCGCCAGTTCCAGCACAAACGCGACCCAGAGCGGTCGCGTCGGGAACTCGGTACAGCAAACCGTCTCAGTGGTCGAATCCCGGTTCCATGTAGACTGCCGCGACGAGTGCGACGACGGCGACGAACATCGCCGTCATAAATCCGGACATACCGTTGACGATGTTCATCTCCGTCCCGACGAGCAGAAGCTCTTCACCCTGGTACCCCGTCCAGGCGAACAGGATCGCAACGAGGACGCACAGCCCCGCCAGCGCCGCAGCGGCGATACTGAATCTGGTCTCGAACAAACCGGTCTCGCCAGTGTTCGTCGACGTACTGGTCATCGGTTCCACCCCGAATAGTCGGCCGTCACCGATCGAAGCGAACCCACCAGAGGGTCGCGTTCGGACGGGAGTTCTCGTGGTTGCATCGTTCGCTAGGTCTCACCCGGTTTTCTTAATATCTTCTATCGTCGCCACTGCGCCTCACTGCGTACTTGATCCCCGGACAGATCGGCGGTCAGCGTGTACATCGATGCAGTTGTTGCTATAGACACACCGCCGTTTCGAGTCTCAGCGTCGACGAATCAGAGTCGGAAATCGTGCGTATCGGTCGATTGACCCGTACCGACGAAAACCCAAACGGTTTTGCGGGCACGTCCCCGAATAGCCGAAAATGGCAGTAAGAGTAGGCGTACTCGGCGCAACCGGTGCCGTTGGACAACGACTGATTCAGCTTCTCGAGCCGCATCCGGAGTTCGAAATCGCCGCCCTAACCGCGAGCGAATCGAGCGCCGGTAAGACGTACGGACAGGCGGCCAAGTGGCGCGTGAATAGCCCGATTCCGGACGATATCGCAGAGATGACCGTCACGGCAACCGAACCGGAGGCCGTCCCCGACGACGTCGATCTCCTCTTCTCGTCGCTTCCCTCGAGCGTCGGCGCCGAGGTCGAACCGACGTTTTGTGAGGACGGCTACGTCGTCTCCTCGAACTCCTCGAACAGCCGAATGGCCGACGACGTCCCGCTGGTCATCCCGGAGGTCAACGCCGAACACCTCGACTTGCTCGAAGTCCAGCGCGACGAACGCGGCTGGGACGGAGCGCTCGTGAAAAATCCCAACTGTTCGACGATCACGTTCGTGCCGACGCTCGCCGCACTCGCCGAGTTCGGCCTCGAGACGGTCCACGTCGCGACGCTTCAGGCGGTCTCCGGTGCCGGCTACGACGGCGTCACCTCGATGGAGATCATCGACAACGCGATTCCCTACATCGGGAGCGAGGAGGACAAACTCGAGACCGAATCGCGCAAACTGTTAGGCGAGTTCGACGGCGCGTCGCTTACCCACGACGAGGTCGAGGTCGCCGCCTCCTGTAACCGGATTCCAACGATCGACGGCCACCTCGAGAACGTCTGGGTCGAAACCGAAGACCCGCTCTCGGTCGAGGACGCGAAAACCGCGATGCGAGAGTACCCCTCCCTCGACCTCCGGTCTTCGCCCGATCAGTTCATCCACGTCTTCGACGATCCCGACCGTCCGCAACCGCGGATGGATCGGACGCTCGGCGACGGAATGGCGATCGCCGCCGGCGGACATCGCGAATCGACGTTCGGCCTGCAGTACAACTGTCTGTCTCACAACACGATCCGTGGTGCCGCCGGCGCGAGCGTCCTGAACGGGGAACTGTTGCTCGAGAACGGCTACCTCTAACGAACTACTCCGAGTTCGTCTGCGGGAGCGCAACGACCGGAACGGACGCTTCTTTGACCATCCGTCTCGCGACGTCGCCCGTGAGTAACTCCGCGATCCGATTACCCTCGCGTGGATTGAAGACGACCGCATCCGCGTCTCGATCGCGTGCGGCATCGAACACTGTTTCGACGATATCCGTCCCGTAGAGCGTCTCAGTCTCGACCGTCGCCGGCGAGTTCGCTAAGGCCTCCCGCGCCCGGTCGAACATTTCTTCGGCGTACTCCTCGCGCTGTTCCATTGGCGCCTTGTCGATTCCCCCACCTGCTTTCTCGATGACGTTGACCACGACGACCGTACTCGTCGACGCAAGGTGTGGCTCGAGCCCCCGCGTCGTCCGCTCGCCGTCGTCCGGATCGGCGACGGGAACGACCACGGTGGCGTCGAACGTGAGCGTCATCGCGACTCACCCGTCGGCGCTCGTGAAGATCGAACGGACGGTCCACCGGACACGGAGACGATCGCTGACGTCATCTTCATATCCGTGGTTCGGCCCACCGCGTCAAAAAGGTGTGCGAGAACGGAAGCCGGCGAACTACTCCGACGACTACGCCCGTCTCCCCTCTACCGTTCGGACGGACCGCTACCAGTTGACCGCTGGATCAACAGGTGGGCCGTGATTTCGTCGTGGTGACCGACAACAGTTCGTCCCGTGGCTATCGGTGTACCGATTTGTCGGTGTTCTCACGGATGGATCACGGTTACACTGGCAACGACTTACACCACCCTCTCTCAGGGGAGAACCTGATTCTTCAGGTCACCATCCAAGCCGTCCTCGTCGAACCGGCTTGCGTTCTCCGCGACGATGTCCGCCAGTCGCTCGTAGTACTCTGGCGTGTGACCCGCGTTGTGTGGCGTGATCTGGACGTTCTCGAAGTTCCACAGCGAGTGGTCCTCGGGCAGGGGCTCCGGATCGGTGACGTCCAGGGCCGCACTCCGAATCCAGTTCGATCGAAGCGCGTCCACCAGCGCATCCGTATCGATCACCGGCCCGCGCGCGATGTTGACGATCGTCGCGTCCGGATCGATCGTCATCAGTGCCTCGCGGTCGACGAGTCCACGCGTCGTTTCGGTCAGCGGGCACGCGAGCACGAGGTAATCGGTCCGAGCGAGTGCCTCGTGGAACGGCCCGTCTTCGAACCCGATCACCTCGTCCGTCGGCCCACCCTTCTCCGGCGAGTACCGGACGCCGATCGTCTCGACGTCGAACGGCTCGAGACGGGTACAGACCGCGCGTCCAATCGCACCCAGACCGACGACCGTCACGGTCGACCCCTTGAGTTCGTAAGCCTGGTAGTGGCGCCACTCCCGCCGTCGCTGTCGACGCGCCGCGACGTGGAACCGACGGGTCGACCAGAGGATCGCTCCGAGGACGTGTTCGCCGATGTTGGGGCCGTGGACGCCCGAGGCGTTGGTCACCGTAACGCCGCGTTTCTCGAGTCGATCGAGCGGCAAGTGACCGGTTCCCGCGTACGCACACGCGAACACCGCCAGATTCTCGGCACTCTCGAGGAGGTCGTCCTCGAGGACCATCCCCGTCACGAACTCGGCGGTCCGGATCGCTTCGCGCTCCTCAGACGGCGTTCGAGCCAGTCGGATCGTCCGCTCCGGCAGTCGTTCTCGAAGTGCATCGGCGTAGCGCTCGATCGGAATTCCGTGTGTCCCTTTCCGAAGGACCAGTACGTCCGGGTCGTCGCTTTCCGTCTCGCTACCGTAGCCGGATTCAGCCATGTCCGTTCACTCGAACCGATAACGCAAAAGCGTTCGTTCCACCGGGTCATCCTTCTCGACGCGAATTTCATGCGGTTTAATACGGGTGGCCGACTCCTGACGGAGTATGGAACGCGTTGACGTCGCGATCGTCGGCGGCGGACCCGCAGGTGCCTGTGCGGCCGAACAAGCGGCCGCCCACGGCGCCGAGACGGTCCTCTTCGAGCAAGGAGTTCCGCGGGAAGACCGCGTCGAACTGGGGCCGGACTCGACCGACGCCGCCGGCATGCTCGACTACTGGATCGACATCATGGACTTCGACTACCGGGAGATCCCGGACGACGTCATCCACCGTGAACTCGAGGGAACGGCGTTCATCGGCCCGGAGAGCCGGGTGGAACTGACCACGACGGGAATCGACGCCAGCTATCCGGAGTTCGGCTACACGTTCCACCGCGCCCGGATGGACGACTGGCTTCACGAACGTGCGACCGATGCCGGCGCCGACCTCCGGATCGGTACCGCAGTGAGCGACCTCGAGACCGATCTCCGCGCCTCGAGCCCGAACGGGCCCACCCACACGCTGACGCTCTCGAACGGCGACCAACTCGAAGCCCAGTACGTCGTCCTCGCGGACGGTCCCCAGCGACGAATCACGCTCGACGCGCTCGATCAGTTTACCGCCCCCGGACGGAGCGTCTCCGACTACCTCTCCCCACCCGAAGCAAATCACATCGCCTACCAGGAGTACCGCGAGTTCCCGGAGGAACTGTTCGCCGAGTTCGAAGACTGGCTCAAATTCTGGTGGGGCTACATGCCCGGCGAAACCGCCTACCCCTGGATCTTTCCGAACGACGGCACGGTCGCACGCGTCGGACTCACGATGCCCATCGGGATGGAACTCGAGGATGTCGACAATCCGGGCTCGTACAAACTTCTCGAGCCAACCGACGACTCGCTCCCGTCCGGCTCCGAGTACATCTCCCGCCTCCTCGAACTCGAGTACGGCGACGAGTACGACGTCGAAGCGGACATCCCGATCGTCGAGGACCGAGGGAAATCCAAGGGAACCGAAACGTACCCGATCTCTTCGACCCGACCGATCGACTCCCCCGTCGGGGCGAACGTCGCCGTCGCCGGCGGCGCGATGGGAACGACCTCCGCGTTTCACGAGGGTGGCTACCACGTCGCCGTCCGCTCCGGCAAGATCGCCGGCCGCCTCGCCGCAACCGACTCCCTCGAGAACTACAACGAACGCTGGAAGCACGCTATCGGCGACGAAATACTGCGAAACGTTGCGTTCGCCGACATCGTCGCCGACTACGAACCCGACGACTGGGACTGGGCGTTCGACGTGGTCAACGACATGCAAGGCAACAGCGCCGAGAACGTCCTGATCTCGAAACGCTACTCCGCCGGCCTCGACGCGACGAAAATCGTCGCGGCCTACAAACGCCGGAAGTTCAAATACCGTGACGGTCGGTACGTCCAACTCGCCGAAGACGACTTCTTCTACTGATCGCGTCCCCGCGATATGTCAAACGACGACTCAACGATTACCCGAATCAACGTCCCGGTTCACCCGTTTCTCGGTTCGTGAAATCTACCATCTGCCGGGTAACGGACGACGCTGCGAACGCTCCGCGTCTCACCCGAAGGTGGCGGCGAGGTAATCGAGCCCGAACCCAAGACGTACAACGATCCAACTGAGGAGTGAGGCGGAACGTGCGACGATCTCCGGAAAGCGTAAACGGATCAGGACCCTGTGATAGGATGCGTGCCTTTAGTCCCCGTCCGAGCAAACCCATTCGGGTGCAATGACAGCACGGCGAACCCGGGCACGCGACAGCGCCGGGGTGCGCGACGAATCCCCCGCCCGGCACGAGGGTTAGCCAGCCGACGCGGCACGCCGCCACGGGATGAGGCTGGACGTTAGTGTTCCGGGCGATACCTTTCGTACTCGAGTGGTGACGACCACGGCCGTCGCTACCGATTTTCCGTGAGCTCTGCCGATAACGATACCCTATCGAGTTCCACACGCTCGCTCTGCTCGATCGTCTCCCGAACTGAGTCGAACCCATCCGTCGTAGCTACGGCCCCGTTCGCTCGCTCGTAGTCGATGACCCCGACGTCCGCCAATCGCGGCAGATGATTGTGGATCAACGAAATCCTCACGTGATCTTTGTCCGGTTCCCCTTGCTCTCGGCGAGCAACCGCTCGAGTCAGTTCCTCCACCGTCGTCTCCTCGACCTCGTGGAGGTGGTACAACACGCATCGGCGCCGCGTCTCCGATAACATATCGTACACCGAATCGAGGAACGCCCCCTCACAATTTTCCATACACCGGCTCTTTACACACAGTCGAATAAGACTCGTCCCAAAAATATTTGGGTGTGAGAGGAGTCTTCGCCGCTCCGAACCGACCGTTCGAACCGTGAGAACGTCTCGAGAGTGGACAATTGCCTCGAAAAACGGATTTTACGGTGACGATAATCGTTGATTACACGATCACCGAAAACCTCACACCACACCCGCGACACACCCCGCCGCAATGTAAACTACCCCACCAGCCACAGCTCTCGCTGTCGCTCGTAGGGTAAGTAAGTATGAATGGGGCGGCGAATCCACGTTCCCAGAGGGTCTCCCACTCCAGTAGTTGCGGATACGCAGGCGAGCTTATCTTCCGTGTTCGGGATGGGTACGGGAGGAACCCCGCCGCTCTGGCCGCCTAACGCCGATCAACGGAATCGAACCGTCGTCACACCAGTATCGGTGGCTGTCGAAACCGTGTGTATGTGTAGTCCAGTTCGCGCCTGGATCCGTTCTCCGGATCCCGATCCAATGCGAATATGATTGTGTGGCTTGGCCTGTTAGTGCTCGCGGGCTCAACGTCTCGTTGCCTCGACGCGTACACCCCGAGTCTATCGAACTCGTCTTCTACGAGTGGCCTCGGTGGTTCCTCGTTTTCAGGTGGGTTTCGAGCTTAGATGCGTTCAGCTCTTACCCCGTGGTGCGTGGCTGCCCGGCACGTGCTCTCTCGAACAACCGGTACACCAGTGGCACCCATTCGTAGTTCCTCTCGTACTATACGAACGTTCCCGTCAGGAACCATAACACCCCCAATAGATAGCAGCCGACCTGTCTCACGACGGTCTAAACCCAGCTCACGACCTCCTTTAATAGGCGAACAACCTCACCCTTGCCCGCTTCTGCACGGGCAGGATGGAGGGAACCGACATCGAGGTAGCAAGCCACCCGGTCGATATGTGCTCTTGCGGGTGACGACTCTGTTATCCCTAAGGTAGCTTTTCTGTCAGCAATTGGCCGCATCAAGCAGCCTAATTGGTTCGCTAGACCACGCTTTCGCGTCAGCGTCCGTCGTTGTGCCGGACACTGTCAGGCTTCCGTATGCTCTTGCGCTCTTTCCCGAGTCTCCGACTCGGGTGAGGAAACCTTGGGGCGCGCTCGATATCTTTTCAAGCGCGTACCGCCCCAGTCAAACTGCCCGGCTACCAGTGTCCTCCGCCAGGAGTGAGAGTCGCAGTCACCATCGGGTAGTATTTCAATGCTGCCTCGGTGGCCCGCTAGCGCGGGTACCTGTGTAATGGCTCCTACCTATGCTGCACAATGGCGACCACGTCTCAGTGACAGCCTGCAGTAAAGCTCTATAGGGTCTTCGCTTCCCCTTGGGGGTCTCCAGACTCCGCACTGGAATGTACAGTTCA
This sequence comes from Natrarchaeobius versutus, assembly GCF_041205745.1. Taxonomy (NCBI): domain Archaea; kingdom Methanobacteriati; phylum Methanobacteriota; class Halobacteria; order Halobacteriales; family Natrialbaceae; genus Natrarchaeobius; species Natrarchaeobius versutus. Next base: position 296,990 of record NZ_JBGFCC010000003.1, on the reverse strand, counting down.
CCGGGCCCAACGTTGGGACAGTGGCGCTCTCGTTCATCCATTCATGCAAGCCGCTACTGAAGCGGCAAGGTACTACGCTACCTTAAGAGGGTCATAGTTACCCCCGCCGTTAACAGGTCCTTCGTCCCCTTGTACGGGGTGTTCAGATACCTGCACTGGGCAGGATTCAGTGACCGTACGAGTCCTTGCGGATTTGCGGTCACCTATGTTGTTACTAGACAGTCGGAGCGCCCGAGTCACTGCGACCTGCCTCTTCGCGAGGCAGGCATCCCTTATTGCGAACGTACGGGACTAACTTGCCGAATTCCCTAACGTCGGTTGTTCCCGACAGACCTTGGCTTTCGCCGCCACGAGTACCTGTGTCGGATCTCGGTACGGACAGTGTGCTTGCCTTTTCACGGGCTCTGGGTTGACCTGACTTGCGCTATCCCACCATTCGACCGCTTCCTGCCATTACGGCTTCCACGGTCTTCGATGGTTCGACTGGGCGAAAGCCCAGCTCAGGCGGCCCCAAAGCGTTGGCTTTGAGTGCACACTGGCATAGGAATATTAACCTATTTCCCTGTTGTCTGCTTCGACTTACGGGCAGACTTAGGACCGGCTAACCCTCGGCTGATCAGCATTGCCGAGGAACCCTTACTCGTTCGGCCGTCGGGGTTCTCACCCGACTAACGCTGCTACTATGACCAGAATTTTCGTTACTGAACGGTCCACACGACTTCTCAGCCGTGCTTCCACCCGAACAGAACGCCAACCTACGGAATCACTCGATCAAGAGTGCCGCTAGGTCTCGGTGGTGGACTTGAGCCCCGATCATTTTCAGCGCCCCGAACCTCGGCCGGTAAGCTGTTACGCTTTTCTTAGAGGGTAGCTGCTTCTAAGCTCACCTCCCGGCTGTCTAGGGCTCGGGACCACTTTCGATCGCACTTAGTCCACACTTGGGGACCTTAACCCAGCTCTGGGTTGTCTCCCTCACGGTACACAGACTTACTCCGCGCACCGGACTCCCTGCGTCAAACGGCGTTCGTAGGTTCGGAGTTGGACAGGGAGGCACACTCCTCTCGGAGTGCGGTCTCCCAATCCGTCGCTCTACCCCACGAACTACCTCGGCAGAGGTCATGCTTCGACATGTTTCGGTTGGAACCAGCTGTTTCCGGATTCGATGGGCCTTTCACCCCTAGACATAGGTCACGCGAGGGTATTGTAGGACACCAACGCTAGCGGGCCTCCACGTGGCTTTCGCCACGCTTCACCCTGCCCATGCCTAGATCATCCGGTTTCGGGTCGTGCCCGATTGACTCCCCGCGCTTGAACACGGCGGCCCTCACGCAAAGCGCTGCGGCCATGTCGGTTTCCCTACGCCTTCCCCGATACTCGGGTTAGACTCGTCAATCAGGCACACTCTCTGGTTCGTTTTTCAAAACGTACGACGGAACACCGGCTTCCTAATCTTCCTACTGGAGACTCGCGTCTCGGTCGTTGTGATCAGGACCTTGTATGCCCCGTCGCTCTATCGCCAACTGATTTCACGCCCTATTGCACCTCCCTTTGTGGGGTGCTTTTCAGCGTTCGTTCACACTACTTGTTCGCTATCGGTCTTGAGGAGTGTTTAGTCTTCGCGGTCGATGCCCGCGATATTCACGAGGGATATCCAACCCCCGATACTCTGGAGCTGACTCGTTCCGTACTGATCGACGATACGGGACTGTCACCCTGTCTCGTACTCTGTTCCAAGAGACTTCTCGTCGATGATCGGGAAGTGATCGTCAGTCCGAACACCACATTGCCCGTGAAGGCTTCGGTTTGGACTGCGTCGCGTTCATTCGCCATTACTAACGACATCGCGTTTGCTTTCTTTTCCTGCCGGTACTAAGATGTTTCAATTCCCGGCGTTCCCCATTGCGCGAAGCAATTGCGGTGGGGATTCCCATTCGGAAATCCTGAGTTCTTCCCCTCCGTGCGGGTCCCTCAGGCTTATCGCAGCTTGGCACGTCCTTCTTCAGCTCTCAAGCCGAGCGATCCACCAGCTGGCACAGTAGCCACGTTCGTCGGATCGGAAACGCGTTGCAAAGCAACGGTTGTGACCCGGGAACGGATCCAGTGGACGCCTGGACTACACGTACACACGGTCTCATCTGCACGCCAGTAGACAGCTGGCCTGCATTAACCCTTCCCACCCACGTTTACACGGGGTGGTGCATCGGTTCAGTCGGATCAGATCGTTGCCCCGTCTCCCACTTAAGGGAAGCGGTTCGCGATCGATCCGGTATGGACCCACTGGGATTCGAACCCAGGGCATCCTCCTTGCAAAGGAGGCACTCTCCCACTGAGCTATGGGCCCACCCTCTCGTCGCCTGACGAGAGAGCATACTGCGAGCCTTGGTAGTTCAAAGGTGCCCGATCGGCCAAACGGCGCGATCGAACGTGGAATGCGTGACGTGAAACGTCACGACTGTGGTGGGCCACCCCGTCGGGGTGGTCCCGGTCTGTGGAGGTGATCCAGCCGCAGATTCCCCTACGGCTACCTTGTTACGACTTAAGCCCCCTTGCGAAGCCCAGATTCGACCCTGTAACAGGGCCTCATCCGGACCTCACTCGGGTGCTTTGACGGGCGGTGTGTGCAAGGAGCAGGGACGTATTCACCGCGCCCTTCTGAGGCGCGATTACTACCGAATCCAGCTTCATGAGGGCGAGTTTCAGCCCTCAATCCGAACTACGACCAAGTTTCGGAGATTAGCGTCGCCTTTCGGCGTTGCATCCCACTGTCTTGGCCATTGTAGCCCGCGTGTCGCCCAGCACATTCGGGGCATACTGACCTACCGTTGCCCGTTCCTTCCTCCAGTTTGGCACTGGCAGTCCACCTAATGTACCCAACCACCTCAAGGGTGTTGCTGGCAATTAGGCGTGCGGGTCTCGCTCGTTGCCTGACTTAACAGGACGCCTCACGGTACGAGCTGACGGCGGCCATGCACCTCCTCTCAATGGCTCAGGTAAGCTCATCACACTGACCGTCACTGCACATTGTCGATGCTGGTGAGATGTCCGGCGTTGAGTCCAATTAAACCGCAGGCTCCTCCGGTTGTAGTGCTCCCCCGCCAATTCCTTTAAGTTTCATCCTTGCGGACGTACTTCCCAGGCGGTCTGCTTCACGGCTTCCCTACGGCACAACACAGGCTCGTAGCCTGTGTCACACCTAGCAGACATCGTTTACAGCTCGGACTACCCGGGTATCTAATCCGGTTCGTGACCCGAGCTTTCGTCCCTCACCGTCGGATCCGTCCTCCTGAGGCGCTTTCGCCACCGGTGGTCCGTCCAGGATTACGGGATTTCACTCCTACCCCAGACGTACCCCTCAGGTCTTCCGGTCCCAAGCCAGACAGTTTCCACCGGACGCCCGCACGTTAGGCGTGCGGATTTCCCGATGGACTTGACTGGCCAGCTACGGACGCTTTAGGCCCAATAAGAGCGGTCATCACTTGTGCTGCCGGTATTACCGCGGCGGCTGGCACCGGTCTTGCCCAGCACTTATTCGCCGACCTCCTTACGGTCGGAAAAAGCGAGGACGATATGCCCTCGCACGTAGAGTCCCCTTATCGCACTGGCGTGCAGTGTAAAGGTTTCGCGCCTGCTGCGCCCCGTAGGGCCCGGTATCTTGTCTCAGATACCGTCTCCGGGCTCTTGCTCTCACAACCCGTACCGATTACTGGCACGGTGGGCCGTTACCCCACCGTCTACCTAATCGGCCGCAGCCACATCCTCTGGCGCCGGAGCGTTTCACGTTCTCTGCAATTCCAGCCTGAGAACGCTATCACGGATTAGCCTCAGTTTCCCGAGGTTATCCGCGTCCAGAGGGTAGTTTGGCCACGTGTCACTGAGCTATCTGCCACGAGTCTGAACTCGTGCGACTAGCATGGCTAAATCGGACTCTACGAGCAATGACCTCCGGCAGGATCAACCGGAATGCTCGTTCTCCCGAGTCTCACTCGGGAGGTTAAATTTGGCGGTGAATGTTGTACACACTCACACATGGTCCACGTTCGGTGTCGCTGATCGCCGACCGATCGGGCGTCACCGAACTACCAAGGCTCACATCAGATCCCATCTGTACGGCGGACCGCAGGGGTAGGATCCTCATCTCCTTCGGACCATATCGTAAGCCACGAAGGGTACATAACCCCTTCGGACTTCGTCGGTCCTCGACTCGTCGTCCCCGACGAGCCGTCGTTTGCATTCACATCCGAATCGCCTTATACACTTAAGGGCGTCGGATCGTCCCCGGCCGAAAATCCGTATCCGGCGAGGACTTCTGCGTATCCTAACAGAGGCACCCTTCGTATATAAGGGCGTCGTCGTGGAGACGCGAACTCCGACGCCATCGAACGCCGACAGCGGTTCGTCGCTGAGACGTCCGAGGCGAGTCAATGCGTATGCTCTCCGTGCCGGAATGCGGCCGGAGAACGCGGCGACCGCCGCCGCGTCGTTCGTACTCTAACCGAGGCCCGGGTCCATACATAAGGCCGTCGAACGAGCAGAGCATCGGAACACGGTACCATGCGAGAGAGTTGCACTGATGGGCACTCGCTCGAGCAGACTGTTGGAGCCGTCGCTCGGCGGTCAGTGTCACGCGGGAGGAGGTCGGTCGGTCATCCCGCCCTCGTAGACGCGGTCGGACCGGATGATGCCCGCGTACACGGAAGTACGGACGCGCACGCGCAAGAAGCCTTCGTGTGCGGGCCGGTCGGGGACCGGAGAGAAGTGAGGCGAACGTATTCGAGACGCCGAGAGCGGCGAATCGAGACGAAATGCATCGATGCGAATAAACCACGTGGGTCGTAAGGGACGAACGAATGGTCCGGGACCCGATCGCCTCGGAGTCGACCCCACCGGCGGAGGAGATCTGCGCCGCGCTCGACGATCCCGACTGCCGAGAGATTATCCGGAATCTCGAGGAACCCATGACGGCTTCTGAGCTTACGAACCGGTGTGACATCCCCCAGTCGACGTTGTACCGAAAGCTCGAGTTACTGACCGACTCGACGTTACTCGAGGAGTCGACCGAGATTCGCCGCGACGGTCACCACGCGAGCAAGTACTCGGTTGCATTCGACGAGATCACGCTCGTCCTGGAGGAGGATCGAACCCTCGGTGTACAGATCGAACGGCCCGCGCGGACGGCCGACGAGCGACTCGCCGAGTTGTGGTCGGAGGTGCGAAAGGAGACATGAGCCCCTACACTGGTGCGACCGAACTCGCCCTCGCGCTCGCGGTCGTGAAGACGCTCGTGTTGGTCGTCGGAAGCGTCATCACGTACTTTGCGTTCAAGGCGTACCGACGAACCAGACAACGTGCACTCGGATATCTCGCCGCCGGCTTCGGCCTCGTGACGCTCGGGTTGGTACTCGCTGGAATGCTCTATGAAATTTTGAACGTCCCACTCGAGATGGGGATCTTGCTCGAGAGCCTGCTCGTCCTCGCGGGCTTTCTGGTGATCGCGTACTCGTTATACGTGCAGTGACTTCGGCCGAAACGGGATACGCAACGGCGCGTTCAGCCGTCGTATCCGGCGTCGTCCATAATTTCCACGAACTCCTCGGTTTCCATCGCCTCCTCGTAGACGATAGCGGTCGCCATCCCGCCGGGGTAGCCGCCGTCGGTGGTGACGTGGTGGACCTTGTGACAGTGTGCGGGGTAGATACCCGGTTCGGCATCGGCCTCGAACTCGAGGGTGTATCGCTCCGCGGGAGCGATGTTGAGGACGTCTTCTTCGTACTGTGCGGATTCCGGTATCGGCGATCCGTCCTTCGCGACGACGGTAAATCGGTGGCCGTGGGTGTGGAACGGGTGACTCTCGTAGCCGTTGTTGGCGACGTTGAGGTGGACGGTGTCGCCCTCGGAGACGATCAGCGGCGTTCCGAGTTCGGGGTGGAACGTCGTCGGGGCGCTCCGGCCGTTGATCGTGTAAGCGTTCGAGGACCGGTCGACGGGGTCGTACTCGGCGTCGCCGCCGGCCTCGCGCTCGTGGAGTCGGGTGTCCCAGTCGCGAAGCGTAAAGAAGTACTCCCGGTCTGGCGGCTCGTAGTCGGCGGGATCGACGCGGAGGATGCCGTACATGCCCATATCGAGGTGGTTGTGGGTCTGGTAGTGACAGTGATAGACGTGGGTGCCGGGCGTATCGCCCTCGAGAACGTAGGTGTGGCGCTCGCCAGGGCCGACGAACTCGCGGTTGGTGACGGGTGCGCCGTCGTCCTCCCAGGATTTGCCGACGGCGTGGACGTGGACCGTGTGGGGTCGGTCGTGGTCGCTGTTGTCGTAGGTGAGTTCGAACGAGTCTCCTTCCGTCATGCGGTAGATCGGGCCGGGAACCGACGGAGCGAGGTCGTCGGCCTGCCAGGCCCACACCTCTGGGAGTTCGACCGGGCCGGCGGGGGCGTCGTCGGTGACGAGTTCGTGGCGCGCCGGCACCGTTCGTAACGTCGATTCGTAGCCCTGTTCGGCGACGTCGACGATCTGTGGCGGTTCCGTGTACGGATGCTGCGTCAGGGGACCCGATTCGTCGGTGTCGTCGTCGGTCTCCGTCGATTCCGGAGCCGCGGAGCCCTCGTCACCGGAGAGCGTAGAGAGACAGCCGGCGAGCGAGCCGAGCGTGGCCGCGCCAGCGATCGAGAGGACGGTTCGGCGACGGACGCCGGAAGCGGTGTTGGACGTCATTGTTCTATCCGACACTCGGGGCCGACGGATGAAGGGGTATCAAGCCGGTTCTCGGCGGCCGAGAACGCCGATGAACATGATCGGGTGTTCCCAGCGGGTGAGAATACGTGTCGACCACGGTTTGACATCCTCCTCCGCCTTCAGGCGGAGGAATCCCGAGCGTTGGGATATTAAGGTTTGCAGTCTCCCTGTTCTCTCGGTGTGAACCGTCCGCTCTCGCGGTCGAACAGGAAGACTCCGGGCTGTGCCAACCAGCCGTTACTCATATCCCCCGTCGGGGGACTCTGAGTTATCTTTCTGCGAATGTTCACCGCACCGTTCACGTCCGCGTTCATTGTCGTCTCGCACGACGAACAGACGTATAGACCACGCTCCACGCGGTTCGCATCTCGAATTTGCCCGCAACACGAACACGTCTTCGAGGTGTTCTCCTCGTCTACTCGGTCAACGAGGATACCGTGTTCTTCGGCCTTGTATTCGAGAAGGCGAACGAATCGGTCGAACTCCCATCCATGGAGTTTCTTGTTCCCCGACTGCCCCCAGTTCCGCGAGTCGCCGTTCTCATCCTCGCGGATGTCGCTGAGGTCGCCAACCGCGGCCTTCCCCACACCCTTTTCGACACACCGCTCAACGATGTGCTTGCTGAGGGTGTGAAGGAAGTGGTCTTTGCGCCGGGAGAGTTTCCGGCGAGCCTTCAACGCACGTTTCGATGGCCCGTTCTCGCCTTCGGTCTGGTACTCCTCACGGGTGAAGTAGTGCTTGTCCTCTTTCAGCGTGTTCCCCGGATACAACTCCGGAGGGCCGTCTTTGTAGTCGATGGCAAGGTAGTTGCTGATACCGAGATCAATCCCCGCCGTGTTATCGCCGGGGGCGTCCTCAACGGGAATTTCTTTCTTGCAGACGAGGTGCAATTCCCACTCGTCGTCCTTCCAGACGGCACGCACCTGCTGGATGTTCTCGACTTCTACGTCAGGCCGGGTTTCGTACTCCGCGAGGATGAAGTCAGACCGATTCTCTTTCAGGTTGAAGCCTTTCGAGAGGCGGAGTTGGCCGTGTTCGTCGTCGTGCTTGATGGCTCGCTTCTTCCACGTGACGGTGGAGCGCGGGTGTCGGTCGCCATGTTTCCGGTAGCCCGGTGGGTTGTTGTCGTCGTCGGAGTTGAACCAACCATTGAACGCCTCAGCAAGTTCTTCGAGAACTCGCTGACTTGACTGAGAATGCAGGTCACTGTAGCGTTCGTGGTCTTTCAACTCCGATTTCAATTCGGCTTCGTCAGGTATCTCACCGTCTTCGTCCCACCGACCTTGGATGTAGTAGCGTCCGATGTTCCACAGTTTGGATGCTGCGAACCCGCACTCATCGAGGTCGTCACGAACCTGACCGTGGTTCGTGATACGTGCGACGTAGGTGCGGGTCGTCTCCAGCATTGTCCATGATCAGTTATGAAAGAGAGTATATTAAAGTCTGTATTTGACGTGGAATATCCGGGTCTGCCGGTGCCGGTGGAATATGTCACTAAGTGACGGCGCGTATCCACGGACTAAAGGCCGTGGTATTGCGCCTGTTCAACGTATAAGGCCCCTGCAAGTCATTGCACACCTGAGCGCCAGACGGAAAGCGCGGTTCGGAACGAGCGAAACGAGTGAGAACCGCGGAATAGCGAGCGGGGAACACAGTGACCCGTGAGCTCGGCGACCAGTGTGCAAATCAGTTCAGCTGTCACTATAGCCGAGAAACTGCAAAATCAGACACGAGGGCACTGTCTAGATGAGGGTTTGAGGAATGAGCAGATGGTGGCGAGAAGTGGTCATGCAACTCGCCAATCTGCTCAGAGAGAGCTTAGACGTGGATTGTGATGAGGTTTGGGAGAACGAGCGCACCCCGACACCCGTCAGGGTGTTCGGGGTGCGCCTGCATTCGATGGGATTGTCCGTTCGGGAGGTCGTAGCAGTGCTCGAATTACTCGGCGTTGACCGTTCTCACGGCGCAATCTGGAACTGGACGCACAAACTCTCGGAGACTCAGAGCGACCCGCCGACGGCGGAGCCGTCGCGGGTCGCGGTCGATGAGAAACAGATCGAGGTCGATGGCGAGAAAAAGTGGCTGTACGCTGCGATTGACATAGAGTCGAAGCTACTGCTCGAAATCGACGTCTTCAGCCGCCGCGGGACTGACCCCGCGGCGGCGTTCTTGCACCGTCTCACCGAGAAACACGATCTCGACGAGACAGAGTTTCTCGTCGATGCTGGCGGCTATCTGACTGCCCTCGCTCGCCATGACTTGAGCGGGCAGCTCAACTACAGCGACCGAAACACCGTCGAAAAGTGGTTTCAGACTGTCTCAATGCGGATCGACCGCTTTCACTCCTTCTGGCGGGGCAGTCCAGCCAGCGCACGCCGCTGGCTCAGACGCTTCAGACACCACTATAACCACGATCGACCGAATCAAGCACTGAATGGCTGCACACCAGCCGAGGAGGTGCTGAACTAGACAGTGCCGACACGAGCTATTTGTTATATTTCGAGGGTTTATAATTATGTCCATAGAAAATATAATCTGTGTATGGAGTTTTCGACTAGAGCCCGAATTATCCCGGTGGATGTGCGTACAACCAGTGAGCTACTAGTAACGGTATTTGCAATTCTGGTAATTGTAATTATTTTATTCCTGATAGCCAGATGGATCTATCGTGATGCGAAGTCTCGAGGAAGTGCCTGGGCATGGCAGTGGGCAACAGGCGTCCCGTTACTATTTTTTCTCGGAATCGAGGTCGGCTTATTATCCTTGATCATATACCTTCTTGTGCGCGAAGATCGTCCAGAGAGTGATTGATTTGAGGTGTTTTCTACAGAACTTGGAGCAATATATTCACACGAGATCTTATCAAACCATTACAATTTGGTCGAATGATTCCACTGAATTTGCAGGAGTGACGAGATCTGCGATGATTGTTTAACGCTGTAAACTGCATCGGGGAGTGTACTTTCACAGAACACTCAGTAAGATTGCACGGAAGACAAACCGAAATGGAACCGTAGTGAGTAAGACACTATCTCGAGAATCGAACGCTGGTCAATCGTCCATTGTTCACTACCGATTCAGCGTGTGAATCGCGTGTCCGAGCGCGTTCTCGGCGGCTTCCATCACCGACTCAGACAGTGTCGGGTGGGCGTGGACCGTCGAGGCGACGTCCTCGAGGGTCGCCCCGAGTTCAATGGCGAGGCCGAGTTCGGCGATCAGTTCCGACGCTTCGGGACCGACGATGCTCGCGCCCAGGACGTACCCCTGGTCCTCGTCGGCGACGATCTTGACGAAGCCATCCGATTCGCCGGTCGTCAGCGCGCGGCCGCTGGCCCGGAAGGGGAACTGGCCGACTACGGGCTCGAGTCCGGCCTCCTCGGCTTCCGTTTCGGTCATGCCGACGGTGGCGATTTCGGGCTCGGTGAAGACGACGGCGGGCATCGCCTGGTAGTCGATGGCGGCCGGTTCGCCCGCGATCACCTCGGCGGCGACCTGTCCCTCCATGCTCCCTTTGTGGGCGAGCATCGGCTCACCCGCGACGTCGCCGACGGCGAAGACGTTATCGACGTTCGTACGCGCGCGCGAATCGGTTTCGATGAATCCGCGCTCGTCGGTCTCGGCACCGACGTTCTCGAGGTCGAGCGTGTCGGAGACGGGTTCACGGCCGACAGCGACGAGGATCTTCTCGACGTCGAGTTCGAGTCGCTCCGATTCGACCGCCTCCGCGCTCTCGGCCCCGCCATCGGACGCGACGTCGTCGACTGGCTCGGCGACGAGGCGAACTCCGCCGTCCGGTTCGTACCACTCGGAGGCGGTGTAACCGAAGTGGAAGTCGACGCCGAGGTCGTTCGCGCGTTTTTTGACCGGTCGTTTGAGGTCGTCGTCGTACCCAGGGAGGATCGACTCGAGCATCTCGATCACGGTGACGTCGGTGCCGAGTTTCGCGAAGACGGTGGCGAGTTCCATCCCGATGTAGCCGGCGCCGACGATCGCCATGGAGTCGGGAACCGACTCGAGGGCGAGCGCCTGTCGCGAGTTCAAGATTGGCGGATCGTCGAACGAGAAATCGGGGATGGAGATGGGGCGAGAGCCGGTCGCGATTATCGCGTGTTCGAACTCGAGGGTCTCCGATCCCTGTCCGTCCCCGCCGTGAGAGACGCGGACGGTATTCTCGTCTACGAACCGGGCGGTCCCCTCGAGCAGGTTGACCCCATTCGCTTTGCAGAGTTTCTCGACGCCGCCGGTGAGCTGTGAGACGACGTCGTCCTTCCAGCCCATCATCCCCGTGAGGTCGATCGCGGGATCGGCGTGGATCCCCATCTCCTCGGCGTGACGGGCCTCGTGTGCGACGTTCGTCGCGGTGATCAGTGCCTTCGAGGGAATACAGCCGTGGTTCAGGCACGTGCCGCCGTAGGCCTCTTTTTCGACGAGCGTGACGTCGAGATCGAGCTGTCCGGCGCGGATCGCGGCCACGTACCCTGCGGGGCCGGCGCCGATGATCAGTACGTCCGTTCCGGTGGTGACGTCTCCGACGACCATTACTCGAGCGAACGGGGCGAGGGGTTGTGTAGGTATGGGACGTCGGCAGGGTCCGGCGACCGAAGCGGTCGTCCCGGACGGTCACTCGAGCAACAGTAGTTCGGGGTTCTCGAGGTACTCGATGACGGTGTTCGTAAACCGCGCGCCGACGGCGCCGTCGATCAGCCGGTGGTCGAACGACAGCGAGAGCGTCAGGACCGAGCGCGGTTCGATCGACTCCTCGCCGTCGCGGTCGACGATCCGCGGTTTGCGCTTGATTTCGCCGATCGCCAGAATGCCCGCCTCGGGGTAGTTGATGATCGGGGTCGCGTACTCGCCGCCGATTCCGCCGACGTTCGTCACCGTAAACGTCGATCCGCGAAGTTCGTCGGGCGAGATCGAGCGCTCTCGAGCCTTCTGGACGAGTTCGTTCATCTCGGAGGACAGTTGCAAGAGCTCCTTGTGGCCGGCTTCTTCGACGACCGGTACCATCAGCCCGACGTCGGTGGCCGTCGCCACGCCGAGGTTGTAGTAATCGCGGTAGACGATCTCTTCGTTTGCCTCGTCGAGCACCGCGTTCATCTCCGGGTACTCCTTCAAAGCGGCGACGACCGCCTTCATGATAAACGGCATGTACGTCAGCCGAATCCCTTGCTCCTCGGCGTGTGGTTTGAGCCGCTCGCGCGCCTCGACGAGGGCCGTCACGTCGGCCTCGTCGTGGTGAGTGACGTGCGGTGCCGAGTATTTCGACTCGACCATCGCCTCCGCGATCCGCTTTCGCACCCCGCGGAACGGTTCGCGTCGCTCGCGTTCGCCCTCGGCGAACTCCGTTCCCTTCTCGGCGGCCCCGAGCGACTCTCCATCCGCTTTTTGGGCCCGCTGTTGGGCCTCGGCGTACTCCCGAACTGCTTCCGGTGTGACGAACGCCTCCCCATTGCGGTCTTCGACGGCAGGGACCGCATCGAGGTCGACGCCCTCCTCCCGGGCGATTCGACGGGTCGCTGGCGCCGCGAGCGTTCGCTCTCGATCGGCAGGTTCGACCTGCTGGGCTGGCATGGCCGTCCCGTCGGATCCAACGGCCCCGCTCGTGTCACCGCCGACGTCCGCCTCGGCCGCGTTCGCTCCGGTCGTCGGTTCTCCCGCATCCGCGTCCCTCGAGCGACCGGTCGTCGTGCTCGCCCCCTCCGAACCCGGTTCTGGGGACTCCGTGGCGACCCCTCCCCCGCTTGCGGCCGCCTGTACGTCCGTGGCGGTGATCCGTCCGCCCGGACCGCTTCCCTCGAGACTCGAGAGGTCGATTCCGGACTCGCGCGCCAGCCGTCTCACGCGTGGCGGCGCGAAGACGCGGTCGCTGGGCGTCTCGATCTCGGCCGTCTCGGCGCCGGGGTCGCCCGCGGACTCCGCGGCGGTACCCCCACCCTCGTCGGTCGCCTCCACAGGAGCGTCGGCGTCGGCTGATTTGCTCACGCGGTCGGTCTCGGTCGCCCCATCGTCCGCTTCGCCTTCGACGTCGAAGGTCACAAACACCTCGCCGACGGGAATCACGTCGCCCTCCTCGTAGCGCAACTCGCGGACCGCGCCGTCGACCGGTGCCGGCACCTCCACGAGCGCCTTGTCGGTTTCGACCTCCGCGACCGGCTGATCCTCGCTCACTTCGTCGCCCTCCTCGACAAGCCACGATACCAGTTCGCCCTCGGCGACGCCCTCGCCGACGTCCGGCAGTTTGAACTCGCGTACCATCTTAGAACTCCATCGCGTCCCGGATGCCGTCCTCGATACGGGCGGCCTCGGGCAAGTAGTAGTCTTCGAGCGCGTACAGCGGGAACGGCGTGTCGAAGCCGGTGATGCGCTCGACCGGCGCCTCCTGGTAGAGCAGTGACTGCTCCTGGAGGGTCGCGACGATCTCGGCGCCCAGCCCGCCCGTCTTCGGCGCCTCGTGGACGATCGCGGCGCGACCGGTCTTCTCGAAGGAATCGACGATGGCGTCCTCGTCGAGCGGCGAGAGCGTTCGAAGATCGACCACCTCGACGTCGATCTCGTCCGCGAGATTGTCGGCCGCCTCGAGCGTCGGCCGGGTCATCGCACCCCACGTGTAGACCGAAATGTCGGAACCCTCGCGCCGGACCGCGGCTTCGCCGATCGGGACCTCGTAGGAGTCGTTCGGAACCTCCTCGCGGAACGCCCGGTAGATGAGTTTCGGCTCCAAGAAGATCACCGGGTCGGGGTCCCGGATCGCGCTCGTCAGCAGCCCCTTCGTGTCGTACGGGGTCGAGGGGACGACGACCTTGAGGCCGGGCTGGTGGACGAACATCGCCTCCGTCGACTCGGAGTGATGTTCGGGCGCGCGGATCCCACCGCCGTAGGGCGCACGAACGACCATGGGACACGTGAATCGCCCGCGCGAGCGCGTCCGAATGCGCGCCGCGTGCGAGACGATCTGGTCGAACGCGGGGTAGATAAAGCCCATAAACTGTATCTCGGGGACCGGCCGCATGCCGTAGGCGGCCATCCCGATCGCCGTGCCGACGATTCCGGATTCCGCAAGCGGCGTGTCGACGACGCGGTCGTCGCCGAACTCCTCGTAGAGGCCTTCGGTCGCGCGGAAGACGCCGCCGTTTTTCCCGACGTCCTCGCCCATGACGATCACGTCGTCGTCACGTTCCATCTCCGCGTGCAATCCGTCCCGAACCGCCTGTACCAGGGTGAGGTTTTCCGATTCTGCGGCCATGTGTTAGCCCTCCAGTAACGCGTCGTCGCCGTGTCGCTCGCGAATCGTCTCGAAGTACTCGAGTTGGCGACGTAATCGTTTTGGCATTCCTTCGTAGACGTGTGCAAAAATCTCCTCGGGTTCCGGTCGCTCGGTTCCTTCGACGGTATCGATCGCCTCGGCGACTTGCGTCTCGATCCGCCCTTCGATCGCGTCGACGCGCTCGTCGTCTACGATTCCCCGCTGGCGGAGGTAGGTCTCGAGACGCGGAATCGGATCCTTTTGCTTCCAGCGTTCGACCTCGTCATCGTCGCGGTAGACCGACGGGTCGTCCGCGGTGGTGTGAGCGCCAAAGCGGTACTGGACCGCCTCGATCAGCGTCGGCCGGGTCGCCCCATCCGGTGTCTCGTCGTCGACCCTGTCGGGATTTTTCGCCTTCTCGACGGCGTCCCGCGTCACCTTGTAGACCGCCAGGGGGTCCATCCCGTCGACCTGGACGCCCTCGAAGCCGTACGCCTCGGCTTTCTGAGCGAGCGTCGCGCTCGCCGTCTGGCGTTCTCTCGGGACCGAAATCGCCCACTGGTTGTTGTTACAGAAGAAGACGTTCGGGGTGTCGAAGACGCCCGCGAAGTTGAGTCCCTCGTGGAAGTCACCTTCCGAGGTCGCACCGTCGCCGAAATAACAGAGAAACGCTCGCCGTTCGTCCTTGAGCGTCGAGGCCCACGCCGCGCCGACGGCGTGGGGAATCTGGGTTGCGATCGGCACCGCGACCGAGAAAATGTTGACGTCCTCGGGGATGTAGTTGCCCCGTTCGTGGCCCATCCAGTACAGCAGGGTGCGCTCGAGCGTAAGACCGCGGACGAGGCCGGCCCCGTGCTCGCGGTAACTCGGGAACACCCAGTCCTCTTCGTCTAAGGCGTGCGCGCTAGCGACCTGCGAGCCCTCCTGGCCGGAAAGCGGCGGGTAGGTCCCCATCCGCCCCTGGCGCTGGAGGCTCACTGCCCGTTCGTCGAACCGGCGGGCCAGGCGCATCTGCTCGTACATCTCGACGAGCGTCTCCTCCGAGAGGTCGGGCACGTCGGCCCCCTCGAGGACTCGACCCGCCTCGTCGAGTATCTGTACTCGTTCCTGGGGGTCGCGCTGTATCGTACTCACGGGTGAACCCACCTGCACATAGCCGCATAATATATCGCTCAGGATAAAGGATTTTCCCCGATATAGTTTACTATCGGTGAAATTGTTGCCACACGGTGGTAGAGTTTCGATACATCAGTAGACAATTATGGACATACTTCCGGCGTAGATTCAGGAAATCGTCACTGACAGTTCCGTTGGATTGATCCGCCGGTGGTCACCGGTCGGTATCACAACGACAGATCTCGAGTATGGAACAGGCGCTCGAGCAACTGAAACGATGTACACACCGTTCACAGACAGACCCGGAGACGGGAACAGACGAATATCCGTAATCACGGACCTCACGAGAAAAGGAAGGAGCACTACAGTGGATGAAACCGGACGCGGAAAACCGGGAGCCGACCGCCGAAAAGAGAGCCGAGAACCGATCGCCCTGAAGGGTCGAACCGACACGAGGTCAGACGGTCCCGCGGGCTTCGTCGCGAGCTTCCTCGACGCTCTTTCCCTCCCGCAAGACCGCGTCGACGAACAGCTCCCCGGCCTTGTACGACGAGCGGACCATCGGCCCGCTCGCACAGTAGAGAAAGCCTAACTCCTCCTCGGCGACCCGGCGCCACGTCTCGTACTTGTCCGGATGGTCGTAGCGTTTCACCTCGAGATGGCTCCTCGAGGGCCGGAGGTACTGGCCGAGGGTGACGATGTCGACGCCGCGCTCGCGGCAGTCGGCGAGGGTCTGGTAGACCTCGTGATCGTACTCGCCGTGGCCGAGCATGATCGAGGTCTTGGTGTAGGTGTCGGATTCACGTTCGACGCACTCGAGTACCGACAGGGACTGCTCGTACCCCGCGCGGCGGTCCCGCACCGGATGCTGGAGGCGGGAAACGGTCTCGACGTTGTGCGCGATCACGTCCGGGTCCGCGTCGATGATCTTTCGTACCAGACGCTCCTCGCCCTGGAAGTCGGGGATGAGCACCTCGACGAGGATGCCCGGGTGGCGCGCCTTGATCTCGCGGATCGTCTCGGCGAAGTGGCCCGCCCCCTGGTCGGGCAGGTCGTCGCGGTCGACCGACGTGAGTACGACGTAATCGAGGCCGATCTCGGCGACCGCTTCGGCGACGTTTTCGGGTTCGTCGGGGTCGAGGGGCTCCATCCCGCCGGTTTCGACGTCACAGAAGTTACAACCTCGAGAGCAGCGATCGCCCATCAGCATGAACGTCGCGGTGCCGCCCCCGTCGCCGGTGCTTCGGTCGTCGCCGTCTGCACCGGCACTCGAGGACGAACGTCCCGACCAGCACTCGCCGAGGTTGGGACAGTTGGCCTCCTCGCAAACGGTGTGGAGGTTCCGTTCGCGCAGCGTCTCCCGGATGTCGGCGAACTCCCGCCCGGACGGCGGGCGGCTCTTGAGCCAGTCGGGCTTGCGTACGCTGCTCATACCCATCCGTTCGGGACGGGCGGTGAAAAATCGTCGCCATCGCGGACCGCTCACGT
Organism: Natrarchaeobius versutus; assembly: GCF_041205745.1. Classification (NCBI taxonomy): domain Archaea; kingdom Methanobacteriati; phylum Methanobacteriota; class Halobacteria; order Halobacteriales; family Natrialbaceae; genus Natrarchaeobius; species Natrarchaeobius versutus. Next base: position 280,411 of record NZ_JBGFCC010000003.1, on the reverse strand, counting down.
TCGACGATCGGTGCAGCGCCGTCGATGGCCAACGGATGATGGCCCGTGATGAACGAGGCGTCGTCAGAACAGAGCCAGACGGTTGCGCTGGCGAGTTCGTCCGGTTGACCGAACCGGCCATCGGTCGACCGATCACCGCCTGCTCGACGTCGAATTCGTCGGTCACGTCGGTGTAGACGAACGTCGCTTCTTCGACGTCGTCTTCGATCTGCTCGACGGTTTCGCGACCGCCGCCTTCATCGACGTCCGCGACGACAACCTGTGTGCCCACCGAAACTGCCTGAGAGACCCCTCGCGTATCCTGAACGGCATCCGTGGACCCGGAGACGTTCGAATGCCGTCAAGCGGGATGGACCCCGAACGGACGATACAGTTAATTGACCGACATCCCGAGTGACGTGTATGGTCCCCCTCGAGATGGGCTGGCGACACCTGCTGTTCGAGAACTGGCCGGTCGATCCCGCCATCGTCGACGCACATCTCCCCGACCGACTCGCGGTCGACGAACACGACGGATCCGCGTGGCTCTCGGCCGTTCCGTTTACGAACGTGGCCGTCCGACCGGCGGGCGTTCCCCGACAGTTCGGCATTCGTCTCCCCGAACTCAACCTCCGGACGTACGTCACCTTCGACGGCGAACCGACTGTCTACTTCTTCAGCCTCGACGCCAAGGGCGTCGCGAGCGTCCTCGGCGCGCGGCTCTTTCACCATCTGCCGTACTACTACGCGCGGATCTCCCTCGAGCCACGTGAGGGGCGGATCGCGTTCTCGAGTCGGCGGCGCCATCCCGGGGCGCGTCCCGCCGAATACGAGGGGGCCTACTGGCCGACCGGGAAACCGATTTCGGCGCCCGACGATCCGCTGGCACGGTTTCTGGTCGAACGCTACAGCTTCTTCACCGAGGCTCCGGACGGCACGCTTCGACGAACAGACGTCGACCACGAGCCGTGGGTGCTCTACCCGGCCGAGACCGAGGTCGGGACGAACACGTTGCTGTCGGCGAACGGCTTCGCCACCCCCGAGTCGGAGCCGACCTACTTCTACAGTCCCGGACTCGACGTCCGAGCACACGCGAGCGAACGCGTGGGAAACGACAAACGGAATCGGCGGTGAGCGACACAATGTCGATTAACGGGGTCAGCGGTGAGTGCCACGGCGTCGGTATCCACAGGTAACCACCACGTACCCCCGATAGATTTACCACCGGCAACGGAATAGCGCTGGCCGATGGCGTTCGGCACGACTCCCGATTGGTTTCACATCAGCGACGACGAGGAAGTCGTCTGGGAGAGCCGACCGCACCCGATCGCGATGGGCGCGAGTGTGCCGGTCGGCATCGGGGTCGTCCTCGTCGGACTCGTCCTCGCCGGCTGGGCAGGTGCCGAAGGAGTCGGCGTGCTAACGTTGTTCGGCACGGTTCTGGTCCTCGCGGGGGCGGCGGTCGTGGTCGCGCGGTACCTCGTCTGGACGAACACCCGCTACGTGATCACCTCGAGCGAACTCTACAAGAAACGCGGCGTGATCTCGCGGGACGTCACCCAGTTTCGACTGGATCGGGTCCAGAACACGAGCCTGCGACAGTCGATGCTCGGTCGGCTACTGGGGTTCGGCGACCTGACCGTCTACACCGCCGGCTCCGGCGATCCGGAGCTTACGTTCGAACGCGTCCCACGCCCCGAAGCCGCCTCGCAGGTGCTGAGCGACCGACTCGAGGCGAACGCGACGGACGACCCGGTACGCTGAACTCCCGCTCGACTCTCTCTCGGATGGGTTTTCGGGGAAATCGAACCAGGTCGTGGTCGGCGCCAACACACATCACGTTCGCTCGATGAGACCACAAAGCCCATTACATCAACCGGACACGGGAGCGGTACAATGGCACAACAGCAACTGCCATCGTCCGCACGGCCGGTATCGCGTGGTACGAGTATTGCGGCGAGTGCGGGACTGGGCGTTCTGAGCGCCGCGGTCGGCTACCTGATCACGTATCTGGTGGTCGCAGGCGACGTACACGAAACCTTCGACGGAAACGTCGCCGAGTGGAAAGGCGTCGCCTGGTACTACTACAACGCCCACGCGGTCGACGTCCACGCCAGCGGCGAAATCGGCTCGTTCGCCCGGGCCGAGACGGTAAACTTCATCACCGAGTCGAGCGCGACGAGTACGACGTTGCTCTATCTCCTCCCGCCGCTCGTGCTCCTCGGTGCCGGCGGATTGCTGGCTTACCACCTCGAGGCTCGCGAACTCGGCGAGGCCGTCGTCGTCGGGGCACCGGTCACCGTCGGCTACGTGGTCGTGATGGGCCTCGGCGCAGTCGTCACGGAGACGAGTTCGGAAGCCACGTTCTTCGGCATCGAAGCCAGCGGAACGATGGGGCCTGCGGTCGTTCCCGCCGTCGTCCTCGGCGGCATCCTCTACCCGCTCGTGTTCGCCACCGTCGGTGCGATAGTCGTCACGCTCGCCGCCTCGAGAAGCGAGTAGACGCACACGGAAAGCACAGTTTCGACAGTGGCGGTTCCACAGGGGACCACCGGGTTCCGTACGCACCCACCAGCCCCGTGAGACGGTGGTTTGCCGGTGATCGTTTTCGACGGGTGAGAGCCGACAGAAAAGGGGACAGAGACATATCACATTCCCATAGAGTATAAGTAGTTTGCATCGGTATTCGGATCTGGTACGATACTATGGCAGAAGCAGCTACAACGGGCAGCGACGAAGTAAACGAGATACTCTCGGCAATCATCTCGTTTCTCATCCCTGGGGTTGGACAGATTTACAACGGTCAGACAAAACGCGGCGCCATCATTCTGGGGGGGTACGTCGTCTTCTGGATCGTCACCGTCCTCTCGATGTTGCTCCTCATCGGATTCCTGCTGATGTTCCTCTCGCCGCTGTTCCACATCGGGGCCGCGGCGGACGCGTATCTCCAGGCCGATAAGATCAACAGCGGCGAAATCACGGTCTAGATCGGATCGATCGATAGCGACCCATTTCTGCGTTCTTTCGACCGCCGAGAGAGGTCGCCTTAGACTGAGATGGAAACCTCCCCGCCCACCGTATCGTGACCCGCGATCCGAAACTTCACGCCCTGCTCGAGGGAGAGTCCGACACGAACCCGCTAGATGGCCTCCAGATTCCCGGATGGACTGGTCGACCCGGCTACGACAACATCGGCTACGGCCGAGTCGTCTGTGACATCACTGAAGTCAACAAGTACCGTCTCCGAGAAGACATTACTTTGATATGTCTACAACACGTATGATAGCATCAGAATTTAATACTACCAATAAAATAAGTGAATCTAAGTGGGACCCGTCTGCGTAATGGAGAGAAAAAGTTGGGTGATTATCGCAAGTGGAACCCTGACTGCATTTGTGATCCATATTATAATGTACGGTAAAGAGGGCTTCTGGGAATCGGTTCCTGCGATCATTGGTATCGGTCTCTCGATGATATTTTTCGCGAAGATCTACGAGAACGTCCATAGAAACGGCTGAGTGCTGAGAGCAATCGAAACGTACGAAACTGACGGGTTGTGGACAGGCTGTCGGCCGGTCCTCGAAGGAAACGCCTTTGGCCCCCCGCTCCCCGTTTCCGTGTGATGGAGGTTGCCGAGGTTCTTCCCGAGTTTGCCGATGCCTTCGCCTTCGAGGAGTTCAATCGGATGCAACGCGAGGCGCTACCAGCGCTCATCGAGCGCGAGGACAACGTCGTCGCGAGCGCGCCGACGGCCTCGGGAAAGACCGCCCTCGCCGAGTTGGCGATCTGCAAGGCACTCGCCGACGGCGGCACCGCGCTGTTTATCGCCCCCATGCGGGCGCTGACGAACGAGAAAGAAGACGACTGGGACCGGTTCGAGGACCTCGAGTACTCGGTGTACGTCGTCACGGGCGAACGCGAGCTCAACCCCCGCCGCGCCCGGCGGGCGGACATCCTCGTGATGACGCCCGAAAAGCTCGACTCGGCCACCCGGAAACACGACTCACGGCGCTACGACTTCGTCACCGACGTCGACGTCTGCGTCATCGACGAGGTTCATCTGCTCGACGCCGACCGACGCGGATCGGTCCTCGAGGTGACGATCTCACGGCTCCGGCGGCTCTGTGATCCGCGCGTCGTCGCGCTGTCGGCGACGATGCCGAACGTCGACGACGTGGCGGCGTGGCTCGACGCGCCACCCGAGACGACCTTCGAGTTCGGCGACGAGTACCGCCCCGTCGATTTGAACGCCGGCGTCAAGACGTACACCCACGGCGAGAACACCTTCGCCGACAAGTACCGCCGACTCTACCGGGCGCTCGACCTGGCCGAACCACACCTCAGAGAGGACGGCCAGGCGCTCGTCTTCGTCGCCTCGAGACAGGACACGGTCCAAGCGGCGAAAAAGGCCAGAGACGAGATCGCCGAACGCGACGTCCCGATGGGCGCACGCGGCGATTACGACTTTCACACCGACTCGAAGGACCTCGAGAACGACACTCTTCGCAACTCGGTGCTCGACGGGGTGGCATTTCACCACGCCGGGCTCTCGAAGAACGACCGCGACCTCGTCGAGAAGTGGTTCAAGGAAGGCCAGATCGAACTCCTCTTTTCGACGTCGACGCTCGCCTGGGGAGTGAACCTGCCCGCACGATGCGTCGTAATCCGGGATACGAAACTCCACGACCCCCTCGAGGGCGAAGTGGACATGAGTCCCCTCGACGTGTTGCAGATGCTCGGGCGAGCCGGTCGACCCGGCTACGACGACGTCGGCTACGGCTGGGTCGTCTGTGACACCGCGGAGGCGGACAAGTACCGCCGCCTGCTCCGGGACGGCAAGGAGATCGAATCCCGCCTGGCGGAGAGTCTCGAGACCCACCTCAACGCCGAGATCGCGATGGGGACGATCGGCGACGTCGAGGACGTCATGGAGTGGCTCGAGACCACGTTCTACTACGTCCGCGGCCAGTCTAAACCCGAAGAGTACGACTTTCCGGATCTTCGGGGCCGGGTCAGAGACTGTCTCGAGGAACTGGTCGAGCGCGGCTTCGTCGAGACCGGCGACGACCTCTCGATCGAGGCGACGCCACGAGGCGTCCTCGCCTCGAAGTACTACCTGCGTCTCGAGACGGCGGTCACGTTCGCACAGTTGTGCGATCGGGTCGACGACGACGGGAGCGGGCTCGAAACCGAGGACGTCCTCGAGGCGGTCGCGACGGCGACGGAGTTCGATTCGGTGTCGGCTCGCCAGGACGAACGCGACGCGATCGACGCGGTCCTCGTCGGTGCCGAAACGGGCGATCTGGATCCGGGTGAGCGAAAGGTCCTCGCGATCCTGCGGGGAGCGGCGAGTGGTACGACGCCGGCGGAGCTACGGAGCGACGCCTGGGTGATCCGGCGCAACGCGACCCGGCTCGTCTCGGCACTGGGTGCGTTTCTCGATCGCTTTGCGGGCCCGCACGCGGCCAACCTCGCGAAGCGAACCGAGGCCAGAATCGAGAACGGCGTCGCCGAGGACGCCGTCGGCCTGACGGCGATCGACGGCGTCGGTCCGGGCCGTGCGAGCAAGCTGGCGACCGAGGGGCTCTCGACGCCCGGCGACGTCGTGACCGCGAGCGTCGAGGGGCTCGTCGACGCCGGGCTCTCGGAAGGGGTCGCCGAGCGCGTCTACGAGGGTGCTCAGTCGCTCCCCTCCGTCGAGGTCGACTGGGGTGTGTTCCCCGAGACGATCGAGACCGGCGAGAACGACGTCTGTGAGGTGACGGTCCGAAACGTCGGCGAACCCGCAAGGGCGGGCGTTCGCATCACGGTAAACGGCGTGGAGATGACGGCCACGAACACCTACCTCCGCGACGAGGAGACGCTCCCGGTCGGCGTCTTCGGCGCCGACGCCGAGGAACTCGAGTTTACCGTCAGCGTCGCGTTCCCCGAGGAGCCACTGGTCCCGCTCGAGGCGAGCCGGCGCGTCGAGGTCCGTTAAGAGGGGCGGGTCGGCCATGATCCGCAGAGAGGTGGCGAGTTGGCCAGTTCCGCGACGGAGACCGCTCGAGCGCGCAAGCGCACGTCCAAGGGTTTTCCGCGAAACGCTGGTAGATCGCGGCGATGCGATCACGGAGTCAGATGCGAGAGACGGCATCGGCAGTGGTATCGACGGCCGAGCGTAACGAGCGACTCGACCCGATCGCACTCGGATTCGCCGTCGGAATTGTGATGGCGACGAGCGTCGGCCTCATCGGCGTCACATCCCGCTTTGGCTGGGGCGAACGGTGGCGTACGCTGTTCGCCGGTCTGTACCCAGGTTTCGAGGAGGAAGCGGGCGGGACGGTCGCGGGCATCGCGTGGGGCGGCGTGGACGGATTCGTCGCCGGCCTGACGGTCGGCTCGTTCTACAATCGCTTCCGGTGTGAATAGGCGGCGACGTCGCGGCGACCGTGCTATCAGTTCGTCAACTCGAGCACCGTCTCACGTAGCTCCGCGGCCGAGTCGACGACCTCGTCCGCTGGAGAGAGGTCGAGATCGTCGTGGGCGTCGATCCGGTAGGCGATCACGGTCGATCCCGCACGAGCGCCCGCTTCGACGCCGTTTTCGGAGTCCTCGACGACGACGCAGTCCTCGGTGGAGGCGTCGACTTCGCTCGCGGCGTACTCGAAGACGTCGGGTTCGGGCTTGCCCGCCGCGTCGACGTCCTCGGCGCTTACGACGCGGTCGAACCCGTCCTCGAGGTCGAACCGCTCGAGGACGATTCCGATCCAGTCGTGTGGCGACGAGGAGACGACCGCCGTCGTGACGTCCCGCGCCTCGAGATCCGCGAGCAGATCGTGGAGACCGTCGAGCGCCTCGACGTGTTCGTGATAGATCTCGCGGGCGATTTGCTCGAAGCGGGTTTCGAACTCTTCGCGATCCATCGTCGTCCCGTAGGTCTCCTCGAGGTAGTCGTACGTCTCGCGGTAGTTCATTCCGGTCACTTCGGCGACGTCGACGTCCTCGTCGGGGACGGCCGCGGGAAGCAGGTCCTCGCGCTGGAACTCGGTCCAGTAGTCCTCGCTGTCGACGAGGACGCCGTCCATGTCGAACAGAACTGCGTGCATCTACGGGCGGCTACTCGAGCGGGGTGTATAGCCGTTTGGTCGGCGGGCGGTCGGCGACCGACTACTGGTTGTCGGGCCGGCACTCGAGCCACGACGGACCCGTGACGCGAATCACCACGCTCTCGCGGTGTGAAACGTGGGAGGGCACCCGCCATGCGACGAGGGACCGTACACCTGCGGAGGATTTATCGAAGTACGCCGTCTGTACCTGGAGTAGTGACCGTTCCACAGTTGACCGAGACACTCCGGGAAACTCTCGCCGTCTTCGACGAGGGAGGAGATCCCCTGACGGCTACCGAGGTCGCCGAACGGGTCGAGGTCGGTCGTCGGAGCACGTACGGGCGCTTGGAACGACTCGTCGATCACGGCCTTCTCGAGACCAAGAACGTCGGTGGAAACGGCCGCATCTGGTGGCAGCCATCCACGAACGGACGAGAGCAGACCGCAGACGGGCAAGAGCAGACCGCAGACGGGCAAGAGCAGACCGCAGACGGGCAAGAGCAAACCGCGGACGGACGAGAGACGACCGGGGTGGGAAAACAGTCGGGTGAGCAGTTTCGAACACTCGTCGACGCGACCGAGGAGTACGCCATCTTCATGCTCGATTCCGGGGGGCACGTGCGGACGTGGAACGCGGGTGCCGAACGGATCAAGGGATACGTGGCCGACGAGATCGTCGGTGAACACGTCTCGACGTTCTACATCGACGACGATCGTGCGACCGACGTTCCGGAGGACAACCTCGCGAAGGCCGAGCGTCACGGTTCGACCGAGGACGAAGGGTGGCGAGTCCGGGCCGACGGATCGACGTTCTGGGCGAACGTCACGATCTCGGCGATCAGAAGCGATGACGGCGAACTCGAGGGGTACACGAAGGTCACTCGGGATATGACCGACCGGCGAGAGTACGAACGACGGCTCGAGGCGAAGACCGCCCGACTCGAGCGCCAGCGTGACGAACTGGAGAGTGAACTCGACGACGTCTTCGAGCGTATCTCGGACGGTTTCTACGCCCTCGACGAACAGCTCCGCTTCATCTATCTGAACGACCACGCGGCGGACGTTCTGGATCTGGACGAGGAGGCAGTTGGGGCGAATATTCGAGACGAGGTCGTCCTCACCGAGCCCTTCGAGAGTGCGCTGTACGAAGCCCTCGAGACGCAAGAACCCGTAATTCTCGAGGATTACTACGATCCCGTAGATCGGTGGTTCTACAACGCCATCTACCCGTCGGAGTCTGGGCTATCGGTCTACTTTCACGAAATTACCGAGAAAAAGCGGCGTGAGCGGAAGTTAGAGCAGTACGAACGCATCGTCGAGACCGTCGACGACGGAATTTACGTTCTCGACGGAAATCGTCGGTTCACGATGGTGAACGAAGCGTTCGCATCGATGACCGGATACGAACGCGACGAACTCGTCGGCGACGCCGCGGAGACCGTCTTCGGCGAGACGTTCGTCGACATCGCCGACGAGAAACAGGACGAACTCGAGTCGGGGGAGAAAGACATCGCCCACTTAGAGGAGGATCTGTACCGGGCCGACGGCACCCCGGTGACCGTCGAGAGTCGGTTCGATCTGTTCGAAGTCGACGGCGAGATGGGACGCGTCGGCGTCGTCCGCGACATCACCGGGCGCAAAGAACGGGAACGGAAACTCGAGCAACGGGCCCGTCAGCAACGGGTCGTCTCCGACCTCGGACAGTTCGCCCTCGAAACGACCGACATCGACGAACTCATGCACGAAGCGAGTCGTCAGGTTGCGGCCGTCCTCGACAACGAGTACTGTAAGGTGCTCGATCTCGACCCCGAGAGTGAGCACCTCCTGCTCCGTCAGGGGGTCGGCTGGGCGGACGGAACCGTCGGCGAAGCGACGGTGTCCGCAGTCGAAGGGGATTCCCAGGCGGCGTACACGCTAACGAACGATCACCCGATCGTCGTCGAGAACCTCGAGACGGAATCGCGGTTCAGCGGCCCTGATCTCCTGCGAAGTCACGATGTCAGCAGCGGAATCAGCGTCGTCATCGGGTCGTTCGACGAACCGTGGGGGATCCTAGGGACACACGACACCGCTCCCCGAGCGTTCACCGACGAGGACGTCAACTTCGTCCAGAGCGTCGCCAACGTCCTCGCGGAGGCGATCGAGCGACACCAGTACCAGTATCAGCAGCGACTCGAGCGGCTAGTCGACGATTTAGCGGAGTCGAACGAGCGCTTAGAGCAGTTCGCGTACGCGGCCTCACACGACCTCCAAGAACCGCTTCGGATGGTCTCGTCGTACCTCCAACTCATCGAGCGTCGGTACGGAGAAAGCTTCGACGAGGACGGACGGGAATTTCTCGAGTACGCTGTCGACGGTGCCGACCGGATGCGCAAGATGATCGACGGGCTACTCAAGTACTCTCGAGTCGAGACCCAGGGTGGCGAGTTCGAACCGGTCGATCTCGAGGCGGTCGTCGGCGACGTTCGCACGGACCTCCAGGTGAAAATCGAGAATCACGACGCCGAGATCACGGTGGCCCAACTGCCCCGCGTCGAGGGCGACGAGGAACAGCTTCGGCAGGTGTTCCAGAACCTGCTTTCCAACGCGATCGAGTACAGCGGCGACGAGCCGCCGCGGATACGCGTCACCGCCGAACGGAGCGGCTCCAAGTGGATCGTCTCCGTCGCCGACGACGGGATCGGTATCGAACCCGAGAAACAGGAACGCATCTTCGAGGTGTTCAAGCGCCTGCACAGTGCAAGTGAACACTCGGGTATCGGAATCGGACTCGCGCTCTGCCAGCGGATCGTCGAGCGCCACGGCGGCGACATCTGGGTCGACTCCGAACCCGACGAGGGCGCGACGTTCTCGTTTACGCTCCTCGATGCATAGTCTCTCACGCCGACGCGACGAATCGCTCCCCAGGCCGGTGGCCACGATCTCGCGTCCCGCTATCCGAAAATCTCGCCGCGGCGCTCGTGGGCCATCTCCCGTGCGACGTCCTCCGCCACGTCCTCGCCGAACTCCCGCTCGAGGAGCCACAGCGCCAGGTCGATACCGGAGGTGACGCCCCCCGCAGTGAGGACGTCGCCGTCGTCGACGACCCGTTCGTCGACCACGGTCGCGTCGGTGGCCGCCAAGTCGTCGACCGCGACGTGGTGGGTCGTCGCGGGCCGCCCCTCGAGCAGTCCTGCCTCTGAGAGAATCATCGCGCCCGTACAGACCGACGCGACGGTCGCGCCGGCGGTAAAACACTCGTCGACGGCGTCGGGAAGGGCGCCGGCATCGACCGCGGCTCGAACTCCCTCGTTGGCGGTCGTCCACCCGCCGCCGGGGACGATCAGCAGATCGGGATCGTCGAGCGTTCCGTCGGGTTCGACCCGGAGGTCGTGACTCGCCGTGACGAGATCGGATTTCTCGAGGGTCACCAGATCGGTCTCGATCGACGCACCGGCCTGGGCACCGTTCTCGAGGACCTCGTATGGACCGATCGCGTCGAGTTCGTCGAACCCCTCGAACAGCACGATTTCCGCCGAAATCTCTACCATGGGCGATACTCGAAAGGGAGCGCCAAAACGCGTTCTGCTTGAGACGTATATTGCCTTCAGTGCGATGATCCAGATCGGAAAACCGCATGCGGGCGGCCGGAATTTCACACGGAGTTTCCGCCGAGTTCCCACGAACTCGAGGGAAATCGTCATGGAGTCACAACCCACCCGACACGGAGTTGCGTCGAATCTCGAAAAACGCCCTTTAGGGGGCCTCGAGACGGGACGAGTACGATGGTTCGACTACCAACGCGAATCGGCGTACTGTTTACGATCGTGATGCTCGCGACGGCCGGTGGTGCGATGGCTGCCGCCGGAGCAACCGGTGCATCCGTTCAAGAAGACGACATGGACGGCGACGGTATGGACGATGGGATGAGTGACGACATGGACGACGGCATGAGCGACGAGGAGATGGGCGATGACATGAACGATGACGAGATGGGCGATGGAATGAGCGACGATATGGACGGCGACATGAGCGATGGTATGGACGATGGGATGAGTGACGATATGGACGGTGACGACATGGACGATGGGATGAGTGACGATATGGACGGTGACGACATGGACGATGGGATGAGTGACGACATGGATGACGACATGGACGACGGCATGAGCGGCGAGGAGATGGGCGATAGCATGGAGGACGATGACGAGTTGCTCGGTACCGCGGGAATCGTCGCCGCGATCCTCGTCGTCGCCGGCGTCGTCGGAATCGTCGCGGTTCGACAGTTCTACTGACGGGCCCTGATACTGAGCCCTCTCACCCCCTTCCACACTATGTCCACCATCCTGTCCCGGCTGACGACCACACGCATCGCCTGGCGGGCGCTGACCGCTGCGATCGCCGCCGTCGCCGCCGTCACCGGCTCGTTCGCCTACGCCGGACTCTCAGACGGCTTCCTCGTCGAGCCCGCCTCGACGTTCGTCGTCGACGCGACGCCCGCGATCGTCGTCAACGCCGTCCTCGAGACCCTCGGCTCGCTCGCGGCACCCGCGAGCTTCCTGCTGGCGCTCGTCCTCGCGGTTGCCGTCCTGACCGTCTTGGTCCTCCTGGCACTCGAGGTCGAAGCCTACGCCGATGCCCAGTACCTCGCGGTCCCGCTGACCGCCGGCGCAGTCTGGTTCGCCTCGGCGTTGGCGACGGGGAATCCGATCGCCGCCACGGCCGCCGCCGTCCCCGCCGCGGCCGTCGTCGGCGTCGTCTCCGTCGCCGCAGCGCACGATCCGCTGAGCGTCCGCCGCGACCGGACCGTCGACCGAAATCGACGGGCGACGCTACAAACCGGCTTCGCCACCCTCTCAGCCACCGGCATCGGCTACGTCGTTGGCCGACGGCGAACGCCCGACTCGAGCGTCCCGTACCTCGACGGCGGGATCAGCCCGCCGTCCGAGGAGCAGTCCCTGCTGACGCGGGCCGAAAACGGCGCCTTCGACCTCCCGGACGCCCCCGGGCTCGTCAGTCGAATCGGCGAGTTCTACACGATCGACATCAACACGATCGACCCGGTCCTCGAGCGCGACGACTGGGAACTGTCGGTCACCGGCCTCGTCGACGACGAACTGACGATCGACTACGAGGATCTCCGCGACCGGGACGCCGATCGGTTCTACAGCACGCTCCGGTGTGTCGGCGAAGACCTGAACGACCGCGAGATGGACACCGCCGTCTGGACCGGCGTCCCGGTCGCCGACCTGCTCGCCGAGGCCACTCCGGCCGGGGAGGCCGGACACGTCGTCGCCCACGCGGTCGACGGCTTCTGGAACACGATCACGCTCGAGGAACTCGAGCGCTCGTACCTCGTCTACGGGATGAACGGACGCGTGCTCCCGCGCGAACACGGCCACCCGGTACGGCTGATCGTCCCCGGCAACTGGGGCGAGGTGAACGTCAAGTGGATCACCGAACTCGAACTCGTCGCGGAGGATCGCGACGGCTACTGGGAGGAACGCGGCTGGGACGGCACCGGCGAGGTCGAGGCAGTCGCCAAGATCTGGTCGGTCGACCGCGACGGCGGGGCGGTCACCGTCGGCGGCCACGCCTACGGCGGCCTCGCTGGGATCGACGCCGTCGAGGTCTCGATCGACGGCGGCGAGACGTGGACCGAGGCGGACCTCTCCCTCGAGCCCGATGGCGAGTCCGAGTTCCGGGACGCCTGGCGCCAGTGGCGCCACAGCTTCGAGCCCAGCGAGGGGAGCCACGACGTCGTCGTCCGTGCGATCGACGGGTCCGGCGGACGCCAGATCGAAGAGCCGTCGGGATCGAGACCGGACGGGCCGACCGGCTGGGTGTCGCGAACGATAGAGGAGTGACGCGAACCGCCGGCGGGCGAATAGACGACCCCAGTACGAGACGCGAGAAGTCAGACTCGGGTTCGAGACGAGAGGGTGCGAGACGAGAGCGACAAATGATCCGCACACTAGACGAAAAAGCGAGGACGCGGGAGCGAGACGAAACCGATGGATAGCGTCCAGTCGTTGCTGTTGATCGCGGTCGTCCTCTCCGGGCTCAACCTCCTGTTGCTCGGCGCGCTCGCCGCCGTCTGGGTCCGTAACTACCGGACGTTTCGCAACCGGCAGGTGCTCGCGCTGTGTTGTTTCGCGGTCTTGCTGGCCGGCGAGAACCTCGCGGCGATCGCGTTCCACCTCGGCATGGGGATGTTGTACGCCGACACCGTCGGCTCGGCCGTCGTCGCGGCGGGGCTACGCGGACTCCAGTTCGTCGCGCTGTGTTTCCTGACGTGGGCGACCCTGCGGTGAACGGGCGACGACGCACGCCGACGTCGCGGTCCCGCCTCGAGTCCGGAGACGACAACGCTGTCTCGAGCAGCCGGAGACGACAGAGCCGCCTCGAGCAACACGGATGAAAAGTGACGGGCGGCCGCGACAACTCGAGACGCCGACGGCGAGGGAGGATCACTTCAGCGTCACGTACGCCAGGAACGCGAGCGCGACGAACTGCAAGCCGCGCAAGAGCGCGACGACCTGCTGGACGACCGGATCCGAGGCGTACAGCATCCCCGAACTGAAGAAGAAGTAGATCGCCACCGCGTTCTCGAGGGCCAGGACGAGGCTGAACGCGAGCAGGCCGGCGACGAGGGGCGTCTTGAATCGCCGGTAGTTTTGCACCCAGACGTAGGTGAGGACCGCGAGCAGTGCGAGGTTCCCCGCCGAGAGAACCGTTGCCGCCGTGATTTCGGTTGACATCGCCATCGGTATCACTCCAGGTGTTCCGTGATCGTCTCGAACTCCTCCCAGTGGCGTTCGAATCGATCGGTGAGAAAGTACAGCTCACCGTACGTTCGGCCGCCGCGCTCGAGGACGTCGTGGTCCTCGAGCATCTCCAGGTGGTGGCGGACCGTGTTGTAGCCGACGTCTAACTCCTCGGCCAACTGATTGGCGTTGCGGGGTTGCTCCTCGAGCGCCCGGATGATCCGCGCCCTGTTCTCGCCGCCGCGCGTGCCGGCGATGAGGTACCACAACGCCTTCTCCATCGATACTTCGTGATGGTTCACAAGCAAGAGATGAAAAGGGTGCGGGTTCCGGGTGACCCGGCGAACCCGCCGCCCTCGCGAGGGGGTCCTCGACGCTATCCGCCCGGTTTGTCGACCGCCTCGTCGACGACCTCCCGGAGCGCGTCGAACAGCGCATCTGCTCCGGCGGCGACGAACCAGTCCTCGCCGCGCTCGGTCTCGAGACCCGCCTCCGCGGCGAACAGTTCGCCGAGCAGTTGTTCCTCGCGGTCGGGTCGATAACAGACGAACCCGTCCAGTTGACCCCGTGCGAGTAGCCCCCAGTGAACCGTCGGCGACCAGCTCTCGAGGCGTCGCTTGCACCGATCCTCGATCGCGCGGTTGATCGCCTCCGAAACCGCCGCGTGGTCGGGGTCGCGTTTGACGTCGTGGCCGATGACGGAGACGACCGTGGCAGTCGAGGGCTCGAGGTCCGCGTCGTCACCCTCATCGTCGTCGCCACTCTTACCGTCGACACCCCCACCGTCCTCACTACCGACCGGTCGGCCGTTGTACCGGACGCCTTCCCCGCGTGTGGCGACGTACAGATCGTCGAGCATCGGGACGTACGCCACGCCAAGGATCGGCTCACCCTCCTCGAGTACCGTAATCGCCGTCGCGAACGACGCCAATCCGGACTCGAAGTTGTTCGTCCCGTCGAGGGGGTCGACGATCCACTCGGAGGACGCCCCGTCACCGCTCCCGTCGTGGACGCCGGACTCCTCGGCGTCGATCCGATGCTCCGGGAAACGCGATCGGATCGTCTCGAGAATTCGGCGTTCCGATCCCGTGTCCGCGCTGGATTTGACGTCGTGTGCGAGGCGGTCGGCCTCGGTCTCTCCCGAGCGGTACGTCTCCCGCAGGTACGATCCGCCGGCGAGACAGGCCTCGATGGCCGTCGCCTCGAGTTCGGAGCGTGACGGGTACATGACAGCACCGATTCGAGCGCCATCCGATGAACGTTTCGATCCGCTAGCTCACCGCCACCGGCATTCGTGCGATTCTTGGCCGACCCGCCGGTGGATCGGGTATGGACGGACAACAGGCGGTCGCGGAGTTCGTCGAGACGCACGGCCTCGAGACACCCCCCGAGTTCAGGCTCCTCGATCTCGTCTCCGAGGTTGGCGAACTGGGCAAGGATGCGAACGAGTCGACCGGCTACGGCGCCTCGCCCGCCGACCTCGAGATCGCCGACGACGAGATCGGCGATGTCCTGTTCGCGCTGTTCGCGTTGGCCGACTCGCTCGAGATCGACGCCGAGGAGGCGCTCGCGGAAGCACTCGAGAAGTACGAACAGCGGATTGAGACGGCCGATTCGCCCGGATCGGGGGCGTAGTCGAGAGAGCGAACTCGACGGTATCAGGTAGCGTCGGGTTCCACCGCGAGCACGCTCGAGGCGGCCTCGCGGACTGCTTCGAGGTGTTCTTCGGGCGCGTAGACGCCGAGTCGCCACACCTCTCGGGCGCAAGCGTCGAGTCCCGCGACCAGCGAGGAGCGCTCCTCGAGTCGACGAACGTCGCCGTCGACGAGGATCTTCGCCCTGGATTCCGGGGATCTCGGTTCCGAGGGGCTGTCGACGACGACCGCGTTTGGCTTCACGTCCGCGACGTCGGCGATCTCGCGCTCTACCGTACGCGTTCGATCGTACTCGAGACCGACGACGTCTTCGGGAACGGCCTCGCGGCGGGCCCAGAGCGCCCGCTTGTAGAGGTCACGCTCCCGAATTCGGGTTGCGAACTCGGCGGTCGGGTCGTGGCCCTCGAAGGCCGCGAGCAGTTCGGCGTCGGTCAGTCGGGCGAACGCCTCGGGATCGAAGACGCCGTCGACGAGTAGGCGTTCGCTCGCACGATCGAGCATCGCGCCGGCGATCCGGGAGACGTGGTGGCGGTAGACGGTCGCGTTCATCAGCGTCCGAGCGATGAGCGCGCTCTCGGCGGTCGCGACGGTGCTGTCCTCGAGTGCGAGTTCGCCGTCGACGACGCGGAGCGCGTAGAGCAGACGCGAGTGATCGATCGTCCCGTAGGGAACGCCGGTGTGGTGGGCGTCCCTGACCAGGTAGTCCATCCGGTCGACGTCGAGCGAGCCGGAGACGAGTTCGCCAAGCGGGCCGCGGCCGTCGACCGTCGCGGCGATCTCGCGGGGATCGAGCCCACAGTCCTCGAGGACGTCGCCGAGCTCGGTATCGGCGAGCAGCCACTCGATCTCGTCGTGGTGGCGGCCGAGGTGGCGCTCGATCGCGGCCTCGGTCTGGTGGCCGAACGGTCCGTGGCCGACGTCGTGAACCAGCGCGGCGGCCCGGATCCGATCGGCCAGCTCCGCCTCGAGTCCGAGCTGGTCGACCGCACGGGAGGCGAGGTGGTAGACGCCGAGACTGTGTTCGAATCGCGTGTGATTGGCCGACGGATAGACGAGCTGGACGGTACTCAGCTGACGGACGTACCGGAGTCGTTGCATCGCGGCCGTATCCAAAAGCGCCTCGGCCGTCGGGCAGAGTTCGATGTAGTCGTGAACGCTATCCTTGACCGTGGTCATGCTCGAACGCTCGAGACAAGAGGCCTTAGACGCGATGATCTGGAGCGGTCGCCGAGTCGGAGCGGGCGCGGATCTGGAGCGACTGGCGAGTCGGAACGGATGACATTCACGGAACCGTTTGCAGGACCCGCCGGTCGATCTGTCGCCGCGTCGTCTCGAGCGACTCGGAGTTGTCGATGACGGCGTGGTCGCGTTCGACGGGGTCGAACGAGTCGCGGACGAGTTCGTACACCTCGACGTCGGCGTCGCTGACGCCACCGTTTCGGTTGGCGAGGCGTTCCCTCACGATCCGCTCGTCACAGACGACGCGCGCGAAGACGGAATGAGCACCCGCTTCCCGAGCGACCGACTCGGCCCGATCGCGGAGCCGCTTCGTCCGAAACGTCGCATCGAGGACGACGTCCGTTCCCTGCTCGAGAGCCGTCTGCGCGCGCTCGAGCAGTTCGTCGTACGTCGCGAGCGTCTCCGCTGAGGTGTAGCGCGGTTCGGGGAAGAGTTCCTTCCGGACCTCGTCGCTCCGGTATCGTTCGGCAGGAGCGTGTGTAGCCGTATAGGCGGACGCCGCGGACTTCCCCACCCCAGGCAACCCGCAGTAGACGATCAGCGTTGGACGGGACACGACCGTCTGTGTGAAGTACTCCTACTAAATCGGACCGGATTCTCCGCTGGGAGATCACGGATCTGGGACAGGGCGAGCACGATCGATCGGAGCCACTGAACGTCATTGTAACCTGATCGCCAGATGCGAGCGCGGTTCGGAACGAGCGAGGGCGCTCGAACGACCAGCGGTCGTTCGTGATGACGGAACTCTTCGATTTTCGAACCACGAGTGAGAACCGCGGAGTAGCGAGCGGGCAACGTAGTGACCCGTGAGCTCGGCGATCAGTATGTGAATCGTGTCAGTTGTTACGATAATTGGTTCATCTGCTGACGATGTGAATCCTGCCAAAAGTCGAAACCCGGTTGATGCAAACCTCAACCGTCCACAACGTAAATCAGTATAGATTGTTTTACTAATATGGATATTCAGGCAACCGAACCATCATTGACTTTATATTGTTTGGATTGTCGTACTAGATATGGTCCGGAAAACAGACTGTGGTGGCAGTCACCGGCGAACGTTCCTCAAAGCAACCGGCGGCGTCGCGCTTACGGGCGTGGTCGCCGGCTGTCTCGGTGGAAACGGCAACGGAAATGGAAACGGGAACGGCAACGGTGACGGGAACGGCAACGGGAACGGCGACGGAGACGACGACGACAATCACGTCAGGTTCGTCCTCAATCCGGCCGAAGAGCAGACCGACATCATCGAGGAGTACACGCCGATGGCGGAGTACTTAGAGGCCGAGACGGACGCCGACGTCGAACTCATCCGCGCGGGAAGCTACGTCGAGACGCTCACGGCGCTCGAGACCAATCAGGCGGAGATCGCGGACACGTCGCCGACGGCCGTTCCCGGCGGCGAGGGCTTCGCGGACGTCGTCGGCATGCGGACGGCGTTCGGCGGCCCCCTTTATTTCTCGACGATCACGACCCTGCCGGACAGCGATATCGAGGAGCTTTCGGACCTCGAGGGAGAGGCGGTGACGGTCGGCTCCGCGCTCTCGTTGAGCGGGACGCTGGCACCGACGCTGATGTTGAGCGATGCAGGACTCGACGTCGGTAACTTCCCCGACGGCGATCCTGTCGATCTGGATCTCCAGACGGCGGGAGATCACGACACCGCCCGCGAACAGATGATCAACGACCCGACCGTGGCGGCCGCCGCGTCCGGGGCGTTCGCCTCCGCGCCACAGATCCCACAGGAGCAGTTCGACGACTATCCCGAGTTCGTCGAACACTCCGCGGAGTACGACGGTGCCGGCTCCGCGATCGACGACGACAACCCCGAACTACAGCTACTGGCCGTCTCCGACCCGCTCCCGCGCGCGCCGATCATGGCTCGGAGCGACTGGGACGCACCCGTCCGAGACGAACTGGAGGAAGCGCTGTTGGCCGCCGGCGAAGAGGATCTGATCCCCGACGACGTCGACGAGGACTACGAACTCTGGTTTACTGGCATCGAAGCGGCCGACCGGAGCGACTACGAACCCGTCGACGACGTCCTCGACGAACTCGGCCTCGAGTTCGAAGACTTCTCGTAACGCGCGGAAAGACGGCCAGACGAACACACCTTACCCATGCCCGCGATTCGCGTAGAGAACCTTACGAAACGATTCGGCGAAACCGTCGCCCTCGACGACGTGAGCTTCGAGATACCCGAGGGAGAGTTTACGATCGTCCTCGGCGTCTCGGGCTCCGGGAAGTCGACACTCCTCCGGTGTGTCAACGGACTAACGAGTCCGACTGACGGCCAGGTGATCGTCCAGGGAGAGCCCGTTACCTCACACCGCGACGACGTGGCGATGGTTTTCCAGCAACACAACATCATCGGCGGAATGAGCGCCTACTCGAACGCACTCACCGGTGCGCTCGGTCGAACCGACCTGCTCAGAAGCGTCCTCCGATTCAACGATCACTCGGACAAGGTGCAGGCGCTCGAGGCACTGGATACGGTCGGTCTGCTCGACGAAGCCGAACAGCGCGCGGGTCGGATGAGCGGCGGCCAGCAACAGCGGGTCGGGATCGCCCGCGCGCTCGTCCAGGAACCGGACATTCTTCTGGCCGACGAACCGGTAGCCAGTCTCGACCCCGGTAGTTCACAGACGGTCATGCGATATCTCCGGACGGCGGCCGAAGAGCGCGGGCTGACGGCGATGATCAGTCTCCACCAGGT
This sequence comes from Natrarchaeobius versutus, assembly GCF_041205745.1. NCBI lineage: Archaea > Methanobacteriati > Methanobacteriota > Halobacteria > Halobacteriales > Natrialbaceae > Natrarchaeobius > Natrarchaeobius versutus. Next base: position 260,991 of record NZ_JBGFCC010000003.1, on the reverse strand, counting down.
CAACCTGGCCCGACAGTTCGGCGAACGCTTTATCGGGCTCGCAGACGGCGAGGTCGTCTTCGACGGCTACCGTGACGAACTCACCTTCGACGTCATCGACCGCTTGTACGGCGGGATCGACATGGAGGAGTTCCTCAGCGGCGAGGATACCGAATCCGAGGTGACAGGATGAGTTCGTCACCGATCGACCAACGACTGGAAGAAATTCGACTCAGTCGACGAGTCCGATGGCTGATGTACGCCCTGGGTGCAGTTCTCTTTGGGGGCGTCCTCTACCGGTCGTTGATCGCGGTGGAATTCTCGTTCGATGCACTCTACCAGCAGTGGCCGATCTTCGTCGACGCGCTTCGAAACTACGTCCCCGACTGGTGGTTCATCGTCGAGCGGAACCTCTTCAGGGAGTCCGGAATCACCCTCGCGATCGGGTTCGCCGGGACGGTGTTCGGGATTCCGCTCGCGCTACTCCTGGGCGTCCTCGGAAGCGGACGCGTCACTCCGTTTCCGTTTAATTTCATCTTCCGCGGGATCATGGGCGTCTCGCGGGCAATTCCGGCGCTGGTCTGGTTCCTGATCTTCGTTCCGCTCGCGGGCCTCTCGCCGCTTTCGGCGATGATCGCCGTCGCGGTCAGTACGATCGGAAACCTCGGCAGGCTGTTCACCGACGAACTCGAGGAGGTCAGCAACGGTCCGATCGAGGCGATGGAGACGACGGGTGCCTCGAAGGGCCAAACCGTCATCTTCGGCATGCTGAGTCAGGTCAAAACGTCGTTTATCGCCTGGACCCTGTACATCTTCGAGGTGAACGTCCGGACTGCCGTCACGCTGGGACTGCTCGGCGGCGGCGGTATCGGTCAGATCATCGAGGTCCAGCAGGGCCTTCGGAACTTCCCCAACATGATGGCCGGCATCGTGGTCGTGCTCGTCCTGATCCTCGCCGTCGAGATGGTCAGCCAGCGAATTCGCTCCTACCTCCGCGAGGACGACGAGGCCGACGGGCTGATCCAGCTCATCGTCGGCTTCCCACAGCGGATGGCCGAATCCGCGCTCAAGTAACTCGAGCGCGCCGGCACCGAGTCGGTCGTTTTCCCGCGACGGTCACCCGCACACGGACGCGGGTTTAAGTACTGAGACGCGGCCAACGGCGGCATGATCGACGACGCGATTCGCGTACTCGCGGGCGATTGCACCGTCATCACCGAAGGAACCGATCGCGAGGAGTACCGCGGGCGAGTGACGACGATGGTCAAGCCCGACAACACCGTCCTCGTCCACGACATCGACGGCTACCAGCCCGTCGCGTGGCTCACCCGCGCCGACAGCGTCTCGAGCGACCGCGCGGACGGCTTCGCACTCGTCGCGAAAAAGGACGAACAACTCCTCCGGATCGCCGCCCACGACCAGGACGGGTTCGCCCACTATCCCTCGTCGGCGGCGGGCGCCCCGGTCGGCACGTGTCCCGACTGTGGCGGCGCGCTCGTGCGATCGAACGGAGTCAACTGCGTCGACTGCGGAACCCGCTACGGCGTGCCCGCGGACGCGACGATCAAGACCGACCAGAGCAACTGCGACTGTGGTCTCCCACGGATGCGCGTCGAACGCGGCCTCGCGTTCAACGTCTGTCTCGATCGAGATTGCGAGTCGCTCGACGACGCCGTTAGAGAGGCGTTCGATCGCGAATGGTGCTGTCCCGAGCCCGATTGCGACGGCGACCTGCGGATCCTGCGTCGGGGCGGTCTCATCGCGGGATGTGAACACTACCCCGACTGCGACACCGGCTTCGCGCTCCCGGCGGGCGTCGTCGACGGGGAGTGTGCATGCGGTCTGCCGACGTTCGAGACGCGAACCGGCGTCCGCTGTCTCGACGCGACCTGTGATCGCGCGGCGACGCGCTCGCTCGAGGCAGAACCGGCGAGCGACGACTGATACGGACTGCTGTACCGATGTACCAGTGGGACCGCCGCTCGGGTCGCGATTTCAGTGGGAATGACGGACAGGAGTCCGTATGAGCCGATCTGCTGTACCGGCGTGAGGGCATCATCTCGAACGAGTCAGGTTCGCCACGGTCCCCACGGGAAACGGTCGTCGAGACGCTCCCGGCCGGCCTTTCGACCGGTTGTCACGCGAAATGATCGATCCACAGCCACTTAATCACCCACGGCCAAGCCACGCCCATGTCACTCGAGGGGCGGTACGACGACGAAACCGGCGTCGTCCGCGTGGGCGGCGACGCGCGCCAACGCTACCACGACTCGCGGGGGTACGGCTATCCGCTTTCGGGCAACGAGATCGCGCTGGCTCCCGTCGAGGCCGCCCATCTGCTCTTTCGCGGCGATCTCGAGGCGGTCGTCGACCGATCCGGAGAGCGACTCACGTTCCGATCGTTCGTCGCCCGCGAGCCTGGGAAAAGTTTCGGGGTTAGGTTTCTCGTCTACGCCGACCTGCGTTCGCGGGGCTTTTACCTCTCGCCGGCCGCCGAGCCGTGGATCGACGACCCGCCGGTAACCGACTTCGCCGTCTTCCCCCGGGGAAAAGGACCCGGAGACGGGGAGATCGCCTACGCGCTGACGATCATCGGCGAGCGGACCGACGTCGCGGCGAGTGAACTCACAGACGGCGTGTTGGCGGTCGTCGACGAGGAAAGTGAGATTACCTACTTCGACGTGAGCCCGGAAGAACCGCAAGGAACCACCGAGAGCGAGCTTCCCGAGCGATCTGCGGCCGATCTGCTGACCGACCGCGTCGTCGTCTGGGATCCGCCCCTCGAGCTGTACGAGGAGGCGTTTTACGGCCAACCTCTCGAGGGGCGCGAGTACGATCGGCCGACGCTCCAGTGTTCGTTACTCGAGGCGACGTACCTCGCCGAACGAGACGCGATCGATCTCGATCCGGAGGCCGTCAGGCGCCGGGGTCGTGAGGTCGAGGGCGAGCGGTTTCGGCGGCGATTTCGGGTGTACGCGGCGCTTCGCGACCGTGGTATCGTCCCCAAGACAGGCTACAAGTTCGGCGCGGATTTCCGGACGTACGCCGACGTCGAGTCCGTCGACGACCTCGGCCACTCCGAGCTGTTGATCCGCGTCCATCCCGACGAGTACGTCTTCGAACCGCGGGACCTCGCACTCGACGTGCGACTCGCTCACGGCGTCCGCAAGACGATGGTGTTCGCGCTCGTCGACGAAGGCGAGGTGGAGTGGTGGTCACTCGAGCGGTTGACGCCCTGAGACGGATTACTGTCGCGATGTGCCGGTGAGACCGCCGCTCGGGTCGCGGTCTCACCGGAACTGACCGACAGCAAACCGTCTGAGTACCGTTCCGAACGTCGACTGTCGAGCGGAATCGACGCTCGCCGCACGATTTCTCCCATCGGTGGGGCCTTGGGACGCCACTGAGCGTGGCGAACGTCGCGAGCGCTGTCGAAACTGGTCCGGAAACGTGAAACCCCCGTCGACCGATAGATGGCGGTATGCAACTCGAGGTGATCGGCGTCGGCGGCGCGGGGTGTCGGATCGCCGATGCGATCCTGGACGCCGAGCCGGCGGAGCGCTCGTTCGTCGGTAACGCGTTCGCGTTCGATACGGACGCGACCTGTCTGCGGGAGCTGTTCTCGATTCCGGACGACAACCGGTATCGGTACGGCGAAGCGGTCGAGAACGGCCTCAACGGAAACTTGAGTCGCGGAGTGGCGATCGGCGAGGAGTCGGCCGACGAACTCGAACGCCAACTCGACCGGGGACAGCCGTCGATCGCCGACGCGTTTCTCGTCGTCGTCGGTCTCGGCGGGGCGACCGGCGGCGGGACCGCACCCAGCCTGGTCGCGACGCTTCAGACGGTGTACGACGCGCCGGTGTACGTCCTCGCCACGTTGCCGGCCGAGCGCGAACTCACGCCTCCGGAGTCGGACGACGACCGCGCGGTGAACGTCGGCACGGACGCCACGGGACCGGACACTGACGTGGAGACGACAGTCGACGACGCGGATGAGGACGAAGACGAACCCGAGCCGATGACCCGCCCGCTCGCCGAGGAGAACGCGATCCGAACGCTCGATCGTCTCGAGGGGCTCGCGAACGCCGTCGTCTGTTTCGACAACGAGCGCTGGCTGAAACCCGGCGAGCGACTCGTCGAGGGACATCATCGACTCAACGGTGAGATCGCGACGCGCATCGCGGCGTTTTTCGGCGCGACCGCGGACGTACGCGACGAGACGACGACGCCGGACGCCGAAACCGTCATCGACGCGAACGACGTCGGGCGGATCCTCGGCGACGGAACGGATCTGGTGACGCTCGGCTACGGCGAGCAACGGGTCGAGGCCGAACGTGGCTCGCGGTTCGGTCTCGGCCTGTTCTCGACTGAGCCGTCGGTCGAGGCGGCCGAGGCGGTGAGCGCCATCGAGACCACGGTCAGCAAGGCGCTGCGCGGCAAGCTCACCCTCGAGTGCGAGCGCGAGAACGCCGAACGCGGGATGTTGATCGTCGGTGGACCGCCCGAGTGGCTCAACCGGCGAGCGATCACCGATGCCAGAAAGACGATCGAGTCGACGACGGGCTCGGTCGAGGTTCTGGGCGGTGACGCACCCCGACCCGGGACGGACCTCGTCTTCGTCGTCATCGTCCTCGCCGGCGTCGATCCGGTCGAGCGGATAGCGGAGATGCGAGCGAGAAACGAGCCGACCGGTCGCGGCGGCCAGTGAGACCGATGTCGCCGAACGAAGATGGGACTGGTCTCTCGCCGATCGAAGCGTTCTCGATCGTCGGAAACGATATTCGCGCCGAAATCCTGCTCGCTCTGGTCGAACGGGGCTCGAACACTGCTACGTTCTCGGAGCTTCGAAACGCCGTCGACGTGACTGACAGCGGCCAGTTCAACTACCACCTCGAACGACTCGTCGATCACTTCGTCGAGCGAACCGAAGAGGGGTACGGACTCACGGAAGCGGGCCGACGGATCTCTTACGCGTTGCTCTCGGGAACGTACACCGAACGGCCGCAAATCGAAACGACGAACGTACCCGGGACGTGTTATGCGTGCGGCAGCGACGCGCTCTGTGGGCGATACGACGAGACGCTCGAGATCGAATGCGACGATTGCGGGGAACGAATACTCGCCGTACCGTTTCCGCCCGCGGCTGCCGCGAATCGGTCACCGGTGGAAGTGTTTCGGGCGTTCGACCGCTGGTCCGATCGGCAGGCCGCGCTCGTCACTGACCGAATCTGTCCGGAGTGTGCCGGAAAACTGAGCGCGACCGTCACGGCCGACGTCCCGCCGTCGCTGGGATTCGATCGCGTTCCTCGGTTCGAGTGTTCGATCTGTACGTATACGACGTGCGTTACGTTCGGAACGGTCGCGCTTCACGCGGACGACGTGCGCCCGGTCGTTCACCGCTGTGGCTGGGAACGCGACGACGTGTACTGGTCGGTCGATCACCGCGTCACAGACGAGCACACGAGCGTCGCGTCCGAGGAACCGCTCCGCGTCCGCGAGACGTTCGACCTCCCAGGCGGGACGGTGGTCGTCACGTTCGACGAACGCGTCGAGATCGTCGACGTCGACACGAATCCCGCGAACTGACGCCGTATCCGTCCGCTGACTGAAATCGATTTCAGTAACTTTCGGTACAGAAATGAGTTTCAGATTACACTTATAGTGCGAGCGCTCCGAAGAATTCGTATGTGGAAGCACACACCACCGTCGCGCGGACGCCGGATCACCGGCCAATCGGTCGCGATGGGGTTCGTCGCGACAGGCATTCTCTTTGGCCTCATGATCGCGATCGACTCCCCGTCCCTCGCCGCCGCCGGACTTCTCTCGACCGCCGGCGTCGCGTGGTTCGTTCGTTGGCTCCGACGCAATCGTTCGATGTGCGTTCCAGGCACCCGCTTGTGCCTCCGGGTCGACGTCTCGAGGCCGCGCGATCCGCGGTCGGACGTCGCCTGGCAGTGGTCGGTCGCGATCGTTCGTCGAGATGTGGCGTGAACGGCGATCACGACCGGAGGGCGCCAAGTAACCGTTCGAGGCGACCACGCCACGGAAGTCGAGCGGGATTGTGGCTCCGTCGAGAGTAGCCCGCGACGGAGCAGAAGCGAAGGTTTTTGCGAGCCAGAGCGCCAAGGCGGTGTTGATGACCGGAGACGACCCACTCGAGGAGTCCGAGTCAGGGGAACCGACGACCGACGGTGGTGAGAGAGGCGACGGATCGCGATCCGCGCCGACCCTCCGCGCCGACGGCGGAGCCGCAGGCGCTGACGGCGAGGGATCGGAGGTTCCTCGAGCAGACGGCGGAGCCGTCGACGACGTCGCGCTCGACCCCTGGGGTTCCTCGAGCGTCTCCGACTACCGCAAGCTGTTCGAGGAGTTCGGCATCGAGGAGTTCGACGAGGTGCTCGAGGAGGTCCCTCACCCCCACTACCTGATGCGACGGGGGGTCATCTTCGGTCACCGCGACTACCGCCCGGTCGCCGAGGCGATGCGCGAGGGCGAGCCCGCGGCCGTCCTCTCTGGATTCATGCCGACGGGTGACCCTCACATCGGCCACAAGCTCGTCTTCGACGAGATCATCTGGCACCAACGACAGGGCGCGGACGCCTACGGCCTGATCGCTGACCTCGAGGCCCACGCCGCCCGCGGGATGAGCTGGGAGGAGATCGACGAACACGCCCGGAGTTACCTCCTCTCGTTGCTCGCACTCGGCTTCGACCCCGAGGAGGGGACGCTCTACCGCCAGTCCGAAAACCGGGAGGTCCAGGACCTGGCGTTCGAACTCGGCGCGGAGGCCAACTTCTCGGAGTTCCAGTCGATCTACGGCTTCGACGGCGAGACCGACGTCTCACACATGCAGTCGGTCGTCACCCAGATGGCCGATATCCTCTATCCGCAACTCGAGGAACCCAAGCCGACAGTGATCCCCGTCGGTCCCGACCAGGATCCCCACGTCCGGCTGGCGCGGGATCTGGCCGAACGGATGCGCTTTTTCAAGGTCTCGAAGGCCTACGCCAGCTTCGAACTCGAGCCCGAGGAACGCGACCTCGTCGCCGAGTTCTACGAGGAACTCGAGCCCGCCGAGTTCGACGACGACCAGCTACGGTGTACTCACGTCGCCGAGGCGCTCGCCGAGACGCCACTCGCCGACCTCGAGACCGACGCGGACACCCTGAGTTCGGTCCTGACGAAACTCGAGGAGGCGGGAATGGAGCCGATTCGCCCCCGCACGCGGTTTTTCGACCGGCGAGCGACCGACGAGGCGTTCGAGGCGCTGATCGACGCCGTCGAGGGCGAGAAACGGGTCTACGAGAACCACGTCGACGCCTTCGAGGTGGACCTCGCCGACGCCGAGGAACTGGCCCGCGAGGTCGAGGTCGACAACGGCGGCTACGGCTTCCGGCCGCCATCGTCGATCTACCACCGCTTCATGACCGGCCTCACCGGCGGGAAAATGTCCTCGTCGATTCCGGCAAGCCACATCTCCCTGCTCGACGACCCCGAAAAGGGCTACGACAAGGTCAAATCGGCGACGACGGGCGGCCGCGAGACCGCAGAGGAACAACGCGAGAAGGGCGGCCGGGCCGACGAGTGTCCGGTCTACGAGCTGTACGCCTACCTGCTCGCCGGCGACGACGACGAGTTCGCCAAACTGGTTTACGACGAGTGCGTCGGTGGCGAGCGCCTCTGTGGCGACTGCAAGGAGCAGGCCGCCGAGCTCATGCGCGAGTTCCTCGCCGAACACCAGGAGAAACGCGCGGAAGTCGAAGAACTTCTCGAGGAGGCGGAGATCGAACTCGAGTCGCCGAGACGACGATAGCACTCGAGTCGCCGAGACGACGAGACCACCTGCGCGCCGATTCGATGGACTCGAGCGCAACGGTGGTATCGTGGAACGTATTTTTCACCACGTAGTGACAATATCTTACCACGTCTGACGTAGATATATACGGCTGTTCGTGAAACCGTCAGCTAGGATGGTCCCCGATCCTCCCGACAGCGACGAGGGACTCCTGATCTGCGTCGACGTCCTCGGCGCGTTCGGCGTCACGTCGGCCGAGATCAAAAGAGAGGGCGGAACCGACGGGCCACTCGAGGAGGTCCTCGCCGACGCACTCGAGGACGGACGGGACCGGGTGGCGGTCCTCCGGCGGATGATCGCCCGGAGCGACCGCGGCGTCTCCTGTTCGGCGCGGTACTCCCAGGAAAGTCTCGAGTCCGAACTCGCCGGCGTCTTCGAGGCCGTCGGCTGGTCGTTCGACTGCGCGACGGCGGTCTCGCGCGACAGGCTCTCGGCGAGCGTCGTCGACCACAACGGCCGGCGACGCGAGGCGACCCTCGAGTATCCCGACTCGCCACTCGGAACCGACAACCTGCCGGCGATCCTCGCGAGAATCGACGAGACGTTACTCGCCGGAACCGGCGCTCGATTCGTCTTGCTCTCCGACGGCGTCGATCGGTGGCGTGCGGCGCTGGTCGACGGCGAGGAATTCGAGGACTTGCAAGAACGCTACGGGGAGCGCATCGAGGCCGTCGACCGACCGCTGTTGCCCGAACACGGACTCGAGATGTACGTTCCGAGTGAAACGCGAGTATCGACCCCAGAGGGAGACGGCCAGGACGAACCGTGGCCAGCCTGGGCAAGCGGGCGCGAGCGCGACGGAGCCGGTGTGAGGACCGACGATCCGGAAGCGTCGGCCGAGAGTTCCCAGGCGACGCTCGAGGACGTCGCGTCGTTCATCGAGGAGGCCGAATCGGGATCGGGGCCAGAACCCGCGTCGAACGCCCGGTCGTCGACGAAAGACGAATCCGAGACGCGCGGCGAGGGCGAATCTCGGTCACGCGAGGAGCCGACGACGGAGCCGACGTGGTCGACGGCGACGGACGAGGACGGAACCGGCGAAACCGACGGATTCGAACTCCGTGGATCGCCGACGGTGTCGCGAATGAGCGACGAAGGCGACTCGAAGGAGACCGACGACGACACAGGTTCGCCCGGAGCCACGGGCGGTGAACCCGACGAGGCACGCGGCGAGGGATCGCCCGGTTCCGAGGAGGAGTCGACGGGATTCGGAACGCTCTCCGGGACGACGAAAACCGCCCGCGTCTCGAACGACTCCTTCGGGTCGGACGTCGAGTGGGAGACCGAGGACGACCGCTACCGGGCGCTCGGAATGGCGCTGGGTGCAGGCGGTGCGGTCTCCGTCGAGGGCGTCCTCGAGGACGACGAGTTCCTCCCGGAGCTTCCAGCGACCGAACCGAACGAAACGCGCCTCGAGTTCGACGAGGAGTTCGATCCGGCGGCGCTCCCGAAGGCCAAGGCGACCGCCGAGGAATCTGGATTCGTCTGGATGGGATCGGGCTCGCTCGAGACGACGCGGATTTCGGACGGGTAGTGCGCCGAAAGATACAGTTTAGCGAGTTGAAAAGAACAAGCGAGTATGGACGAGATAGTGGCTCTCCTGCTGGCCGGCGTACTCGTCGTACAGGTTCCGATCAGTATTCTCGTCTATTTCGACGCGAAACGGCGGGGGCTCAAAAATCCAACCGCGTATCACCTCGGGGTGCTCGTTCCCGCCGCCGGCTTCGTCGTGGTACCCGTTTATCTCTCGAGACGCGACGACCTTCCCCGCGAAGAGTCCGACAGCGCCTGATCGAGCGTCTCACGATCGGTTCACAAGAGCGTCCCGTTCGGATCGAGTTCGCCGCCCCGTAACGCTTTTGCTCGCTCCATCGCATCGAACGAGTATGGCATCCGAATCCCACACGGCCAGCGTCGTCAGCCAGCCACAGCGTGCGCGTTCGGGGTTCGGTTTCTTTTTCGCGTCACTCGAGTGACGGCGGACCCGCGGGGGCCCACATCGGGCGCTCGCGGCGAAACCGTCCACAATGCGCCGGTCACAGACCGGCGTCGAGTCGGAACCGCTAACTGACCGCCACACGGCCATACCAACAAGCGAATGCAACTGAAGGAATCACAGGTCGCGGTTTTAGAGACCGCGAGCGCGGACGAGGCGACGTCCGTCGACGCCGTAGCCGAGGCGACCGACCTTCCGCCGGAGACCATCACCGGGGCGATCTTCGAACTCGAAGCGGAGGGGCTGGTCGCCGTCGAAGAACGCGTCGACGAAACGATCACGCTCACCGACGAAGGCGCGACGTACGCCGACGAACAACTGCCGGAGATCCGGCTGTACGAAGCGGCACTCGAGGCCGGCGCGGCCGACGAACCCGCCCAGATGGGGCGAGTGATCGGCGCGTCGGGACTCGAGGGAGCAGGGGTCGACATCGCGCTCTCGAACTACGCGCGAAAGGGCTACGGCTCGATCGACAGCGGTGAGATCACCGCCGATCCGGACGCCGAACCCGACGTCGACGCCGAGGGGGGCGCGCTCGAGGAACTCGCCGGAACCGACGAGCGCGCGGCCGACGCCGTCGACGTGGACGGCGACGTCCTGGCGGAACTCGAGCGACGCGGATTGCTCGAGCGCTCCGAGTCGACCGTCCGCGAGGTGACGCTCACCGAACTGGCCGTCACGGAGCTGATGGCGGGGATCGAGACTGCCGAGACCGTCGGCCAGGTGACGCCGGAACTGCTGACCAGCGGCGAGTGGGCGGACGTCGAGTTCGCCGAGTACAACGTCGAGGCCGACGCCGAGCGGTTCGAGGGTGGACGAGTCCACATCCTGCGACAGACCGCAGAGCGCGTCAAGGAGACGCTCGTTGGCATGGGCTTTCAGGAGATGGAAGGCCCCCACGTCGACGCGGACTTCTGGATCAACGACTGCCTGTTCATGCCCCAGGACCATCCGGCCCGAACGCACTGGGACCGGTTCGCCCTCGAGGCGCCGACCCACATCGACGACCTCCCCGAGCAACTCGTGGCAGACGTCGAGCGCGCCCACAGGGAAGGCGTCGGCCCGGACGGCGAGGGGTATCACTCGCCGTGGGACGAGGAGTTCGCCCGCGCGCTCGCGCTCCGCGGGCACACGACCTCGCTGTCGACCCGCTATCTCTCCGGCGAGCAGATCGGCGAGATCGAGCCACCGGCGCGCTTTTTCAGCGTCGAGAAGGTGTATCGCAACGACACGCTCGATCCGACACACTTACTCGAGTTCTTCCAGATCGAGGGCTGGGTGATGGCCGAGGATCTCTCCGTTCGAGACCTGATGGGCACCTTCGAGGAGTTCTACGCCCAGTTCGGCATCACGGACATCGAGTTCAAACCCCACTACAACCCCTACACCGAACCGAGCTTCGAACTGTTCGGTACCCACCCGACGACCGGCGAACTCGTCGAGATCGGTAACTCGGGCATCTTCCGCGAGGAGATGTTAGAACCACTGGGCGTCGACTGTGACGTGATGGCCTGGGGGCTCGCCCTCGAACGGCTGCTGATGCTCATGTACGGCTTCGAGGACATCCGCGACATCCACGGAACGCTGTGTGATCTGAAGCTACTGCGGGAGACAGAGGTGACTTACTGATGCCGACGGTCGACATCGACCCCGACGAACTGCGCGAACTGACCGGCCGCGAGGAGAAAGGCGACGAGGAATTGAAGGAGGACCTGTTCGGCCTCGGCCTCGAGTTCGAGGGCCGAACCGAAGACGGTGCGTTCGAACTCGAGTTTGCCCCTGACCGGCTCGACCGACTCTCCGTCGAGGGCGTCGCGCGCTCGCTTCGCTACCAGTATGGCGACGCACGCGGCGTGCACGTTCCCTCGACGAACTCGCCGGAGTGGACCATCGTCGTCGACGACTCGGTGCCGAACGAGCGTCCGTACGTGACCGGCGCAGTGATCCGGGACGTCGATCTCGACGAGGAAGGCCTCGAGTCGCTCATCCAACTGCAGGAGAAACTGCACGCGACGATGGGGCGAAAGCGTGCGAAGGGTGCGATCGGGATTCACGATCTGACCATGTTGAAAGGCAGTCCGGCGACAGCGGGCAACCCCACGATCGAGTACGTCGGCGTCGAACCCGACGGCGATCGGTTCGTCCCCCTCGATTCCGACCGAGAACTGACACCCGGCGAGGTTCTCGAGGAACACCAGACGGGCCAGACGTACGCGGACCTCGTCAGCGACTACGAGCGATATCCGGCGATCTACGACGATCTCGGGCTGTTCTCGTTCCCGCCGGTTATCAACGGCCGTCGGACCGAGGTTTCGACCGACTCCCGGGAACTGTTCGTCGAGATGACCGGCACCGACCAGTGGACGATCGACAAGATGTTGAACGTCGTCTGCTACGCGTTCGCGGCCCGCGGGGCGACCCTGGAGTCCGTGACCGTGGAGTATCCCGACGGCGACTCAGGCGGACGCGAACTCGTCCGTCCCGACCTCTCGACGAAGACGAAAACGGTCGCCCACGATCGCATCGAGACGATCCTCGGCATCGACCTCGACCCCGAGGAAGTGATCGACCTCGCGGAGCGCTCAGGACTCGCAGCGGAAAAAGAAGAAAACGGCGATCTGATCTACGAGGTGACGATCCCGCCGTACCGCGTCGACGTGCTCCACCCGCTGGACGTCATCGACGACCTGGGACGTGCCTACGGCTTCAACGACCTCGAGCCGAAGTACCCCGACGTGGGCACCGTCGGCGGCCGTCACGAACGCTCACGACTCGAGGACGCCGTCCGGACGCAGCTCGTCGGACTCGGCTTCGAGGACCTGCTCAACTTCCACATGATCAGCGAGGCGGAGAACTTCGACCGACTCGACGTCTCGCCCGACGCGGACGTCTACGGCGCCGGCGAGCCCGCGACGATCAAAGGCCCCTACAGCGAGGACTACACCATGCTCCGGACCTGGGTAATGTCCTCGCTACTGATGGTTCTCGAGCGAAACACCCACCGGGCGTACCCCCAGGATCTCGCCGAAATCGGCTTCACCGCCGCGGTCGACGAGAGCGAAAACACGGGCGTCAGAGAGCGCCGCCGCGTCGGGGCCGTCCTCGCCAGCCACGAGGCCGGCTACGAGGACGCCAAGGCCCGCCTCCAGGCGCTCTGTCGACGATTCGACGTCGATCTCGAGACGCCGCCCACCGACCACCCGACCTACATCCCGGGTCGAACCGCGAGCATCGTGATCGACGGCGAGGAGGTCGGCGTCATCGGCGAGATCCACCCGAAGGTGCTCGTCGAACACGACCTCGAGGTGCCCGTTGCTGGCTTCGAGTTCGACCTCGAGGCCCTGCGCTGACCGGCCGCTGGCGATCTCTTTTGAATGCAGGAACTGCCCGGTGGTGACGAGTCAGAAACTGTACCGCGAGCGAACGAAGTGAGCGAGCGGGCCGACGACTGACTCGGAGCGAGTGGAACGAGCGGAGAGGAAGGAGGAGTGCTTTTGATCGAAACTGAGCGGAGGGAAGCTCCGCGATGTCCAAAAGAGCGCTTGCGGTCTTTTGAAGATTTTACCGAGGGACATCGCGCTCGCGCTGAACGCGCGAGCGCGATAGACCGCAGAGTAAAATTTCGTTAGAATTCGTGTTCGACGTCGTCCTCGTCTGCTTTCTGGATGATGATCTTGCCGTCCCGGACTCGTACGAAAACCTCGTCGCCGATGTCCATCCCCGCGACTGCGAGTTCGTCCTCGTGGAGGTTGAGGTGGACGTTGTGATAGTTGCCGTCTTCGTCTTTCGCACCGCTTGGACTCAGCTTCTTTTTCCGTACCATCGCGGGATTCTATGACGAACTTCGCCGTAGGATATACTTAAGTGTTTTCTACGACCAAACAGACGACCGTCACAGACGACCAGTACGGGAGAAAACGAGTCGGATAGATTCGGATGGTGCGGTGGAGTAGCGTACCGAACTCACTTAAATATACCGACGCTGTCGGTCGGTTTTCGGGGATATCTTTATGTCAAGCCGTGTGCTGAATTGACACGGAGGTAAAACCATGGTACGCGAAGACGGTAAGCGCAACTTTGCACTGCGGGAATCGAACGGGGACGAGTCGAGTGTCTTCTCGGGAAACACGCCGCGTCAGGCGGCGCTGAAAGCCGCCCGGCGACTCGAGCCGGGTTCCAGCGAGGATGCGGCCGACCGGGTCGAACTCAAACTCCGGGAGAAAGGGACGGAGAAGGTCCACATCTACGACGGCTGGGCCTGGGAGGAGACTGCCCCCGACGACAAACCCGACTGGATGCCAAGCGAGATTACGGAGGCAAACGTCTCCAAGAAGGGAATCGAGCACCTAGACGAGTGATCGGCCGACGCGTACGTTTCTCGAGTTGAACCCCGATTCGTTTCGTCGGTACGAGCGGCGTCGAGATACTCCGCACGGACCCGTCACCACAGTCGAATGTCTTCTGACGACAGTGGTGTTCTGATGAGGCGACAAATCCTGGAATAGCCGACGAATCTCGAGTTATCTCTCCTACGAGTTGCCAACCGTCGAATCCCTCTAGGTGTATATACTGAGGGGGTGGACATCCAAAGCATATTATTGTTTGGTCCAACTAATAAATAGACTTATACAGGTTGTGGTGTCCACATCCACTCAAGATATGAGTTCAGGTGTGCAGAGATTGTCTATTCGAAGCCACGATCGTTTACCAGCAATGGTAAATTGGGCGTGGTTGTCCACCAGGGTAGCCGTAGGTGAGACGTCGTGATCGATGGCAAGTGGAAGAACCTGTTGCTCGCGACGGCGATGTTCAACCTCGGGTTCGTCATCTGGTTCTCGTTCGCGCCGTTTACCGGCGAGATCGCCGACGAGTTCGGTCTCTCGATCGCACAGCTCGGGCTCGTCTCGAGTGCCGCGGTGATCGCCGTGCCGATCGGGCGAATCGTCATCGGGCCGCTCACGGACAAGTTTGGCGCGCCGATTACCGCCGGATGTACGCTGTTAACCGTCGGCGTTTTCTCGATCATTAGCGCGTACGCGACGACCTACGAGGTGTTCACCGTCTCGCGGGTCGTCGCCTCGCTCGCTGGGATCACGTTCGTTATCGGTATCCAACACGTCGCCCAGTGGTTCGAAGAGGAGAACCTCGGACTCGCGGAGGGGATCTTCGCAGGCGTCGGCAACGCCGGCGCTGGGCTGGGTGCGTACTTCACCCTGCCGCGGATCTTCGGGGAGGGATACGTCGGGCCGCTGTTCGCGTCGAACTGGCGAGCCGCGTTCTTCTACACGGGCGTGCTCGCGATCGTCCTCGGCGTCGTCTACCTCACATTCGGCGACGCCGCGAAGACGGAAGAGCGACGACAGGCCGCCAAAAACGGTGTGACGCTCCGCCAGTGGCTCTACGTCGCGACGCGCCACGGGGCGGTCGTCCTCTCGGCGGCGTACATCATGACCTTCGGCCTCGAGGTCGCGATGAACGGCTGGCTCGGGACTTACTACCGCGAAGGGTTCGGCCAAGGCGACCTCGTCATCGCGGCGACGTTCGCGGCGACGTTCTCGATCGCCGCCGGCCTGCTCAGGCCCCTCGGTGGCTACATCAGTGACGTGGTGGCGCGCAAGGAGAAAGACATTCTCCCGTGGTTCGAGGGGCGATACCGCGAGCAGTGGACGTTCGCGACGATGGTGTTCGTCGCGTGTGCGATGGTCGGGATGACCGTGGCCGGCTTGACCGGAAACATCTACGTCGCGGTGTTCGCCGGCTTCCTCGTCGGCGTTGGCTGTGCGTTCTCCGAGGGTGCGATCTTCGCCCAGGTGCCCGCGATGTTCCCGAACAACTCGGGGACCGTCGCAGGCGTCGTCGGCGGGATTGGGACGGTCGGCGGCTCGATCTATCCGCTGATCTTCGTCGCGCCGTTCCTGCCGAATCTCCACGTCGGCTACGCCGTCGTCGCGGTCACGATGATCCCGATCCTGGCGTTGACCGCCTGGGTGTTCCAGCCCGAGATTGCCGAGAACGCGACCGAGGACGGCTGGTTCGTCGACAGCCCCACCTCGTCCCCGGCACGAACCACGCCGGCTGACGACTGAGAGAGCCCTGTGATCGCGGGCCAGTGGCGTTGTACCAGCGCCGGATTACGAGCTTCCCCCAAAACGGATCGTCGTCGTTCGCCGGGGAAGCCGGCCGACCGCGATTCTTCGGAACTGGCGGACAACGGTCGGGACAGCCGACTGCGTCGAGAATAGATCCACTCGAACGATCCCGACCGCCGACACGAGAGGAGTCGATCGAAATGTCACACGAACACGATACGCACTCGGTACCCTCGAGAAACGGACGAACGATCGGCTGGAACCCGACGACCTGCATGCGGTGTGCCGTCGGCTGTGGACATCTCCAGCGCGGAGCCGACGAGGGCCACGGTATCGCGAACGTCCAGGGACACACCGAACACCCCGTCAACCGCGGCCTTGCGTGCAAGCGTGGGATCCGCGAATCCGTCGACCCGGCGGGCGAGTGGCTAACGGAACCGCTGGTCCGCCGAGGTGGGTCACTCGAGCCGACCGACTGGAATACGGCACTCGGGATCGTCGCATCCCGACTGATCGAAGCGCTCGCGGACGATCCGGACCGCGTCGCGGTACTCGGGAGCGGACAACAGACGAACGAGGCGGCCTACGCGCTCGGAACGGTCGCACGCGGAGCGATCGGGACCCGAAACTACGACGCGAACACGACGCTGTGTATGTCGAGCGCCGTGACGGCGTACTATCGCGCGTTCGGGAGCGACGCGCCGCCGCCGACGTACGACGACGTCCCCGCCGCGAGGACCCATCTCGTCTGGGGTGCGAACCCGGCAGTCGCCCACCCCGTACTCCACCGGTGGATTCTGGATAGCGCCGCGGAGGAGGACTCACGCTTGATCGTCGTCGATCCCGTCGAGAGCGAGACGGCGAACGACGCCGACAGTCACGTGGCACTCGAGCCGGGAACCGACCTCGCGCTCGCGCGGGCGGTGCTCGCTCGAGTCGTCGACGACGGTGCCATCGATCGGGAGTTCGTCGATCGGTTCACCACGGGGTTCGACGACCTCGTCGCCGCGCTCCCGACGGCCGAAGACGCCGCGGAGACCGCCGGCGTTTCGTGCCAGGACGTCAGCCGGGTGGCCAACGCGCTCACCGATCCGACGCTTCTGTACTGGGGAATGGGCGTCAATCAGAGCGTCCAGGGGACGGCGACCGCTCACGCGTTGATCGATTGCTGTCTGGCGACCGGCAACCTCCGTCCAGGGAGCGGGCCGTTCTCGCTTACCGGTCAGGCCAACTCGATGGGGGCACGGCTCTGTGCATCGAAAGGAACGTGGCCCGGCCACCGCGAGTTCTCGGATCCGGGCCACCGAAAGACCGTCTCGAGGACGTGGGACGTTCCGCTTCGTCGGCTTCCCGACGATCCGGGCCCAGGGCCGGTCGGCATCGTCGACCGGATCGTCCGCGGCAACGTCGACGTCTGCTGGACGGTCGCGACGAATCCGGTGGCGGGGATGCCAGACGCCGGCTACGTCTCTCGAGCGATGGACGACGTCTTCCTCGTCGTACAGGATGCGTTTCGAACCGAGACGGTCGAGCGAGCCGACGTCGTTCTGCCGGCGGCGACGTGGGGAGAGACGACGGGTACCGTCACCAACATGGAACGGACCGTCTCGAAAGTAACTGCCGCAACCACACCGCCCGAGCGAATCAGACAGGATCTGGACATCGTCGCGGCGATCGGCAATCGGATCGAGTCGGGGCTGTTCCCGAATCCGCCGGTGGACCCGGAGACAATCTTCGACGAACTTCGCGAACTCACGGCGGGAACGCCGGCGGATCTCTCCGGAATCACGTACGATCGACTCGAGGCGGAACTCGCAGTCAGGTGGCCGACCGCCGAGTCAGGGCGTCAGGGCGGGTATCGCTACTTCGACGCCGACGATCCGTCGTGGTCGTTCCCCACGTCCGACGGCAGGGCCCGCTTTTCGGTGGCGAACCACGCCGGTCTCGCGGAGCCGACTGACGAGGGGTATCCGCTCACGCTGACCACCGGTCGGCGCGCGGACGCCTACAACACCGGCGTACGGATGCGACGTGTCGGCGGTGACGGACTCCCGGTGGCCAGACTCCACCCGGAGGAAATCGTCGAGTACGTCGAGGCGTTAGACCGCGGGCGGACGGTAATCGAGTCCCGCCGGTCGGCGATTACAGTCGAGGTCCAGCCGGACAACCGGGTACCACCGGGCGTGGTCTGGATGGACATCCACCACCCCGACGTAAACGAGTTGACGATCGCTCGAGTCGATCCAGCGTCGAACGAGCCGAACTACAAGCAGTGTGCGGTCGCCGTCACCCCGCCAGAACGGACGCCACAGCTCACTCGCGACGGCCTCCCTTACTCACAGGGCATCAGTTCCCCATCGGGTAACTGAGTGCGTCGCGGCCGAGCGTCGGTGTGCGGAGGCGATACCTGGTGTGAACCGCCTCGGGGTCAAGTGGTTCGAGACGCCAAAGGCGTCTCGTCATCACGGAAGATCGAAGATCTTCCGAACGACCCCGAGGCTTCCCGTGGTTTATTCGGAAACTCCCATCCGACCATCGGCCTGATAGCCTCGAACAGCCGGGTGGGTCACGGTCGGGGCGTCCACGGCCCCCGATGCCTGCCGTCGTCGTCCGAAAATCTTCGATTTTCGTGACTGAGCGGAGCAAAGCTCCGCGAGGTCCGCGAAGCCGAAGGCTTCGCTTTCGACGGCAACGCAGGCGACAGCGCCGAAGCGAGCGAGCGCGTACTGTCATTCGACGAATCGAACCGACCCTCCTCCTTCGGTTCCGCTACCGAGAGGACGATCTCCCCTCAGTTACAGATCCAAACAGAAGTCGGAATTTGTTCGACGAGCGTCCACCCCAACGGACGTTCTCGAGACGAGTAGTGCAAAGCACGTGACCGAGCGAAAAGCGGTATCAACACCGCTCACCCGCACAGGTGACGGAGTTCGGTGCTCGAGGAATCAGTGTAGAGTTTCAACCCGCAACGGATTCTCGTGGGTGTTTTTTAATTACACTATATCGGAAGGGGAATAATATGGGGTGAAGATGGGAAGTCGGTGAACGTTCCATGAGCGAACCCAATAAACCACATTCGTAAACGGTGAAGTTTATTATTCTGACGTTCGTCTCGATTTAGCGTGAAACAGACAATGATGTGGAGAATATGTGGATTGTTAATGGACAAATGGGCCAAGAAAAATGGGCGGCAGTCCTCGACCGGCGGTCAGCGAGAAACGGACTCGAACGATCGCCGGAGCGAGGCGACGACCGGCGGTTTGGTCGTTTCGATCGAACCGATCCGAAACGACGGGATACAGTTCGGAGGTGAACGAGTGTGATCCCTGCAAAATACAAGAATTTGATACTTGCAACGGCGATGTTCAACCTCGGATTCGTCATCTGGTTCTCGTTCGCCCCGTTTACGGGCGAGATCGCAAACGAGTTCGACCTCTCGGTTGCGGATCTGGGAATCGTCGCGAGTATGGCGATCATCGCCGTCCCGCTCGGTCGGATCGTCGTCGGCCCGTACACCGATAAGTACGGCGCGCCGGTTACCGCAGGCATCACGATGGTGACTGTGGGTATCGCGGCGATCGTGAGCGCGTACGCGACGACCTACGAAGTGTTCACCGTCTCGCGGGTCGTCGCCTCGCTCGCGGGCATCACGTTCGTCATCGGGATCCAGCACGTCGCGGAGTGGTTCGAAGAGGAAAACCTGGGGACGGCAGAAGGTATCTTCGCGGGCGTCGGCAACGCCGGTGCGGGCCTGGGCGCGTACTTCACGCTCCCTCGAATCTTCGGCGATGGATACGTGGGACCGCTGTTTTCGGCGAACTGGCGAGCCGCGTTCTTCTATACGGGCGTCCTTGCGATCGTCCTCGGCGTCGTCTACTTCGTCTTCGGTGACGCCGCCAAAAGCGAGGAGAAACGCCAGGCGACCAAACAGGGAGTCAGCTTCAAGCAGTGGCTCTACATCGCCACGCGCCACGGGGCGGTCGTCCTCTCGGTGGCGTACATCATGACCTTCGGCCTCGAGCTCGCGATGAACGGCTGGCTCGGCACCTACTACCGCGAAGGGTTCGGCCAGGGCGACCTCGTCATCGCGGCGACGTTCGCCGCGACGTTCTCGATCGCCGCCGGCCTGCTCAGACCGCTCGGCGGCTACATCAGCGATCAGTTCGCGCGCAAGGAACTCGAGCCGCTCCCGTGGTTCGAGGGGCGATACCGCGAGCAGTGGACGTTCATCACGCTCGTGTTCGTGATGTTCTCGATGTACGCCATGACGGCCGCTGGACTGACGGGAAGCATCTATATCGCCGTCTTCGCCGGCTTCCTCGTCGGGCTGGGCTGTGCGTTCTCCGAAGGGGCGATCTTCGCCCAGGTTCCCGCGATGTTCCCGAACAACTCCGGGTCAGTCGCCGGCATCGTCGGCGGCATCGGCACGGTCGGTGGATCCGTCTACCCGCTGATCTTCGCCGCGCCGTTCTTGCCGAATCTTCACGTCGGCTACGCGATCGTCGGCCTCACGATGATCCCGATCATCGCCCTGAGCGCGTGGGTGTTCCAGCCCGAGATCGCCGAGAACGCGACCGAAGACGGCTGGTTCGTGGACGAAAACCCGGCCCAGGCGTCGGGCGCTGTCGCGGCGGACGACTGACGAGGAATCCCGACGCGCTTTTGATGCCATCGGTTCAACTGGGAATTGATGGCCGCAGTCACACTCGGACCCGAAGGGACCTACTCCCACCGGGCGACGCGCGCGATCGCCGACGCCGAGGAGATCGACTTCCGACAGTCGGTCACGTCGATCGTCGACGCCGTCGCGACCGGAGAGTACGATCGCGGCGTGATCCCCATCGAGAACAGCATCGAGGGGAGCGTCACGGAGAGCCTCGACGCGCTCGCGGAGTACGACGTCGCCGTCGTCCGCGAGATCGTCACGCCGATCAGACACGCCCTGCTCGCCCAGGGCGAGGGGTTCGACACTATCGCCAGCCACTCCCAGGCACTCGCACAGTGTCGGTCCTACCTCGAGTCGGAGTACCCGGAGGTCGGGCTCGAGGCCGTCGCCAGCACGGCACAGGGCGTCGAGTTCGCCCGCGAGGATCCTTCCGTCGCGGGCATCGGCCACCCGGCGAACGCCGAAAACGGCAACGCCCTCGAGGTGCTTGCGGAGGACATTCAGGATCAGGACTCGAACGCGACCCGATTTTTCGCCATCGCGCCCGTCGAAGATCGCTCGAACGGCGGCGGCAAGACGACCCTCGTGGCTTACCCGAACGCGAACTACCCCGGATTGTTACTCGAGTTGCTCGAGCCCTTCGCCGACCGGGACATCAACATGACCCGCGTCGAGTCCCGCCCGAGCGGACGACGTCTCGGCGACTACGTTTTCCACATCGACCTCGAGGCCGGCCTCTACGAGTCCCGAACGGACGAGGCGATCGAGGAGATCGAAGGACTCTCCGAGGACGGCTGGGTCCGTCGACTCGGCTCCTACGATACCGAACACGTCGTCGACTAGTACTCCGCCAAGCGTCGACTGCAGGCTCGAACCGGCCTGCGGCGACTGATTCGACCCTGCAGTTCAGGCTTGCCAAAGCACTAGTGGCGTCCCAAGCCTGAACTGACGGAACGAGCCGAGTTTCCGTTCTTGGCCCCGAATCGTTTTGACCCTGCTCGCCGGTGTCCCGGTATGGCACTCGCTCCGGGCGACGACGCGCCGACCGTAACGGCACCGAATCAGGACAACGAAGAACTGAGCCTCGCGTTCGAGGATCCGACGGTCCTCTACTTCTATCCGCGCGACGACACCCCCGGATGTACGACGGAGGCCCGCCAGTTCGACCTCGAGTTCGAGACCTATCGGGAAGCAGGGATGTCAGTCTATGGAGTCTCGACCGACGGCGTCGACTCCCACCGGGCGTTCTGTGAAGCCGAGGGGCTCACGTTCGACCTGCTTGCAGATCCCGACGCCGACCTCGCATCGACGTTCGGCGTCGATCACAGCGGCGGTGCGGCCACACGCACCACGTTCGTTCTCGCCGACGGAGAGGTACAGGCGGTCTACGAGAACGTCGTCCCGAACGGACACGCCCGCGAGGTACTGGAAGACGCGCTCGCGGACGGACTCGTCTCGCTCCCGGAGTGACCGGCTGAGCCGCCTCGAGGCGAAAACCCCTCCGAGGACGGAACAGTCAGTTCTGTCGTTCGAGTTCGGGCAGAATTTATCCCGCTCGAGGTCGTAACTAGAACTATGCGAGGAAACCCGTTCGACGAACTCGAGGAGATGCTCGACCGCGTCAGTCGACAGGTCGGCGATGGAATGACCAGCGGCGGACTGCAGGTTCCGGGTTCGGTCCCCGTCGACGTCGCAGACGCGGCGGACGCGTACATCGTCACCGCGGACCTCCCCGGCTACGAGACCGACGACATCTCGCTGACGCTCTCGGAGGGAACGTTGCGCTTCGAGGCGAATCGCGAACACGAGGCGGAGTACGCCGAGGGCGAGTACCTGCGACGCGAGCGGACGCGAAAGACGGCCAATCGCCGGATTCGACTGCCGGAGCCGGTCGAGGAAGACGAGGTGTCGGCTGGGTACGAAAACGGCGTCCTGACGGTTCAGCTCCCGAAAGTCGGCGGCGGCGAGGAGTCGAAGCAGATCGACATCGAGTGATCGAACCGCCGTGGGACGGCGAGGCGACGTCCCGCTCGAGCGCCGGTTATCGACCCTCGAACCAGCGCTGATCTGGCCAACGGCGTCGTCGCGTTCGCTTCGTCCCGATGTGGTAGTGCTTTTACCCCATCCGACACTACGGGGAGCCATGAGCTACGACCCACAGGAACTCGAGGCCGAGTGGCGCAACCGCTGGGCCGAATCGGGGCGGTACGAGGCCGACCCCGACGGGCGAGACTCGGGCGATTCCACGTTCGTGACGGTGCCCTACCCGTATCCAAGCGGCGGGATGCACATCGGACACGCCAGGACGTACACAGTTCCGGACGTCTACGCGCGGTATCGCCGCCAGCAAGGCGACAACGTGCTCTTTCCGATCGGCTGGCACGTCACCGGCACGCCGATCATCGGCGCCGTCGAGCGCCTCAAGAAAGGTGAAGAGGATCAGCTGTCGGTCCTGCGGGACACGTACAACGTCTCCGAGGACACCCTCGCCGACCTCGAGACGCCGATGGGCTACGCCCGCCACTTCATCGAGGAACACTACAAGCGAGGGATGCAACAGCTGGGTCTCTCGATCGACTGGCGCCGGGAGTTTACGACGAACGACGAGCGCTACTCGAAGTTCATCACCTGGCAGTACGAGACGCTGAGAGAGCGCGGACTGCTCGAGAAGGGCCTACACCCGGTCAAGTACTGCACCGAACAGGAGAACCCGGTGACGACCCACGACTTACTCGAGGGCGAGGACGTCGAGTACCAGGAGTACACGCTCGTCAAATTCGATTCCGGTGGGACGGTCTTCCCCATGGCGACGCTCCGACCCGAGACCGTTCGCGGAGTCACGAACGCCTACATCGACCCCGAGGGCGAGTACGTCGAGGCGACGGTCGACGGCGAACGGTGGGTCGTCTCCGTCGAGGCCGTCGAGAAACTCGAGTTACAGGACCACGAGATCGAACTCGAACGCGAGGTCGCAGGCGAGGAGTACGTCGGTGAGTCGGTGACGAACCCGATCACCGGTGACGAGGTGCTCGTCCTCCCGGCGTCGTTCGTCGACCCCGACAGCGGGACCGGCGTCGTGATGTCCGTGCCGGCCCACAGCCCCGACGACTACCTCGCGCTCGAGGAGGCGAAAGCCGACGCACAGCGACTGCGCGAGTACGGCATCGATCCCGCCGACGTCGAGGCCATCGAGCCGGTCCCGATCCTCTCGATCGACGACTACGGCGAGATTCCGGCGAAAGACGCCGTCGAGTCCCACGGCATCGACTCCGCGGACGACCCCGACCTGAAGGCGGTCACCCAGGAGGTCTACAACCGCGAGTTCCACCAGGGCACCTTGAACGAGGAGTACGGCGAGTTCGCCGGCGAGGTCGTCGAGGACGTCCGCGAGGAGCTGAAAGCTCACTTCCAGGAGCAAGGCGAGTTCGCGGCGATGTACGACTTCCCCGAGCCCGTGATCTCGCGGGCCGGCGGAAAGGTCGTCGTCGCCAAACAGGAGACGTGGTTCCTGCGGTACAACGACGAGGAGTGGCAAGCGAAGACCCTCGAGGCGGTCGAGAACCTCGAGGCGATTCCGGAGACGACCCGCGAGCAGTACACCCACACCGTCGACTGGCTCGAGGAGTGGCCCTGTATCCGGAACTACGGTCTCGGCACCCGGTTGCCGTGGGACGACGAGTTCGTCATCGAACCGCTGTCGGACTCGACGATCTACATGGCCTATTACACCATCGCCCACCGACTCGCGGACGTCCCGCCGGAGGCGATGGACAGGGCATTCTTCGATACGCTGTTCTACGGCCCTGAGGCCGCAGACGAACCCGACGAGCGCGCACTCGAGTTGCGCGAGGAGTGGGAGTACTGGTACCCAGTCGACTTCCGCTGTTCGGCGAACGACCTGATCTCGAATCACCTCACGTTCTTCCTCTATCACCACGCCGAACTGTTCGAGAAACCGGAGTGGCCCCAGGGGATCACCAGCATGGGCATGGGCCTCCTCGAGGGCGAGAAGATGAGTTCCTCGAAGGGCCACGTCGTCCTCCCCGACGAGGCCATCGGCGAGTACGGCGCCGACACCGTACGCTTTTTCCTGCTCAACAGCTCCGAGCCCTGGCAGGACTTCGACTGGCGCGCCGAGGAGGTCGGCTCCACGCGCGATCAGTTAGCGCGGTTCTGGAACCGTTCGATGGAGATCGTCGACGCTCCCGAGGGGGAGAGAGACCTCGAGACGATCGACCGCTGGTTGCTCGCCAAGTTACAGGAGACCGTGCGTTCGGTGACCGACGCGATGGACCGCTTCGAGACCCGAACCGCGAGCCAGGAGGCGTTCTACGGCTTCGAAGAGTACCTCAAGTGGTACCGCCGTCGCGCCGACCTCGAGCGCCCGGGCGCCCAGTGGACGTTGCGAACGGTCCTCGAGACCCGCCTGCGACTGCTCGCGCCGTTCGTCCCGTTCCTGGCGAACGAACTCCACGAGCGCCTGACCGGCGAGCCGGCGGAGGACGTCCCGTGGCCCGAACCCGTTCCGAAGTTCGAGGACTCGACGATCGTCGTCCAGGAGGGGCTGGTCGAAGACGTCCTCGAAGACGTTCGCGACATCGTCGACGTCACCGACACCGATCCGGAGACGATCCGGCTCTACGTCGCCGACGACTGGAAACGCGACGTCCTCGAGACCGTCATCGACGTCGGCCCGAACCAGGGGCAGGTGATGGGCGAGGTCATGCAAAACGAGCAGTTGCGCGAGAAAGGCGACGCCGTCAACAGCCTGGTCGGCGACCTCGTCCCGTTCGCCCGCGAACGCGACGACGACACCCTCGAGACGCTCGCGTCGGTCGACGAGCTGTCGGTCTACGAGGAGGCCGCCCCGTTCCTCGCCCGGGAGTTCGACGCCGACGTCGAGGTCTACGCCGAGAGCGCGGCCCAACGCACCGCGGAAGAAACGGGCGTCGATCCGGAGGGGAAAGCGAGCCAGGCCAAGCCGTTCCGGCCCGCAATCCTCCTCGAGTGAGCGGTGGGGGACAGATGCGCGTGCAGAAACGCAACTGCGACTGCTAAGCCGATCGGTTTCCGTCCCCTCCCTGTGCCGGTCCAACGTTTAGGGCTGGTCAGAACGAACCCGTTTTCGAGATGCTCGAACTGTATCAGGCGGAAGGCTGTCCGCACAGCGCGGACGTCCGCGAAACGCTTACTGACCTCGGTATCTCGTACGTGAACCACAACCCGCGTCGCCCCGGCAACGAGGGCGGCGACGTACTCAACGAGCAAACCACGGAGGCGATGACGAACGTCGGCGGCGAGGATTCCATCCCGTTTCTCGTCGACACCGATCGAGAAACCACGCTCTACGAGAGCGAGGCGATCGTCGACTACCTCGAGCAACAGTACGGCGACGGCGGAGACTGAACGTCGACGGAGAGCCGTCCGGGACTCGACGTCGACGGAGTCGTCAATCGCATCGATCCGGCGGCGATCGGCGAGCGAGGTCACGGCTCTCGAGCGTCGTCGATCACGGACCGCAGCGATGGTGGCGGCACAACCGCAAGCCGACGCCGGAGCAGATACTCGAGGCCGCCGAACAGAACGGCGACGACGACCAACACGGACGAACCCCAGACGTACAGCGTCAGCGGCGTCGGGAGGAGACCGAAACCGGGTCCCGCGGGCGGCAGGGTCTCGAGCGAAAGACGCCACGTTCGAACGGCCGCCCAGCCGAAGACGGCGAGTACGAATCCGAGCGGCGAGACCAGCCGGACGCGCCAAGTGAGGACGATAGGAACCGCCACAAGGAGAACGAGTCCGGCCGAAACTACCCCGAGCAAAAGACCGCCAGCGGGCTCGATTCCGGGCAATTCCGAGACGGACGGGAACATCGGCCGACCCTCGAGGACGGCCTGTAGCCGGTCAACCGCGAACAGGTGGACGACGCCGACCGCGAGCGCGAACGCTTCGATTCGCCCGGAAAATCGGCGGTCGTCGGCTGTCCGAACCAGGTACTCGACCGGCACTGCGAGGGCGAGCAGCGGGCCGACGACGAGTGCGGTCCCGCCCATCGTAAAGACGATATCGGGGGGTTCGCCGTACGCGACGATCGGCCAGCCCGCGGTTCCGAGAAGTGCCATACAGCCGGCGAGAACGGCGATCCGACAGTCGAGTCGCCAGCCGGTGGCCAACAACGCGCCGACGACCGCGAAGAGGGCGACGAAGACGACCCACAGCCCGATATCGAAGTGCTCCCACCACGGCTGTGGCGAGGGGTCGGGCAGGATGGCGAAACCGAGCGCGACGAGTACCGGGAGGAGAACGCCACCGGTGAGCACACTCCGGACGAGGGCGCGGCGGTCGGCACTCGTATCGGCAGTGAATACTCCGAGCATCTTACATCACCAGCCGAAACCAGCCGACGAACACCAGGACCGTGACGGGCGGCTGACACAGGAGCACTGCCATCGTCCGTCTCGAGGGAAGCGATCCGCGACCCCGCCACGCGGCGACGGCGCGACCGCCGAAGTAAGCGACCGATCCGAGGGGCACCCCGACGATTGCGATCGCGGCGACACCGATCACGACCAGCATCGTCTCGAGGCCACCCCTGACGAGCTCGCCGGCGACGAGATAGCCCCAAACACCGACGAGTGCGGCACTCGCGGTCGCCCAGCTGACGGCCACCCCGTCATTCGCGTACGCGGTCGCGGCCGCCGCCAGGACGCCGGCGGGAATCGCCAACTGGACGACCAGCCACGCCAACACGGAGAGTCGGTGACCCGTCCCGACGGCGACGAGATCGAGCGCGAGAAACGTCACGAGTGCGATCCCGACGCTCGAGACGACGTGACGTCGGGTCGAGTCGCCGCGGCGGCCGAACAGCGTGCTACCCACCCCGCTGTGTCGGACGCAGCGCTCACCGGTGCGATCGAAGACGCCCTGCCGGTCGGCAGCGAGAACGACGATTAGACCGAGAACGAACGTCGCGGCGACGGTCGCAGTAACGGGCGATATCGTCGACGTTTCCGTCGTCACCCTCGTCGCATCGTCGCTCGCGAGCATCCCGATCCGCGCGGGACCGCGAGCGAGAACCCCGACGACCAGTGCGATCAGACCCACGAACGCGATCGGTGCGAATAGCCGGTCGACAGCCTCGGTGAGGCGTTCGACGAGTCCCGGCTCACCGGCAGCGACGACGATCGCGCGCTTCGTGGGCTCGTACACCGTCACCTCGCGCCCGTTCTCGCCGTAGCGGGTCTCGACCGCCTCGAGCAATCCGGCCGACTCGAGTTTGTCGACGTGGTAGCCGACGTTCTGGAGGCTCGTCTCGAGTTCGTCGGCGAGTTCCGAGCGAGCCCGACCCTCCTCGTAGCACGCCGCCAGCACGGCTCGAGAGGTCTCGGAGCCGAGCGCGTCGAACAACTGGTCGGCGTCCTCGCCCTCGAGGCCGACGACCGTCGGCTCGTCGGGTTCGTCCTCACGCAGGCGGCGCACGAGTCGGCCGGCGAGTCGATCCATACCGGTTCCTCGAACGCCACTCACAAAGAGAGTCCGGGAACTGAAACGGTCATTTGAGCCGACGCGATGACGTGAGAACCGGGCGGGTGTTACAGGCGACCACACGGGTGTTTCATACGGATTGCTGTCCCGGTGGACCGGCACAACCGCGACCCATGGGGTGGTTGCGTCGGAAATGACTGACAGTAAACCGTACCACACCCACAGATGGGCGAACGGGTCGAGCACCACTTCGTCGACCCCATCCTAGCAGAATCGTTTTCCCGGTAGAGAGTTCTACTACAGATATGAGCACCTCGATCAAGGTGACGGACGCGACCAAATCCCGCCTCGAGGAACTACAGGCGGAAATCCGTCTCGAGACGGGCCGAAACGTGACCCAGCAAGAGTTGCTCGAGCGGATCGTCACGGACAGCTACGAGTCGAAAGACGAACTGATCGACTCGTTTCGCGACGAGTTCGAGCCGCTCTCCGAGGAAGAGATCGACCGGTGGCTCTCCGGAAGCACCGATTGGGGCGTCGAAACGACTGAAGATGAGATCGACGACGTTCTCTACGGCGAATGAGTGCAATCATCGATACGGGTGTCTTCGTCGCCGTTCAAAACGAACGGGACGAACACCACGAAGCGGCGACGAAGACGCTGGCCGCTGCGTTCGAAGGGAGCTTCGGCGCGCTGTATACGAACGATTACGTCTACGACGAAGCCGTTACGCTCGCCCGGAAGCGAACCGGGAGCCACCGTGAGGCCCGTCAAATCGGGGACCGAATCGCAGGGAACGAACCGTTCCCCGACCGCATCGAGATGCTCTTCGTGACGAGCGACCGGTTCGAACGAACGGTCGACGTCTTCGAGCGGTACGACGATCACGATCTCAGTTTCACGGATGCAAGCCTCATCGAGTGCGTCGAAGACGAGGCGATCGACGCCGTACTCAGTTTTGACGACGACTTCGATGGACTCGTCGAACGGATCGACCCCACCGCGGTTGACGAGTAGAGTAGCCACTGTACGTCAGTGTGCACCCGATTGCGCGACGGCCGCGCGGTTCGGAGCGAGCGCGGTTCGGAGCGAACGGGGAGCAACGCGACCCGTGAGCGAACGGAGTGAGCGAGAACCGCGGAATGTGCGATCAGTGTGTACGTCGTTTCAGTTGTTACTACAGAGTCTCGCTCGAGCCAGTCGTGGAGATCGTTGGAGAGTACTCCGGCGAATCAGTCCGCCGCGACCTCGAGGTTCGCCTCCTCTTGGGCCCCGATTGCCTCGGCGATCAGTTCGGCGACGTCGACGATCTCGAGGTCGTCTTCGGGCGTCATCGTGTACGCAAGAACGATCAATCGACCACTGCGTAGCGAGGTTACCGAAACGAGAGCGGTTTTTCGTCCCCAATCCAACGTTCTTGCCGGAGTACCGGCCTGTAGCTGCCCGAGTTCGAACGGCTTGTGCGACGATCGTCCGTCACGTATCACGTCCGATCGTACAGCCACCAGACGACCGTAACCGAAGATAGGAGAGCGATAAGGAACCCAATAAAAAGAAGCGGCCACGACGGCTCGAAAAAATACCCCGTCGTAACGATGATCGCGGACCCGGCACAATACACCAGGATATACCGGAGTGTACCCAGATCCAGATAGTAGTCAGCGATTCCGAACAGAAACGTATACGATAAAAACACGTTGACCGTGGTGTGCAAGATGTTTTTATTCTGATACGACTGATAACTCAGGGTGAGAGCGATCATCGCGAGAACTCCCAGTAGAAAAACACTCAGGCGCTCTCGGTGTTTACGGTCGATCGAGATTAACTCGAGTATTTTCATGGCCACGGGGACGAAATGGAATGTGTCGGTGGCGGCGATAATAGGCCGTTCGACCCTCGCGACGTTATTTGTTTCGGGGCAGACTCACCGGATCACAGTACATAAAGAACCCTCTCGGGCTACAGTCATCCGGGGTTTTGGACACTCACGATCCGGTCTCCGTAGGTGACGTCGTCTCTACGCTACTGTCGAGATCGTGTCTCTGGCTGATCGCCTCGACGATCAGTTCGGCGACGTCGACGATCTCGAGATCGTCCTCGAAGTCGCCGGTTTTCCGGCCGTCCTCGTACATCGTCATGCACATCGGGCAGGCGACGACGAACTTTTCGACTGCGCTGCCTGCGTCGGTCTCCTCGAGTGCCTCACGCAACCGCTCTTCGCTGGGTTTGGGTTCCTCGTCGAACTCCATCCAGAGGCCGCCGCCACCGCCGCCACAACAGAAGGAGTCGGCGCGGTTGCGCGGCATCTCGTAGAGGTCACAGCCGGTCGCCTCGATGAGTTCGCGCGGAGCCTCGTACTCGTCGTTGTACCGCCCGAGGTGACACGGATCGTGGTAGGTGACGGTGTACTCGAGTTCGTCGCCCGATAGTTCGAGTTTCCCACGCTGGACGAGTTCTTCGACGACCTGCGTCCAGTGTTTGACGTCGATTTCGCCGTCGTCGTTCCACTGGTCGGTGTACTCGAACGGCATCATCGGATCGTCGGCGAACTCCGCGAAGTCGACCTCGGGGTACTCGTTCGCGAAGGTGTTGTAGGAGTGGGGATCGGTACAGACGATCGTGTCGAACTCACAATCCTCCCAGGTCTCGACGTGGTGACCCGCGAGTTCGACGTAGAGGAACTCCTCGCCGACGCGGCGGACGTCGTTGCCGTCGTACTTCTCGTCCTCGAAGCAGATGCCGAAGCTGACGTCGGCTTCCTGGAGAATAGCGGCGAGCGAGCGGGCGACCCGCTTGTTGCGATCGTCGTAGCTCGGATAGTCGCCGACGTACCAGAGGTAGTCGACCCTCTCTTCGCGTGCGTCGGTGAGGTCGAACTCGAGGTCCTCTGCCCAGTCGGCGCGATTCCGCGGGGAGTCGCCGAACGTGTTGCCGTGTTGCATGACGTTCTGGAAGACGTCCTGCATGTTCGAGGAGACGTCGCCCTGGTCGGTGAGCTGGCGGTTGAGCCGGGTAAACGACTGGAGATGCTCGATCTCGACCGGGCAGGCATCCATGCAGGCCATACAGGCCATACAGGACTCCATCGTCTCCGCGTTGATAACCGAGGTCCCGCCGTCCGCGACGATCGGTTGTTCGTCGCCGCCGGCCTCGAGCGATTCGCGGTAGCGTTTCAGATCGAGGATGACGTCGCGGGGATCGAGCGGGCGGTCGGAGGCCTTGGCCGGACAGATCGACGAACAGCGCCCGCACTTGGTACAGGCGTCCTGGTCGAGCATCTCTTTCCAGGTGAAGTCGTCGATGGACTCCGCGTTGGTCGCATCGAGATCCGCGGGAACGTTCGGGAGGCGTCGCCCGGCCTTCTCGTCGCGAGTGACGACGTTCGCGAACGAGGAGATCATGTGGAACGGCTTGGCGTAGGGGATCCAGGCGATGAAAAAGAACGCGAGCAGGGAGTGTGACCACCAGGCAAGCCAGTGGAGGTTTTCACCAGTGACGATGCCGGCCGAGAGGCTGACGCCCGGTTCGCCCGCCAGCGGAATGGAGAGCGCCTCGAACACCAGCGCGAGGCCGTAACCGACGAAACTGACGATCTCGTGGTCGGGCATTCCCGTCGCGTAGATGCGAAGCCCCTCGAGGAGGAAGCCGCCGACGCCGAGGCCGAACAGCGTCCAGATGAAGATATCGTCCTCGCTCGAGGTGTGTCGACCCCAGAGGCGGCGGTTGCGAACCCAGTACCGGCGGTAGATCGCCATGCCGATCCCGACGACGAACAACAGTCCCATCGCGTCGACGACGAACTGGTAGGCCAGATAGAAGTCGCCCTCCCAGAAGTTAGCCTGTGCGATCGGTTCGTAGACGTAGCCATCGACCGCGAGAATCGTCGTCGCGATAAACAGCGTCAGAAACCCCCAGAGTATGAAGGCGTGCATCAACCCGCCGTAGAGATCCCTGTCGAACTGTTTCTCGTTCGAGAGGGCAATTCGCGCGGCGGCAACGATTCGGTTCGGAAGGTCGTCCAGGCGAGCGAACGGGTCGTCGTCGCCGTCCGCGTACCGTGCGAAGCGGCGGTAGACGCCGTAGAGGAAGACGAGGATCGTGATCGCGGCGAGAAGATAGAACACTGCGAACCCGGTGGAACTGATCCCCCAGTAGGTCTCCCTCGTCACCTCCGTCTGGGCAAAGACGTTCATGTACGATTACGAGCGGAGGCGGAACTTAATTCTTGTCACGTATTCGCAGACCGACTCCGCCGCCGTCTGGCGAAAATAACAAACACAATCCAAGTTCATAATCGTTGTTCGTGTTCGACTCCCACTCGACGTTATCTGGCAACAGGCTTAAATAGCCACCCGTCGGGAGTGTCCACCCATGAACGAAAAAACGGAGGAACTCAAGAACATCTTCACTGACGTCACCGACGGCGAGGAGACGGTCACCGAATCACAGGAGGACACCCGCGGTTCGCTCGAGCGCGACGAGCGAACCGACGAGGAGCGACTCGCGGGCGTCATCGAGCAGATGCGCGAGCGATACGAGTTCGAGACGCCGCTCTCGGACGAGCAACTCCGCGACGTCGCCACGGGGTTTTACGACGGCGACAGCGACGAGGAGATCGCCAGCCGGTTCGAGGTCGAGCCTGCGGAGATCTTCGAGGCGCGAATGTCGCTTCACCTCATCGCCGAGGACGACGCGGACGAGATCGACCTCACGGCGATCCGCGGCCGCGAGGAAGACGATGCGACCCTCGCCGAGGAGTACGGCGTCAGCGAGGATCGCATCCGGCGCTACCGGCGGGTCGCCGCGGCCGAAGACGAATCGCGGACGGCCAACGACCGCTACCGCGACGAGTTCGATAGCCTCCTCGCGGACGCAGAACTCTCCGCCCGCATGACCACCGACGTCCGTGAAGACGGCCTCGAGGACGCGACGGAAGGAATGGAGACCAACGTCGACTTCTAACGACGGATCGTCGAGAGAGACCCGACGTCGATCCGGGACTTTTTATCGGAACGGGCGGCCAGACGTTCCGTGACCCGAGCCCTGGTCTCGTTTAGCGACCTCAGGACGGCGGCGTACTGTCCGCGAAAGTGTTACTACCGGCGGACGAACGACGACAGCGACCGTGAGCCGCCGCCACGCGTCGACGCGATCAGGGACCTCGAGCGGCGGTACGAAGCGCTCCTCGAGGCCTCGCCGGGAGCACTCGCGACGGAACCGATCGCCGTCGCACCCGTTCGCTACCGCGAAGCGCTCGCGGCGACCAGGAGCCGTCTCGAGGAGGCGGAATGCTGGGAGCGACTTCGGAATCCGGCGGAACGCGACCGCCTCGCGAGCGGTCGTGACTGTCGTGGAATCGTCCATAAGGTGCTCACCGACCCGCTCGAGCCGGTACTCGTCTCGACGGGAAGACCGCCCGAGCGAGGCGTCTGGGAGACGCAAACCGTCCACGCCGTCGCGGCCGCGAAGGCGCTCGCCTGGGAGGAACAGACGAGCGTCGACCGGGCCTGGCTCGAGTATCCGGCCTACGGTGTCGTCCGCTCGTTCGAGTTGACGACTCGGCGAAAGGCTCGCTACCGGCGGGCACTTCGGACGGTGCGAAAACTGGACGGGCCGCCACCGCGAATCAACGATCGTGCGAAATGTGACGAGTGTGAGTTCGCCAGCGAGTGCGGCGTTCGGACGCGAACGTTGCGATCACTCCTCGGAATCGGGAGCTAATACCGTCGAACGAGCGTGATGGTCGCCACTACGCGGGTCGTAGCCCTTAACAGCCCTCGTCGCCACCGTCTAGTAATGACCGACCGATCGGACGATCGTGACCATCGCTTCTCCGAAGGGGAGGGGTTCGACGACCCCTACGACGAATTCGATCTGGATCCGCCGGAACTGGACGTCGACCCGTCGAAGGTCGATCCGGTCGACTCCCGGGTAATCACCGATACACTCGACGCACAGAACATCCCGTCGGATGCGGTCGACGCCGAGGAACTCCTCGACGTCGGGCTCAACTACATGCGGATCAACCGCTTCGAGCAGGCTACTGAGGCCTTCGAGCGAGCCGCCCGCTTCGCCGACGACGACCGACTCGCCCAGGAGGCCTGGGTGAACAAAGGTGCCGCCCACGCCGAACTCGAGGAGTACGACGAGGCGATCGGCGCCCACCGGGAGGCGCTTTCGATCGACGACGAGAGCGAACACGCCGCGACGGCCGAGACGAACCTCGCCTACGCACTCTGGGAGTTCGGCGAGACAGCCCAGGCCTTAGAGCACGCCGAGCGCGCCGTCGAGGTCGACGAGCGGTTCGCCCAGGGCTGGTTCAACCGAGCGTTCTTCCTCTCCGAGCGGGGCTTATCCGAGGAGGCACTCCACTGCATCGACAACGCCATCCGCCTCGGGATGCGCAACGGAAAAGTCCTCGAGGAGAAAGCCCACATCCTGGAGGACTTAGGCGAGTACGACGAGGCCGAGGAGATCGCCGAGGAAGCAAACGAGATGCGCGAGCGAGCCGAACAGCGAGTGATGGAACAACGAGAGGAGATGCAAGGAGGTGGGTCCCCCTACGAGGAGGCGAACCGTGACCCAGAGCGCGAGTGGGAACTCGAGTGACGATGTACCTCACCGAACGGGAGACACCCGAGGGGTTGCTTGTCGCTATCTGTGACGACGACGTCCTCGGCGAGACGTTCGAGGAAGGAGAGCTGTCGCTTACGGTCACCGAGGAGTTCTACGGCGGCGAATCCGTCGACGAAGCCGCGGTGATCGACAGCTTAGCGAGAGCCACCGTCGCCAACATCGTCGGAACGCAGGCTGTCGAACTCGCCATCGACGAGGGCATTATCCAGGCCGAAAACGTCCTCGAGGTCGAGGACACCCTCCACGCACAGTTGCTTCGGCTCTACTGATCGGCCTCCGCACGATGTCCGTCTCGGCCGGATCGTTGCCGTTCCGAGCGGAGGCTGATCGGCGGACCGAAGGAGTGTTTTGTGTTCGGCCCTTGCTAGTCGCCAATGAGCCAACAGAATCTCGAGGCGCTCGACGTCGAGGCTATCCGCGAGGAGTTTCCGATCCTCGAGCGGGAGTTCGACGGCCAGCAGGTCGTCTACCTCGACAACGCGGCGACGACCCAGACGCCGGATCCGGTCGTCGACGCGATGAGCGACTACTATCGCGAGTACAACGCGAACATCCACCGCGGGATCCACCACCTGAGCCAGGAGGCCTCGATCGCCTACGAGGAAGCCCACGACCGCGTCGCCGACTTCATCGGCGCCGACGGCCGCGAGGAGGTCATCTTCACCAAGAACACGACCGAGAGCGAGAACCTCGTCGCCTACGCCTGGGGGCTGAACGAACTCGAGCCCGGTGATCGCGTCGTGCTGACGGAGATGGAACACCACGCCTCGCTCGTCACGTGGCAACAGATCGGCGAGCAGACGGGTGCCGACGTCGAGTACATCCGGGTCGACGACGATGGCCGCCTCGACATGGACCACGCCCGCGAACTGATCGACGACGACGCCGCAATCGTCTCGGCGGTCCACGTCTCGAACACGCTGGGCACCGTCAACCCCGTCGCCGAACTCACCGAACTCGCCCACGAACACGGCGCGCTCTCGTTTATCGACGGCGCCCAGGCCGTCCCCAACCGCCCGGTCGACGTCGGCGAGATCGACGCCGACTTCTACGCCTTCTCGGGCCACAAGATGGCCGGCCCCACCGGCATCGGCGTCCTCTACGGCAAGCGAGACCTGCTCGAGGAGATGGACCCCTACCTCTACGGCGGCGGCATGATCCGCAAGGTCACCTTCGAGGAGTCGACCTGGGGCGACCTGCCCTGGAAGTTCGAACCCGGAACGCCACAGATCGCCGAAGCCGTCGGCCTCGTGGCCGCCATCGACTGGCTCGAGGAGATCGGCATGGACCGCATCCAGGCCCACGAAGAGGAGATCGCCCGCTACGCCTACGAGCGACTCGAGGCCGAGGGCGACGTCGAGATCTACGGCCCCGAACCCGGCCCCGACCGCGGCGGGCTGGTGAGTTTCAACCTCGAAGGCGTTCACGCCCACGACATCGCCTCGATCATGAACGATCACACCGTCGCGGTTCGGGCGGGTGACCACTGTACTCAGCCGCTTCACGACAGGCTGGGCGTCGCCGCCTCGACTCGAGCCTCCTTCTACGTCTACAACACGAAAGACGAGGTCGACAAGCTGGTCGCGGCGTTAGACGATGCGCGTCAGCTGTTCGCGTAAGCGGCGGTGTCACGGCATCCGGTCTGCGGCGGCCAGTGTCACGGATGCCGCCGCCTGCAGTCGAATCACGACGTTTCACTCGAGTGATCTCCCGGCAGGACGAGTCCGCGATCCGAGAGTTTCGAAGCGGTGTTCGAAAGTGAGTTTGTAACAGTCACATATATATTGGAGTGCTGGCGACGGTAGCCCGATGAGTAGAATACGGATCGGTGGAATCGCGTTGCTCGTTCTGATGGTGGCGTGCACTCCCGTCGCCGCGGTTGGAGGCGAGTCAGTAGCACACGAGCGGCCGTCGATCGACACGGTCGACGACTGTTCGTTCCCGGTGACGATGACCGACGACAGCGGGACGGAAGTCACCCTCGAGGACGAACCCGAGACGGTCGTCACGCTCAACCCGAGTGCGGCCCAGACGATGTGGGAGATCGGCGCCGAGGAAAAAGTCGTAGGGACGACCAAACACGCCGAGAACCTCGAGGGTGCCTCGGAGCGGACGAACATCTCGACGGACGCGGAGACGATCGAACCCGAGATCGTCGTCGACCTGGAGCCGGATCTCGTGCTCGCCCCGAGTTCGAACTTCGTCTCCGAGGAAACCGTCGAGACGCTCCGGGAGGCCGGCGTGACCGTCTACTACTTCCAGTCGGCGGAGTCACTCGAGGAGGTCCGCGAGCGGACGTTACTCGTCGGTTCGCTCGTCGGCGAGTGTGAAGGTGCCGAGGAGACCGTCGCCTGGATGGACGACGAACTCGAGATCGTCGAGGCGGCCCTCGAGGGCGAGGAGCGTCCGGACGTCCTCTATACGTTCTTCGGGTTTACGGCGGGCGAGGAGACGTTCATCCACGAGTTGATCGAAACCGGCGGGGGAACGAACGTCGCGGCCGAGGCGGGCGTCGCGGCGTACGAACAGCTAAGCGAAGAGACCGTCGTCGAACAGGACCCCGACTGGATCGTGTTGAACACAAACTCGCCGGAGATGCCCGATAGTTCGGCGTACGAGTCGACGACGGCCGTCCAGTCCGACCAGGTAGTGACGGTCGACATCAACCACCTGAATCGACCCGGTCCGCGGGTAATTCACGCGATTACGACGTTTGCGGAGACGTTCCACCCCGAGGCGTACGCGGCGGCGACCGCCGACGCGGCCGACGAACCGACTGGCGACGGCGACTCGGCGGACGACGACGGTGGCGACTCGAGCGCCGATGACGAACCCGATGTCGACGACGATGCGCCGGCAGAGACGACGGAATCGGACGACGAAACGGCCGGCGACGATGCAGACGGCGTGCCCGGATTCGGACTCGCTTCGGCCGCGACGGCTGCAGCCGTCGTCGCAGTCGCACTCGCCGCGATCGGGTCGCTCCGTCATCGTAATGATCGTTCGTGAGAGCACTCTCGTATGAACGTCATCTCCACGTCGCCGTCGTCGACGGAGATCCTGTACGCGTTAGGCGTCGAGCCGGTCGCGGTCTCTCACGCCTGTGACTACCCACCCGAAGTGGCCGAACTACCCGCGATCGACGTCTCGAAAGTCGACGCGACCGCAAGCGCCGACCGTCACGAGCAGGTCCGATCGGCGACCGAGGACGGCCACCTCTACCGGATGGACGCCGACCGAATCAGCGAGCTCGAGCCCGACCTCATCGTCACGCAGGGCGTCTGTGGCGTCTGTGCCGTTGACGACGTCCTCGTCGGCGAGACGCTTTCCGATCTCGCGGTCGACCCCGACGTGCTGGCGCTGCAGGCCAACCGCCTCGAGGACGTCCTGACGTGCGTCCGTGACGTCGGCGAGGCGGTCGGCCGGGAAGAGCGAGCGGCGACGCTGGTCGACGACCTTCGGCGGCGAACCGACGCCGTCGAGAAGCGAGTTCCCGACGGCGAGCGGCCGCGAACCGCCGTCCTCGAGTGGATGGACCCGATCCGGCCCGGCGGAAGCTGGGTCCCCGACGTCGTCCGCGTCGCTGGCGGCGAGTACGGCCTCGGCGAACCCGGCGACCGGTCCGCCCCGCTCGAGTGGGAGGAGTTCCTCGCGTACGATCCGGAGGTGGTGGTCGTCGCCCCCTGCGGGTTCGACGCCGAACGGACGCTCGAGCAGTTTCACGAACTGTCCGACCGACCGGGATGGGACGACCTCACCGCGGTTCGGGAAGACCGCGCGTTCGTCCTCGACGGAAGCGCGTACCTGACCCGCTGGACCCCGCGGCTGGTCGATGCCGCAGAACGGCTCGCCGCGCTCTGTCACCCCGACGAGTTCGGATCGACACCCGAGGACGTCGTCCGTCCGTAGCGCCGGTCGAAACGGTTATGCCCGTTATCTGATAACCCGGGTCCATGTTGGAGACGGTTCGAACGCGCGCCCGCCCGTACTTCGAGGATGCCCCGCCAGCCCACGACTGGCATCACGTCGAGCGCGTCGAGGCGCTCGCGGAGACGTTGCTCGAGCGCCATCCCGAACCGGTCGACGAACGAGTCCTCACACTCGCCGTGCTTCTCCACGATATCGGCCGCGAACGGGAAGATCGCGGCGAAATCGACGACCACGCGACCTGGGGAGCGAGGGAGGCCGGCGTAATTCTCGAGGCCGCCGACGCGAGCACGGAGACGATCGAACGCGTCACACACTGTATTCGTGCCCACCGCTACTCGAACGCGATCGAGCCGGAAACGCCGGAGGCGAAGGTGCTCTCCGATGCGGACAACCTCGACGCGCTGGGTGCGGTCGGCCTCGCCCGCCTGTTCGCTCACGGCACCGCGATCGGCTCGCCGATCCACGATCCGGCGACCGCGCTCGAGGACGACGAGACGACTGCCGGACAGACACAGTACAACCACCTCCATCGCAAGATCCTCGACCTCCCGGAACGGATGTACACCGACGCCGGTCGGGAGCTCGCCGATCGCCGCGCCGCGTACGTCCGCGAGTTCGTCTCGCAGTTCGACGCCGAAGTGGCGGGCGAGCGCTGATCTTCAGACGCCACCGACACCGCACTGGCGGCTGGCGGTGTAAACCGCGTTCGGACGCTCTCGAGCCCACAGCTTCGACGATCGAGTCGACGGGCGCACAGCGCTTTTGGGGCTCGCTCCGTTACAATGGATTGCCGAGGTGAAAGCCGATGTACGAGAAGTCCATTGGACGTCCCAAGCGGGATCCGTTCGACGTCCTGATCGACGCACTCACCGCGGCGAATCGGTACGATTTCCTGCTCGCGATCGTCCCGATCGCGTTCGCGGTTGCACTGGTCGGGGCGAGCGTCCTGGGCGTCTCGCTCGAGGCCACAATGGTCGTTGCGGCCGTCGTCGGGATGGTCGTGATCGTCGACGCCTGCTACCTGAATCCTCCGACCGAACGGGGGCCGACGTAGGGTGCGTACCGACCAGCAACCGTTCTCCGCGAAGTCCCATCCGACAGTACGAGTCTTCGACGCGAGCGGCGACGATCGACGGCAGGTATCGGGTCTCCGTCCGTAACCGATCATCGTCACGCGCTTTTGACGATCGACAGTCGACGTAACCGATCGTGGTAACGGGTCGGAACCGTTCCCCGGAACCCTTTTACAACTCTCCGATCTATTCGAGGACACGATGGGACTTGGCTCGGACATGTACAGACAGCAGATCCTCGACCACTACAAGAACCCCCGGAACTACGGGAAACTCGAGGATCCCACCTTCACCCACGTCGGCGAGAACCCGATGTGCGGTGACGAGATTCGCATGGACGTCCGTCTCGACGAGGACGACGAGACGATCGAACGCGTCGCCTTTTCGGGCGACGGCTGTGCGATCAGCCAGGCCTCCGCGAGTATGCTCTCGAGTGAGTTGACGGGCAAGACCGTCGACGAACTGCTCGAGATGGACCGCGACGACATCGTCGACATGCTCGGCGTCGACATCTCGCCGATGCGGATCAAATGTGCGGTGCTCGCGGAGAAGGTCGCCCAGGACGGCGCGGAGATCTACCGCGGCGAACTCGAGGTCGAGAAGACGACGACCGAAGACTGATCGAGCCGAATCGGGTCGACGTTCCGAACGGTTCGATTCGCCGACGCGGAGCCCTTTACGTCACTATCTTGATTCAGCGAGAGAATCCCGCTCTTCTCGTGAGCGACGAGTGTTCCGACGCTCTGTCGGAACCGAGGAACGAACAGGGCGTTGACAAATCGCTCCGCGATTTGTTCGCACACAGAAATCTTCGATTTCTGGGGACGTCCGCAGAACGCTTGCGTTCTGATGGGCATCGCAAACCTTCGGTTTGCTCAACGGGAGTGAATCGCGTAAGCTCTGTCGCAGACGTTTTCCGTCAGTGCACTCTCGCTTGCAAGCCAGCGCCAAGCACGATCAGTGCTGACCGCTCGAGTGTGAGCGAGAGAGTCGTTTTTCGCGTGCAACACGGTGGACGAAAGCCGGCATCGAAGGCACGTCAAAAGCACGTTAAGAGCGCATCAAAAGCGTCTCCGTGCGCTCTCGGTCGAGGATTACTCCGCCATCAGGCCGCCGTCCTGTACGCGCATAACGGCTTCTCCGTCGGCGAGGTTCGGCGCGTCGACCAGTCTGACGATCCGTTTGTCACCCTTGGACTTGCGGAGGTAGATTCGGAAGGTGGACTTGTGGCCTAAAATGTTGCCACCGATCGGCTGGGTCGGGTCGCCAAAGAACGAGTCGGGGTTGGATGCGACTTGGTTGGTGACGAGCACGGCCGCATTGTAGAGGTTCCCGACCTTGTCTAAGTCGTGGAGGTGTTTGTTGAGCTTCTGCTGTCGGTCCGCGAGTTCGCCACGGCCGACGTACTCCGCGCGGAAGTGGGCCGTCAACGAGTCGACCGCGAGCAGGCGAACCGGATACTCGGACTCCTCGTGTTCGCTCGCCAGTTCCTTGGCCTTCTCGGCCAGCAACATCTGGTGGTTGGAGTTGAACGCCTTCGCGACGTGGATTTTGTCGAGGACGTCCTCGATGAGTTCGTCCATCGCCTCCTCGTCGCCGGCCGATCCCTCGATCTCGCGGTCCTCGAGCGTGGCGTCGATGACGTCGTCCGGAAGTCCGCGGACCATGTCGTCGATACGTTCGGGGCGGAACGTGTCCTCGGAGTCGACGAAGATGGCACTGCCGTGGAGACCGCCGACCTCCTGGGGGAGCTGGACGTTGACGGACATCTGGTGGGTGACCTGGGACTTACCGGAGCCGAACTCGCCGTACACTTCCGTGATCGACTGGGTCTCGATCCCGCCGCCCAGCAGGTCGTCGACCTCGTCGATGTGCCAGGTGAGTTTGCCGATTTTGTTTCGTCGCTCGAGGACCGTCGCGCCGGTCTCGAAGCCGCCGATGTCGGCGGCGTCGCGGGCGGCGCGAACGATGTCGGCGGCCGTCGACTCGCCGACGTCGGCCGTGTTCGAGAGTTCGGACGGCGAGGCGACGGCGAGACTCTGGAACGATTCGAAGCCTGCGTCGTGGAGTTTGTCTGC
Organism: Natrarchaeobius versutus; assembly: GCF_041205745.1. Taxonomy (NCBI): domain Archaea; kingdom Methanobacteriati; phylum Methanobacteriota; class Halobacteria; order Halobacteriales; family Natrialbaceae; genus Natrarchaeobius; species Natrarchaeobius versutus. Next base: position 219,200 of record NZ_JBGFCC010000003.1, on the reverse strand, counting down.
GGTTGCCGGTCCGACGCCGGGGAGCGTCTCGAGATCTGCTTCTGGCATACTCCGACGTAGTTCCGGACACCCCATAAAGGCTCGTTAACAGGGGAGTGAAAGTGAAAGTGCCGTACTGCGTCGGGCCGTTCGAGATTCTATCGGAGAGTTTAGATAGGAAGGGGAAGCCGCCGCGACCGATGGATAGGCGATGAGCCCACTCGTCCCGAGACGGCAAGCGCCTCGAAACGGGCGAACCTACGGTTTCGCTTCGCCCGGAGTCCACTCGAGACGGTACAGCCGCTCGTCCTCGCACCCGACATAGAGACACTGCTCGCCGACCGCGGGCGTGGCCGTGATCGGGGCCGCAAGCGAGTGATACCAGAGGTGATCGAACTCCTCGACGTCGATGCCGTAGAGCGAGCCGGTCGAGTCGCCGACGCAGACGACGTCGCCGACGACGACGGGATCCGAACGAATTGGGCCGTCGAGACCGATCCCTTTCTTCGAGAACAGCCAACCCCGGACCTTTCGCCGCCCGAACGTCGTGTCGGTGACGTGGAGATAGCCGTCGTCGGCGCCGACAAACGTCGTCCCGCCGTCCTCGAGTTCGTCGTCGACGAGGACCGTCGCCGAGGAGGTGAGCGAGCCCCGGACCTGATAGGTGAACCACGTCTGACCGGTATCGCCGCCGAGTGCGAGCAGGGTCCCGCCGTCGTCGGCGACGTAAACGCGGCCGTCGGCGACCGTCGGTCCGCCGGTTACGGCGCCGTCCGTCGGTACCGTCCAGCACTCTTCGCCCGCCTCGGCGTCGACCGCAACGGCGGTCTCGTCCTCGGTTCCGACGAAAACGCGCGCGCCGTCCCACTCTCGGTCGTCGTCGATCGCGGGCGTCCCGGCGACGGGTGCGTCAGTTTCGTAGGTCCAGACGAGTTCGCCCGTTTCGGCCTCGAGCGCCGAGAGACCGTCCTCGTGTCCGGCGTAAAGCCGTCCGTCGGATCGCGAGAGCGGCGTCGTGAGCGGGGCCGGCAGATCGGTCTCCCATAGCTCGTCGCCGGTCGCTGGGTCGGCCGCACGGACCGTCCCGCCGCTCGTTCCGAAACACACCCGTTCGCGCGTAACGACCGGCGCCGAATCGGTCGGCTCGACCGTCTCGAGCACCCAGCGACGGCGGCCGGTGTCGGCTTCGAGTGCGTACAGGTTTCCACGGTCCGTGCCCACGAAGACGGTGTCGCGGTCGAGGACCGGCGAACCGGCCGAGCCAGTAAGCTCCGCCGTCCACGTCTCCTCGATCCGGTACGGTCCCTCGACCTCGGGAACGATACCGGCGTTTCGTCGATCGGCCTTGAACTGGTTCCACTCCGTCACTGTGTCGACGTAGTGAACGGATCGGTATAATGGGTCCGACAGGCGACGACGATCCGCATGGGTGCAACGTCCTGCGGTAGTTGGTCGTGTTCGACGGCCGCCGAACCGGAACGGCCGAACGGTGGGAGACAGTCGGGGATGGATCGAGCGTGCGTGCCGAGCATCGTACTCCGGCCCAGACGGAGATCTCCGGGTGTGCAGTCGGATGGAAGGAAAGACAGGACGTCGGCGTGTGGGCCCGCCGCGGTGATCGTCGTCCCGCCGACGACTCGTAGGCGATGGGACGGTATGGCGGTACTCCCTACGTGGTTTGGGTTCGTCTGAGCGTCCCAGGGAGCGGTGAGGTTCGTCGTGCTGACGTCCTGGTATCCGCCAGTCGCGAAAACCCCCGACCAGTCCGTCGGCTCACCGGAACGAAAGACCGTTTCATACGGTTTGCTGTACCGATTCACCGGTGGTCTCGCAGGACGGGTCGCAGTCGCACCGGAAATGACTGACAGCAGACCGTCTCACTCCCAGGGATGAGTACCGCGTCGACTCGGCCACAGCGGGTACCAGTACTCCTTTTCGCGTTCGATCTCGAGTTCACCGTCTAAGGCCGCCTCGAGTTTGAACTCGGCGCTCGAGTCGCGCTCGCGGCCCGACTGGGGTGCGAAGGGGTAAAACGATCCCCGGCGGAAGGAGTAGATCCAATAGGCCGGATCGCCGCTCCGATGATCCTCGTAACCGAAGACGGCCGCGAGCAGTCGGGAGCCGTAGCCGTGTTCGACGAAGGTGTCCGCGGCGAAGTGCATGCTCGTGATGAGGTCCTCGGTGTCGTCGTCCTCTAGGATCACCCAGTGGTAGCCGTGGTCGTCCTCGGAGACCGAAAAGTCGGTTCCGGTCTCCTCGCGGCCGGCCTCGAGGATGGCCTCGACCTCGTCGACGGCCTCGCGAAAGCTGTTCGAGTCGACGCCGGAGAAACAGAGCGCGCCGACGCCGATGGCGTCGTAGCCGAGTTCGGCCTCCATCGTGAGGTAGGCGGTGCTCATCCCGAAGAGGTCGTCAGGGTCGGCGTCGCGTTTCGCGTCCGCTTCGGCGCGCAATCCGAGCGCGGCGCGGAGTCCGTCCAGCAGTCCCATAGGCTGTGAAACGAACCCGAGCCCTTAGAATGCACCTGTTGGTCGCGCGATCCGAACGTCTCCGGTCGGCGGTCGACGCCGACGATGGACGGACACTCGAGACAGGCGCGGCGTAGAACGGTGGCAAACGACACGTTGCGAGCGAACGCGACGTGGAATGACAGATAACGCGTCACGAGCAGGTATGACGTCGGAGTGACAAACGACACGAGAGAACACGACGTGAAACGACGCGAGAATCATCAGCGTACCTGACGAACACACCCGTTATAGGCCTCGAGCACGTACTAGAGTCGAATAGCCGACCGACCGAGACGCCGTTTACACGCCCGACGCACCCATGAAAACAATAGCGTCACCGAAAGCACCGCTTCCCGTTTCGACGCCCGACCACCTCGAGGAGCGCTCGCGCCGTGCCCGCGAAGAGTCGATGTCCGTTCTCCCGCTTGGCGACGGGCTCTACGAGGTCGAATCGGCCAGCGAACACACCTACCTCGTCGACCTCGAGGCGGGTCGGTGTACCTGCCCCGACCACGTCTTCCGCGGCGTTCGATGTAAGCACGTCCGCCGGATCGCGATGGAGATCACGGAAGGGCGAACGCCGCCGCCGGGCGAGGTTACCGTGGAGTGTCACGACTGCGGCGAGACGGTGTTCGTCGACGAAAGCGTTGCCACGATGTGGTATCGAGGCGGCGGTGAAGCCGCCGGTCCGTTCTACTGCGTAGACCACGCTATCGGGCCGGGCGATACGGTTCGAGACCGAGAGACTGGAAGCCGTCTCACTGTCGTCGACGTCTCCGAGTACCGCGCGGATGCGGTCGAGATTCGAGCGGCCGACTGCACCGTCGCCGAGTACGAGACGAACGAAGCGTACGACCCCGACGTCCCCGTCGTCGCCGCGGTCTACCCCCACGCCAGCGTAAAGCGCAACGGCGTCGTCCCGTCGTCGCTTACGGTCTACACCTTCCCGCGGACGCGTCTCGAGCGAGTCGTTCCGCCGTAACTGTTCGAGTCTCCGTCACTGCTCGAGTCCCCACTCCAGTCTCCGTCACTGCTCGAGTCCCCACTCCAGTCTCCGTCACTGCTCGAGTCCCCACTCCAGTCTCCGTCACTGCTCGAGTCCCCACTCCAGTCTCCGTCACTGCTCGAGTAACTCCGCGGCCTCCTCGACGTCCATCACGCCCTGTTCGACGGCGTTCAGGACGCGGAGGATCTCCTCGTTGGGGCCGTCGTCACCGCCGTCGCCGACCTCCTCGAGAGTCATCTTCTCGGATCGACCGACGAACTCGGGGAAGTCGACGCCGTCGGCGATGGCTGTCTCCTTTTTGACGCGGTAGTTACCGCCGTCGGTGACGTGGAGATCGGCCGGGTGAAAGAAGTACCAGTCCTCGCGGTCGAAGCGGATGCCGATGCGGGGTTTCGCGCCGAAGTTCTGTGCGAAGTAGATCAGCGCCTCGACTTCCTCGCCCGAGAGGTAGATCGGATCGCCGGAGCTGGATTTGGCCTCGATCGCGTAGAAGACCTCGCCGTCGCCCGCGAGAACGTCGGGGAGTTCCCGGTCGGTCGCCGCGCCGCTTGCGGGCGCACGCATCACCGCAAAGCCCGCCTCGTCGAGTTCGTTGACGAGTTCGCGCTCGCGGCGGTCGCCCTTCGCATGAGACATATCCACCACTCGCCGGCGGGGGGTATTAAAAGGACGGACGCAGGTCGGCGGGACCGAACACGAACCGATCCTCGAAGCCAACGGCGGCGCTACGAGAGGACGAACACGAGGTCGGCCACGACCGACTGCGCGGGGTCTTCCACCTCGAGACCGAACTCGAGGGCGAGATAGAGCAGGCCGAACTGGAACGCGTTGAACGCGGCGTGGGCGGCCGTCGGGACGACGAGGTTGTCGGTTTTCGCGTACAGGTAGCCGAAGATGAGCGAACCGCCGAAGACGACCGCGAGCGAGACGGTCGTCGCGAACAGTGCGTCCGGCCCGATCGAGAGGAGATCGCCGGAGGCGGCGAGGTACGCCGGAATGTGAACCAGCGCGAAGATGAGACTCGCGACGACGACGGCTTGCATCCGAGTGAACGCGTCGTAGAGGCGTTTTTGGATGACGTTTCGGAAGAGAAACTCCTCGGCGGGTGCGTTGAAAAAGAAGACGATGAGAATCATGACGAGGATCATCGTCTGGTCGCCAGCGACGTACTCCATTACCTGATTGTCCGTGGTGGGTAACGAGAGCAGTTGGACGAGGATGCTCACGAGGAAGTAGAAGGCGATGCTGCCGACGATCCCGACGAGGACGTAGATCCACCCGCGTCCCGTCGGCATCCGCCAGTCGACGTACGACCAGCCCCGGTCGGTCGCGGCGAGGTAGATCCCGCCGGCGAGGGCGAACCCGAGGAAGTTGAGCACCATGAGTGCGGTCCGCGCGGTGATCGAGGCATCTCCCGGCGACGTTATCAGCGCCGGATCCAGCAGAAACGCCGGCAACGTCGTCAGCTGGGTCGCGGCGATTCCGAAGATAGCGAGACCGATCGCGACGGCCGTCGCGACGATCGGACTGCCGTCGCGAACGCGCGAGGAGGTATCCATCTCTCGAGTGATACGGTCCAGTCGTAAGTCAGTGTGGTGGTTTTCCGAACCCGGACGATCGCTCACTCGAGTTCGATCGTCGTCGAATCGGCGGGTTGGTGGCGACCCTCGTGGCCGGCGACGAACGCTCGGATCTCGTACTCACCAGGTTCGGGAACGATCGACTCGTGTCGACCTCGAGTGCGTTCGAACCGCCCGTTCCAGGTAATTCGCGTGCGTTTTCGCTCGCCCCTGTCGAACGAAAACGCCGACGGCCGATCCCTGACGAAGCGTCGCTCGTCCGTCGCCTCGAGTTCGCCGTCGACGCTCCACCCCCAGCGTCGCCGGGTTGGCGTCGGAATCTCGACCGCCAGCGGGAGTCGGTTCCGAAACTCGACGGTGATTTCGACGGGATCGCCCGCCTCGTAGACGGCACGATCCGTCTCGACCGAGACCGAGATCGCTCGTCGGGCGATGGCGGTCGGAACGAGCGCCGAGAGGAGCGTCGCGACCGTCCACCGGGAGCCGTCGGTCTCGGGACTCGAAGCGCCACCGGAAGCCCGTTCGTGTGGCTTCGGACCGACCATGGGCGAGCAAGTCGCTCCTCGATACTAACGGTATCGAACGAGAGTTGACGGCGCGAGCGTTCGATGCTGGACCGCCCGACTGAATCCGCGATGCGATCGCTCGGATGGTCGACTCCTCGAGTGAGAACCGATCGTCGTCCGCGAGGAAGACGTAGCGAGACCCCCCAGTCTCCCGCCCCCCACTTCGGTTATCGCCAGGCCGTAAGCGTCGGTGCCGCCTCGGCCTGCATCGAGAGCCACGCGCCGTCCGCGGAGATGTCCGCGATAACGTACTCGTCGCGGTCGCTCGTGCCGGCAGAGTCGATCGAGCCAACGATGGTATCGTGTTCCGTCGTGGCGTGGGGGTTCGTCGCCATGTAAGAGAGTCACACACACCCACATATAAACTCGTCGAATTGGACTGTCCGATCAGTAAATCGGTCAGACGAGGGGACCGTCCTCGGGCGCGGGAAACACTGGGTTTATACTCATTTTCGCCGTAGCGTGGGGACATGAACGTAGCCGACGCGATGACGCCCCGCGAGGACGTGGTGACCGCCGAGTTGCCGGGCACTCGATCCGACGTCCTCGAGTACCTACAAGAGCGATCGTTCTCCTCGGTTCCGGTCGTCAAATCGACCGACGGCGGCCCGGAGTACCGCGGACTGATCTCGCGGGACGTCCTGATCGAACAGCCCGACGAAGACCAGCTCGTCATGCTGATGGACGACGTGCCGACGACGACTGCGGACACCGCGCTCCCGGACGTCGCGCGGACGATGGTCGAGGAGAGCGCGCGCCGCGTCCCCGTCGTCGACGGCGAGTTCGAGGGCATCGTCACGGTGACCGACGTCGTCCACGCGATCGCAACCGGCGACCAGGAGACCGACGAGACGGTCGATCGGTACGCGAGCGAGGACGTAAACACGACCTACGAGGGTGCGCCGTTGCCGGTCGCAGAGCGCGAACTCTCGTACGCAAACGTTCCCTACACCGTCGCGCTCGACGACGACGGGCGGATGAGCGGCGTCCTCACGGAGGTCGATATCATCGACGTCGCCCGCATCGTCGAGGGCGAAGAGGAGACCGGGAACAACTTCCCGGATCAGGACTCCCAGTGGTCCTGGGAGGGGATCAAGGGGGTCGGTAGCCGGTATCTCCCCACGCGAGACATCGAGATTCCCAACGGACCGGTCAACGAGTTCATGACCGACGAGGTCGTGACCGTCTCGGCGGAGACCTCGGTCCAGGAGGCCGCCCAGCGCATGATCAGCGAGGACATCGAACAGATCCCGATGGTGACCGGCGAACAGCTCGTCGGTATCGTCCGGGACGTCGACATTCTCGAGGCACTCTATGAGTAAGCAAGAACACACCGACGCGGACGGATCCGAGGCGGCGCCAACGAGCGAGAAACTGGTCGAACTGGCGAAGCGACGCGGCTACTTCTTCCAGTCGTCGGGAGCCTACGGCGGCGTCGGCGGCTTCTACAGCTTCGGCCCGCAAGGTGCCGCGCTGAAGGGCAACGTCGAGGACGCCTGGCGCGACCGCTTCGCCGTCGCGGAGGGCAACATGGAGATCGACGCGCCGACGATCATGCACGAGCCCGTCTTCGAGGCGTCGGGACACCTCGAGGGCTTCGACGACATGCTAATCGAGTGTCCGGAGTGTGGCGCGAGCACTCGAGCCGATCACCTCGTCGAGGACAACACGGAGTACGAGGACGCAGAGAGCCTCCCCATTCCGGAAGTCGAGGAGATCATCGCCGAGTACGAACTCGTCTGCCCCGAGTGTGGCGCGGGCCTCGCGGACGTCGCCGTCGAGGACTTCAACCTCATGTTCGCGACGAACATCGGCCCGGGCGACGCCCAGCCCGGCTACCTGCGCCCGGAGACGGCCCAGGGCATCTTCGTCGAGTTTCCCCGTCTGAAGGAGTACGCACGCAACCAGCTCCCCTTTGGCGTCACCCAGATCGGCCGCGCATACAGAAACGAGATCAGCCCCCGGCGCTCGATCATCCGAACCCGGGAGTTCACCCAGGCCGAACTCGAGTACTTCGTCGATCCCGAGGAAAACGAGCCTGATCTCGAGTCGGTCGCGGACGTCGAAGTGGTGCTCTACCCGGCTAGCGAACAGAACGAAGAGGACGGCGAGGTGCTCGAGACGACCATCGGCGACGCCGTCTCCGAGGGTATCATCGGCGACTCGTGGGTGGCGTACTTCCTCGGCGTCGCGAAACCGTGGTACGAGTCGGTCGGCGTCGACATGGACCGGTTCCGGTTTCGCCAGCATCTCTCGGGCGAACGCGCCCACTACGCGGCGGACTGCTGGGACGCCGAGGGCGAAATAGACGGGAACTGGATCGAACTTGCGGGCTTTGCCTACCGGGGCGATTACGATCTCTCGAAACACGCCGAACACTCCGGCGACCGCTTTACGATCTTCAAACAGTACGACGAACCAAAGACCGTCGAGCGTGCCACGGTCGACCCCGACATGAGCTACCTCGGACCCGAGTTCGGCGGCGACGCCCAGGCCGTCGTCTCCGAACTCGAGACCCTCGCAGCCAGAGATCGAGCCGCTTTCGAGGGCGACACGGTCGAAATCGAACTCGAGGGCGAAACGCACGAAATTCCCGTCGAGCACACCGGCTTCGCGGTCGAAGAGCAGACCGAAGCCGGCGAGCACGTCGTTCCCCACGTCGTCGAACCCTCCTTCGGCGTCGACCGACTCGTCTACACCGTCCTCCACCACGCCTACCGCGAAGACGAAGTCGCCGGCGAAGAGCGGACGTATCTCGAACTCGAGCCGGAGGTCGCGCCAACGTTCGTCGGCGTCTTCCCGCTCCAAGGCGACGACGAGCTCCTCGCCCAAGCCGAGGAGATCGTCGCCGATCTGCGCGGTTCGGGCCTCTCGGTCACCTACGACGACTCGGGGAACATCGGCCGGCGCTACCGCCGCCAGGACGAGGTCGGCACGCCGTTTTGCGTGACCGTCGACTTCGAGACGGTCGAGAACGAGGAGACGACCGTGACGGTCCGCGAGCGAGATACGACCGAACAAAAACGACTCTCCATCGACGAACTGGCCGAAACGCTCGCCTCCATTCGGGAAGGCGACCTCGAGTTCGACGAGCTGTAACCCGCTCCGTACCGACGGACTGAAGGTCACCACCTTCGAGGGGTGACGTGATGGCCGACGAACTGAAACGACGGCTGGTCCACGCGAGTGGCTCCGGTCTCGTCGCGCTCTATCTCGTCGCGAGTTACCTCGAGGTCGGGCTCACCTGGGAGCACTTTCGCGTCCTGATGGTCGTCCTCGCGGTCGGCGCCATCGCCCTCGAGTTCCTCCGGCTTCGCGTCGGCCTCGAGTGGTGGATCTACGACAAACTCACGCGGGAGTACGAGCAAGATCAGTTCGCCGGCTACGGCTACTACATGCTGAGCATGACGGTCGTCGTGGTCCTCTTTCCGCCCGCGATCGCGCTCCCGGCGATGTTGATGCTGGCACTCGGCGATCCGATAAGCGGTGCGGTCTCCGATAACACGCTCAGACGGGTCAAGGGACCAAAGGTGCTCGTCACGATGTTCGTCGTGAGCGCGGTGATCGCCGCGCCGTTTCTCGCCAACCCGATCGCCGTGCTCGCGGCGGCGCTCGGAGCGACCGTCGCCGACGGGATCAAAGTGCAGATCGGCGACTTCATCGTCGACGACAACCTGACGATCCCCATCTACGCCGCCGTAGCCGCCTGGCTCGTCCTCGCATTCGGTCCCGTCTAACCGGCGTTCGGTAACGCTGTCAGCCGACCGGGCGCCGACTCGACGCCGTCTCGCTCCCGACGCGGCCACGATATCGGCAAGGCCGTACCGTTGTGGAGCCCTGATGACGGTCGCCGCGCAAGCGAAACTACCACCGTGTCCCGACTGTTGGGTCTCGAGCGAACGTCATCGGCGAGGGACGTCCTGGCGGACGGCCGCGGGAAGATCCTGGTCGCCGTTGCGGCCGGCTGGTTCCTCTCGATCGGCGTTCGACTCGCGTACCCGGTGTTGTTGCCGTTTCTCCAGTCGGATCTCGAGCTGGGATTGACGGGCGCCGGCGTCTTACTGTCGATCCTCTGGCTTGCGTACGCGCTCGGACAGCTCCCCGGTGGCGTCCTCGCGGATCGGCTCGGCGAGGGAAACGTCCTCGTCGTGAGCACGCTCGTCTCGGCGATCGCCCTCGGCGCCGTCGCGATCGTCGACACCGCACACCTCGTCTTCGTCGCGACGGCCGCGTTCGGCCTCGGAACCGCACTGTACGGCGTCGCCCGCTACACCATCCTCTCGGACGTCTTCCCCGAGAACGAGGGAGCCGCGATCGGCGTCACGCTGGCGGCGGGCGAAGTCGGCAACGCCGTCCTCCCCCTCGTGGCCGGCGCGATCGCCGCGACGCTCGCCTGGCAGTACGGCTTCGGACTCGCCGTTCCCGCGTTCGGGCTCGCGGCGCTTTTGCTGTGGCGCGCCGTCCCCGGGCGAACGTCCGGCGAGACGAGCGCCGTCGACGCCATCTCGAACGAGACGGTTCGCTACGTCGCCTCGGAGCTACGGCGTCGGCCGATCGTCGTCGTGACGGCGATTCAGGTGCTCGTCTACTGCGTCTGGCAGGCGTTTACGGGCTTCTATCCCACCTACCTGATCGAGGTCAAAGAGCTCTCCCCGGCGGTCGCAACGGGGCTGTTCAGCGCCTTCTTCGCGCTCGGGATCGTCGTCCAGCCGCTGACGGGCGGGGTGTACGACCGGATCGGCGCGCGGCGATCGCTCCCGGTCGTCCTCGGGATCGTCGCGGTCGCGCTCGTCGCACTGCCGTTTCTCGAGGGATTCTGGCCGCTCGTCGCGGGGACGATACTGCTCTCGAGCATCCTCGGCTACGGGACGATCACCCTGCCGTACATGACCGCCGCCTTTCCCCAGGACATGAAAGGGACCGGGCTCGGCTTTCTCCGGACGTTCTACATGACGGTGGGGGCCGCGAGCCCGGTGTTGTTCGGCGCGTTCGCCGAACGAGGGTTCTTCGATCAGGGGTACTTCGTGCTCGCGGGCTTTGCAATCGTCGCGATCGTGCTCACGTGGTGGCTTCCGGAGTTGTGACAGCTACGGCCGATCGGTCGAGTCTACTGCCGGTCGCGAGTCACGCGTTCAGCCGCCAGATTTCGAAGTTGAGTACCGCCGCGAACGTTACCCACGCGAGGTACGGGACGAGCAACAACGCCGCGCGGCGGTCGACCCGCCGGAACGCGCCGATCGTCGCCACGACCAGCGCCCAGAGGATCGAGATGACGGCCAGACCCACCAGCGGCGACTCGAGCGAGAAGAACGCGGGCGTCCAAGCGACGTTGAAGACCATCTGGAGGGCGAACAACCCGATCGCGAGCCGTCGTCCCCCGGCGTCGGATCGCCAGACGAGCCACAGCGCCACGCCCATGAGGACGAACAACAGCGTCCACACCACCGGAAAGGCGATCTCCGGCGGGTAGAAGAACGGCTTCTCGAGGCGCTGAAACCAGGGTGTGTCGGGACTCGAGAGGATGCCGGGGACGCTCCCGACGACGTTTACCAGGACGACGAAACCGATCGCTCGAAGGACCGACCCGGGGTCGGGGAGCCGTGATTCGCTCGTTCGAGTCGCCATACGCCGAGTACGTATCGAACCGTCTTGGAGCCACGGCCTACACTCGACGGATCATTCTCGAGCGACGCCGACGCGCTCGCGAGTGCCGACGCCGTCGACGGAACGCTCCTCGTCGGTGCCGACGGCAACGTCGGCGGCCTCGAAGACCGAATCGAACGGTTCCGGGACGAACCAGCCTGAGACGGGCGGCTGTCCGTGCGAACCGCTTCACTTCCACCCCGCTTTACGAATCCTTAACAGCGCCGACGGCAAACGACGGACAATGGCAACGACGGACGAGGGGACGGAGCCGCCGTCGATCGAGCACCCGCTTCTCGAGCCGGACTTTCTCGAGCGCCGGCTCTACCAGCTGAAACTCGCCGGGACGGCCGCCAACGACCACACGCTGGTCTGTCTACCCACCGGACTGGGGAAGACGACGGTGAGCCTGCTCGTGACCGCGCGGCGACTCGAGGAGGTCGGCGGGACCTCGCTCATGCTCGCGCCGACGAAACCGCTCGTCCAGCAACACGCGGAGTTCTACCGGGAAGCCCTCAAAATACCAGCGGAGGAGATCGTCGTCTTCACGGGCGACGTCAGCCCCGACGACCGCGCCGAAACCTGGCAGGAGGCGACGGTCGTGATGGCGACCCCGCAGGTGATCGAGAACGACCTCGTCGGCTCGCGAATCTCGCTTGCCGACGTCACTCACTGCACGTTCGACGAGTGCCACCGTGCGACCGGCGATTACGCCTACAACTACATCGCCGAACGCTACCACGCCGACGCGGACCAGCCGCTGGTCACCGGAATGAGCGCATCCCCCGGCGGCGACGAGGAGGCCATCCTCGAGGTCTGTGAGAACCTCGGCATCCGGGAGGTCGAGGTGATGACCGAGGAGGACGCCGACGTCGCAGAGTTCACCCACGACACCGACGTCGAGTGGGAGCGCATCGACCTTCCCGAGGAGGTACTCGAGATCCGGGACGCGCTCAACGACGTCGTCAGAGACCGCCTCGAGAAGTTAAAAGAACTCGGCATCGCCTCCTCGACCCAGCCTGACCAGTCCCAGAAGGACCTGAATCGGATGCGCGCCGAACTCCAGCAGTTGATCGACAACGACCAGTCGGAGGGGTTCGAGGGGATGTCGATCCACGCGGAGGTCATGAAGCTTCGCCAGGCGGTCACCCTGGTCGAAACCCAAAGCGTCGAGGCCCTGCGGCGGTACTTCGAACGCCAGCGCAACCAGGCGCGGTCGTCGGGTGCCTCGAAAGCGAGCCAGCGTCTCGTGAGCGATCCGCGGGTTCGCGAGGCGATGCGCCGGGCCGAAGATTTCGACCAACTACACCCGAAGTACCGTAAGGCCCGGATGCTCCTCGCCGAGACGCTGGGACTCGAGGGCGGCGAACGGGTCATCGTCTTCACCGAATCGCGGGATACGGCGGAGGCACTGACCGACTTCCTCTCGGAAAGTTTCGACGCCAAGCGGTTCGTCGGCCAGGGCGACCGCGAGGGATCGGACGGAATGACCCAGAACCAACAACAGGAGGTGCTCAACGACTTTCGTGCGGGCGAGTTCGAGGTGCTCGTCTCGACGTCCGTCGCCGAGGAGGGACTGGACGTCCCCGAGGTCGACCTCGTGCTCTTTTATGAACCCGTCCCGACGGCGATCAGGTCGATCCAGCGCAAGGGACGAACGGGCCGCCAGTCGGAGGGTCGGGTCGTCGTACTCATGGCGGAAGACACCCGCGACGAGGCCTACTTCTGGATCTCCCGCCGGCGCGAGAAGGAGATGGAGAGCGAACTGCGCGAGTTGAAGGGAATGGCCGAGAACCTCGAGGAGGAACTCGACGACTCCCAGCAGTCGCTCGCGGATTTCGACGCGAATCAGAGCGAAGCGGAAGTGAACGTCGAAGCCACCGAACCCGACGCAGGCGGCGACTCTTCCAGTGGAAGCGAGGGGGGTCGCACACAGCCCGGACTGCAAGAGTTTGGGGAAACTAACTCGAATTCGGGTACCAGCGACGACTCCGCGAGTTCGGCAGACATCGGCGGTGACGAAGACGTCGAAACGCACGCTCCTTCCGCCGAGGGCGACGCGATCGAAATCGTCGCGGACCAGCGCGAGATGGACGCCAACATCGCCCGCGACCTCTCGAGGCGCGAGGAGATCGAGATTCGCCTCGAGACGCTCGACGTCGGCGACTACGTCCTGTCCGATCGCGTCGTCGTCGAGCGCAAATCGGTCGCCGACTTCGTCGACTCGCTCGTCGGCGGCGACCGGTCGGTGTTCGAGCAGGTCGGTGCGATGACCCGCCACTACTCGCGGCCGATCGTCGTCGTCGAGGGCGACGGGCTCTACGATCAGCGTGACGTCCACCCGAACGCGATCCGAGGTGCGCTCTCGAGTCTGGCCGTCGACTTCGGCGCCTCGATTCTGCGGACCGAAAGCGAGGCAGAGACGACCGAACTACTCGCCGTGATCGCCGGCCGCGAACAGGAGATCGGGGACCGCGAAGTGTCGGTTCACGGCGAGAAGCAGGCCAAAACGCTGGGCGAACAACAGGAGTACGTCGTCTCCTCGATCGCCGAGATCGGTCCCGTCACGGCCCGCTCGTTGCTCGCGGAGTTCGGGACGGTCGAGGCGGTGATGATCGCCAGCGAGGAGGAGCTACAGGAGGCCGACGGCGTCGGCGCGGTGACGGCAGAACGGATCCGTGAGGTCGTCGGAGGCCAGTACACAGGTGGGAAGTGAACGTGGCGGACGAGATCGGGGGGAAACGAACGGGGATCGAAGCGCTCCGAGCGTTCGTCGTCCGCGCCCACCGAAACGGGTACGCGACGGGGGACGCGGAACGCGACGCGGAGGAACTCGGAAAGCGCCTCGAGTACAGCGACGGCGAGTTCCGATACGTCGACCGATACTCGGGGTCGCGGTCGTTCGTGGGCCACGAGACGGTGTTCCGGGACGGGGAACCGGTCTGGGGGATGCACTACCACGGACGGCCGAGGGTCGAGGGCGTCGACCACGAGCCGATCTACGCGTTCCTCCGCCGGGCGCTTGCCGCCGACTCGGCGACGTCGCCGTTCCGCGGACCCCCCACGTTCGAGGACGAGCGGTTTCGCTACGCGACCGAGGTCCGGGGCGACCTCGCGCGGTTTTCGGGAACGGAGCGGATCGAGTGCCTCGAGAACGGAGAAACGGTGTATCGAGGACGGTTCGGCGGCTGTCTCCTCGAGTGAGGCCGATCGCGAAACGGAGAGCATCGCCGAAGCGGCGGGTGGCCGCCGTCGTACTCGACGGTCCGACGAGTCGATGCGACGATCCCGTTCGGCGACGATGAACAGAAAATATATATCATACGGCTCGGGATACTGCGAGAGATACCCGGTCGTCCCTCCCGAATCGGCCCCGCGAACCGACGACGCGCCGGTCGATCGATATTCGGCCGGGAACCGAGCGCGAACGGAATCGAGCCCACGATGACGAGCCAGAAAGGACCGACGACCACGAACGAACAGCAGACGGTCGGTTACGGGATAGACCCATTCAACGACCAGACGGTCGTGAACCGATGACTCCCGAGCTGTCGCTTCGCCGGGCGGATCTCTCCGCTCGAGTCCGCGAGGGCGTTGCGGATCGCGTTCGGGTTGATACCCGAACGCTCGCCGTGTTCCGGGTGTTCGTCGGGATACTCGCCCTGGCCGATCTGGCGGCCCGAAGTCGGAACTTCTCGTACTTTTATACGAACGACGGTGTGGTCCCGCAGACACTCGCACACGACCTCTCGTCCAGCGGTGCGTTCTCGTTTTATCACTACACGACCGATCCGACGGTGATCGCCGCGTTGTTCGTCGTCCAGGCGCTGATCGCGATCCAGTTGATCGTCGGCTACAAGACCCGTATCGCGACGATCCTGACGTTCCTGTTCGTCATCTCGCTCGATCACCACAACCCCCTGGTGACGAGCTACGCCGACATTCTGTACCGACTGCTGTTGTTCTGGGCGATCTTCCTCCCGCTGGGCGAGCGGTGGTCGGTCGACGCCGTCCAGGCCGACCGCGAGCCGCGAGCGAGCGTCGCGAGCCTCGCCTCGGCGTTGATCCTGGTCCAGATGATCTACATGTACATCCACAACGGGGTCCACAAGATGGAATCCGATCTGTGGACCAGCGGGGACGCGACCCCGCTGATCATGGGGCTCGACGACATGACGTTCCTGCTCGCGGAGCCGATCCGGCAGTTCCCGACGCTACTCCAACTCGGCGGGCTGAAGTGGTACTACATGTTGCTGTTCTCGTGGGTGCTCCTCCTCGTCGTCGGCCGAAAGCGGATGATACTCGTCTTGCCGTTCGTCATCGCCCACGCGTCGTTCGCCGTGACGGTCCGGATCGGTGCGTTCGCCTACGTTGCCATCGCCGGATTGCTCATGTTCTTCCAGGCACAGGCCTGGGAAGACGCCAAGACGCTGTTGGGCTACGCCAACGTCGACCCGTCGCGGATCGCCGATCGGCTCTCCCGACTCGAGCGCGTCGCCGACTACTTCCCGACGATCCGATTCGACGACGAACGGCTGTCACAGGTGAGGGGGGCAGTGTACGACGTAAGTCTGGCAGTCGTCGCCGCCTCGCTGATCATCTTCTTGCTCTTTACGCACGCACCGATGGGAGCGGTCGTCGGCGACGACGTCAACCCTAACGACGAAATCGATAGCACGCTATCGATCGTCGCCGCCGACCAACCGAACTGGACCATCTTCGCGCCCCACCCGCGTACGTCCGACCGGTACTACGTGTTCCCCGCGAAGACGGCCGATGGCGATCTGATCGACGTCTACAACGATCGGCCGCTCACCTACGACAGACCCTACGACCAGCTACAGCAACAGTACGGCACGTATCGCGAGCGATTCTACATGAACAGCATCCGCCGGGGCGGCTCGAGCGCCGGCAACGACGCGCCGGACGTGATGGCCGAACGACTCTGTGAGACGTGGGAAGAGGAGTACGGTATCGAGCTGACCCACGTGAACATGTACTACGTCACCGAGGACATCACGATGGAGACCATCGACGACCACGAGGAGCGCGAACGCTACGCGACGCTCATCCAGAAAAATACCTGCGGTGACGAACACGATCCGATGGAGATCGGCCCGCCACCGGACGACCTGTGAGCGTCCGAACCGGTGACCGGAACCCTGAACTACGGGCCGACCCAAGTTCGAACAACTGATGAGTGAAGAGGTTCCGGACGATCGGACGACCGCAGACGTGGTTCCCGAGGATGGCGCGATCGTCCTCTTCGACGGCGTCTGTAATCTCTGTACCGGCTTCGTCCAGTTTCTCATCCCTCGCGATCCCGAGGGAGTCTTCTACTTCGCTTCCCTCCAGTCCGACGTCGGCCAGCAACTCGTCGACGACTACGGCCTCGGTAATCACGACCTCGACTCGATCGTCCTCATCGAGGGCGAGAAGGCGTACGTGAAATCGACGGCCGCACTCCGGATCGGGGTGCTCCTCGGCGGCGTCTACCGCCTGGCCGGACCGCTTCGATACCTTCCGCGTCGGCTCCGGGATTTCGGCTACGACGTCGTCGCGGCCAACCGATACCGGCTGTTCGGCAAGAAAGAGCAGTGTATGATGCCGAGCGAGGACGTGCAGTCACGATTTCTCGACTGACTAGAACCCTCGGCCCCCTAGCGGAGCGCGTTCAGCGTCTCGCTCGCCTCCCGGGCGGCTTCGAGACACTCGCGCGCGTGGCGGGGGTCGTCCGCGGCCGCGGCCTCGCCGGCGAACTTCTCGAGTGCGCGAACGAGCGAGTCGCGAGCGGCCTCGAGATCGCCGTCGACCGCGGGCTGGGCGGGACGACGACCGGCCGACTCGTCGGCGACCGGAGGACTCGACTCGTTCCCGACTGAGGACGACCGAGCGACCGTGTTCGGCGCTTCTCGGTGCGAATCGTCCGTCGATCGTGACGTGTCCGATCCGCGCACTCGAGACGGCGATCCGGTGTGGTCGTCCGACTCGGTTCGAGCCCGTTCCGATCGGCTGGGCTGATCCTGGCGACTGGGCTGATCCGGTCGGGCCGTCTCGGAATCCCGTCGATCGGGTTCCGTCGTCTCCGCCTCGAGTGGTTCTGACGACGTGGATTCCCCGGCGATGGATTCGACATCGGCCGGCTGAGATGCCCCGTTTTCGCCGTCGGCCGATCCGTGGTCCGTCGACGGCTCCTCGGTCGACGCCTCGTCCGTCGACTGGGCCTCGAGATCGGTGCCCTCGACGGCCTCGGCAGAGCCGTGACAGCTCGGACAGAACGTTGTCCCGTTTTGTTTGAACAACGGATCGCCACAGGTCCCACAGTGAGAGTTCGTCATCGTCGCCCCCTTGAGCAGGAGGTCGCTCATCCGCTGGGTGGCCTCGCGCTCTTTCTTGTCGCGTTCGTACTTCTTCCGAAGCTTCTCGCGCTCGGCTTCCTTGTCGAAGTCGCTCATGTCCGTCTACAGGACCTCGGGCGTCGAAAAGGCTACGACACGGACGGGTCAAACAGCGGTTTGACCCAGGGCAGTGTATTTGTACCGAACGGTTCAATCGAAGAACATGGCAGGCCTCCGACGCGATAACGCTCGAGACGGACACCTCCAGCGGCGAAGCGCGCTCGCGGCCGTGGCGACGGCCCTCGCCGGTGTTGCCGGCTGTTTCGCCGAACCAGCGGAGACGGATGCGAGCGATGCGGATTCGAGCGGAGACAGGTCGAAAGCCGAACTCGAGGAACGCGAGAACGCCACCGAGGTGAACCGCGAGGACGAACACGAGACCGACGAGGAGGAGTCGGACGAGAGCGAGAACGGAGCCGACGAGTCGTGGCCGGCGTTCGGCTTCGACGCCGCAAACACGGGCTCCGGTCCCGACCTGACTGGACCAACGACGAGCGGCGTCTCGTGGATTTTCGACGGCGGGACGCCGACGATGAACTGTTCGCCGATCGTCTCCGACGGCGTCGTCTACACGGCCGCGACGGGCGGTGACGGGGGCCTGTACGCGATCGACGGCGGCTCGGGCGAGCACCGCTGGGAGTTCGAGACCGCCGGTTACGCGAGCAGTGCCCCGGGATTCGACGGCAAGCGCCTCTACGTCGGGACGTGGGACCATCGGTTCCACGCCGTCGACGCCGACACCGGAGACGAAATCTGGACGCTCCAGCCCGGCCACCGGTTCGGCGACTCCTCGCCAGCCGTCGTCGACGGCGTCGTCTACGTCGGCTCCTACGGCGACGCCCCAATGGTCGTCTCGGGTCCGGACGACGAAGACGAGTTCGAGGCACCTGCGATCTTCGCACTCGAAGCCGAGACGGGAGAAGAGCGGTGGCGCTACGACGCGTTCGACGATCGAGAGAGCGTCTCGTCTTCCCCCGCGGTCGCCGACGGACTCGTCTTCGTCGTCAGCCCCGACGGCGAGTTGCTGGCGCTCGAGGCCGACAGCGGGGACGAGCGCTGGCGGCGCGATCTCCGAGCCCACTCGGACGTTTCGCCAACGGTCATCGACAGCGTGGTCTACTGTCCGGGTCGTCCAGACGACGACGAAATGCGCGAGAACGACGAGGTCCGCGGTAAGCTGTGGGCACTCGAGACGGGGACGGGCGAGACGCGGTGGTCGGCCGACCTGAGCGAACTCAGTCTCCGAACGTCGCCGGCGGTCGACGACGGCGTGGTCTACCTGGCGGGGTCGACGGTGGAGGCGTGTCCCGGGTTGGCGGAGGACTGCGAGGCCGAATCGTCGGGAACGCTGTACGCGATCGACGCCGAGTCGGGCGAGGGACGCTGGGAGGCCGACCTCGCGGCCGATACGCGATCCTCACCGGCGGTCGCGGACGGGACGGTGTACGTCGGCAACGGCACCGCGATGTCCGCGATCGGCGGCGACGGCGAGCCGCGATTCGAGGTCGACTTCCGGGAGCACGAATCCGACGACGACGAGGTCCGGTATCTCAACTCCTCCCCCGCGGTCGCCGACGGGCGGGTGTACGTGGGGACCAGCGACGGGCGGCTGTACGCGATCGGCGACGCGACGTGATCGCGAGCGACGTCCACCTCGAGCGCCGGGTTCGACACCGCCGTTACTCGAGCGCCCCAGGTGGCGACGGTGCGAACCGTCCCCTCGACGCTGGCTTCACTCAGTTCGGCGAAACATCCCCTTCGATTCGGGGCGCGTCTCCTCGTAGCCGAATCGCTCGTAGAAGCCGTCGACGTCCGCCATCAGGTTGACGTAGGCGTTCGGCGGCGCCGTCTCCTCGAGATACCCCTCGAGGGCGTCCATGATTTTGGTCCCCAACCCTCGGCCCTGGTGGTCCGGGTGGACCGCCATATCGGTGATCTGGTAAACCGTGCCGTCGTCGCCGACGATCCGACCCATGCCGACGACCTCGCCGGTCGGCTCGTGGACCGCGATCACGCCGTACAGCGAGTTCGGGAGTCCGCACTCGACTCCCTCGAGCGACCGTGGCGGCATGCCGGCGGCCTCCCGAAGCGCGAGGAACGTGGCGGGTTCCGGAAGTTCCTCGTGAATCGCGTATCGGTCGGTGGACTCGACTGTGTTGGACATGAGTGGGACACGGGCGCGTCGTCCGAAATCGATGTTGGTCTCGCGTTTCGATCGCTCCGACGGCCGATACCGTGTTTCGAAGGCGCTGACGGCGACAACTGTTCTCTCGACCCTCCCGGATCGACTCGATCCACTCTCCAAAACGAACGCCGGCTCGAGTCCGCGTCGGCTCGAGCTATTCCGCCTCGAGACGGCCGAGACGACCGCCGTTCCGATTCTGGAGCGTGATCGTCGCGGAGCGGGGAACGAACGAGTCCGGACGGTCGAAACGCTGGGCCATCGTGTACTCGAGCGTTTCGGCGTCAGCGAGCGAGTCGGGAAGATCGGCCCACGGCTCGACGTCGACGACCGTGGACAGTCCGCGGAGGCCGGTTCGCTCCGGCCCGCCCAGTTCGAACGAGAGTGACGCGGCGTCCGCGGCGGGACGGCTGATCTGGACGGCGAGGAAGCCATCGGAGTCGAAGTCAGTTTCGTCGGCGAACTCGACTACCGGTTCGGTTCCCGTGATGCGGTCAGTCTCGCTCTCGTCCGTGAGAATCGCCGCGATACCGGCGTCGTTCGCTGGGTCGCGCTCGTCGATACGAACGTCGCCGGGGCGGTGGAGCGATCCGACGCCGATGCTCCAGGAGATCCGGGAGACGGCGTCGAGACATCCGGCGGTCGCACCGACCACCCCAACGACGCTAGCGCGAAGGAGGGCTCTGCGGTTCACGAGCGATAGTTGTCAGTACGGAACCATATACTGTTGCATTTTCACACGCTCGAGGACGACACCAGCAACGCGCTCGAGGACGGTTCCGGTCGAAGCTGTGAACAACGACGCTCGAGGACGGTTCCGACCTTCCCGCGGGCGAAACGTCCCGGTTCCGGCTATCCGGAAACGGCGGCCTCGAGCGCCCGAACGGCCTCTGCGGGCGTCTCGACGATCTCGATCTCGAGATCGTCGATCTCGTGGGTTCCGAGGCCGACGACCGGCCGACCGTAGATCGCGGCGAAGCCGATCTCCGAGAGCGTGCCGGCGCTGCCCGCCAGGGCGATCACGCCGTCGCCGTTCATCGGGACGAGCGCGTTTCTGGCGTGGCCGAGCCCCGTCGCGATCGGGACGTCGACGTACTCGTTGGCCGCCTCCCGACGGTCGCCGGAGAGGATCCCGATCGTGGTTCCTCCCTCGGCTTTGACGCCCTGGCAGACGGCGGCCATCGTCCCGCCGCGGCCGCCACAGACGACCGTGTGCCCGCACGCTCCGAGTTCGCGACCGACGTTCTCGGCCACCACTCGCTCCCGATCCGTGATCGTTCCGCCGCCGATAACGCTGACGCGCATACGGGCTCGTTGTCGGGACGACGCCTTGACTCGATCGACCGATTCAGCGAGGGGGCGAGTCCTCGATCCGATCGGCCGGTTCGTTAGTAACGAGCCCGCGACTCGAGCGACCGCTTCGTCGTCAGTTCGCTCGAGTCATCCGCCTCACCCACATCACTCGACGGGACGCAGGGAGTTCTCGAGGAGCCACTCGCCGATCCGCTCGCCCTGGTCGCGGCCGTCGACCATCGCCGAACGGAAGTGGTTTCCGAGGTAGATTCGGCTGTCGATCGACTCCTCGAGGGCCGCCGAGAGGCTGTCGTAGGATCGGACCACGCCCTCGTCTTCCCCCGACGTGCCGGTCCGGACGTTCGACCCGAACTCGAAGGCGTACTCGTCGCTCCCGAGGACGCCCTCGAGGACGGCACAGCCGGCTCCGCCGTAGGCGGCGAGCGTCGACGTGTACTCCGGAGAGCCGCCCGTCGAGAGCGGCGACCAGGATCCGTCGGCGTGGGTCTCCGTGTTGCCGTCGCGGTCGGCCTCGTGGATCGCCGTCCGCGGGCGCCAGAAGCCGTACTCGTACTTGGCTTCCGAGCCCGCGATACCGGCGTCGGCCAGCGCCAGACTCAGCAGTGCGAACAGCCGGCACTCCTCGACGATGGACAGCGACTCGTCGACGACGAGCTTCTGGGTGACGACGTTCCACATGTTCGGCGGCCGAGGCGAACCCGGCGCGCCGCGCCAGAAGGCGGCGATATCGACGTGTGCCTGTGGGCGATCCGCGGCGTCGTTACCCAGTTCGTAGACCTCCCACCAGTCGTCTGCGTACGCCTCGCTCTCGAGGGCTGGCGGGCCGGCCGGCCGGAACTGATCGCGGGAGTTCATCGCCCACGGTTCGATCCGGGCGTGAACCGGGTTCCAGTCCCGGCGAAAACAGCCGGGCTGGGATGGCTCCTCGCAGGGGATGTAGATACCAGTCGTGTACTCGTCGTCGCGGTGCTCGAGCAACGCTTTCGCGACCGTCCGTCCCCACTGCTCCCCGGCGTCGACGTCCCCGCCCGTCGCCGCCGCGAGCGTCGCCTGGAGGTCGTCGTCGAACTCGCCGCCGTACAGTTCCGTCATCGACTCGTGGGCCGCGCCGATGGCCGCGGCGAGGGCCGACGCGTCTCCGGGGGCCTCCGCAGGATCCACGAGGTACGGCTCGAAGTGATCGTCGCCGGCCGCCGCCGCGACGCCGTTTGCCGCGTCGTACATCGCGACGTTCAACAGCGCACCGCGACGCGTCGGAGCGAAGTTTCCGCCACGGAAGTGCTGGATCTCCTCGACGAACCGTTCGTTCCACAGACACAGCGGCTCCTCGGCCGGCGTCACGCCGGTTCCGAGAACCTCGGTACAGCCGGCGAATCCGACGACTGCGCTCGTTCCGGTGGCCGCGAGTACCGAGCGTCGGCTCCACGAGTCGGGGGCGCCGTCCGCATCGCTCGAGGACGAACCACTATCGGCTCGTCTCGAGCGTGAGCGCTGACGTTCACTGCGGGTCCGTCCAGAGATGTATCGCGTGATCGGTCCGATCATACTACGGTGAGTAGGGCTGGCGTTGTTCGATGCCGTCGGGCGTTACGAAGATTCGCTGGCCGGTCTCGACGTCCTCGAACGTTCGTTCGGTTCCGTCGGGCCACGTCACCCGGAGTTCGTCGACCGTTTCGGCCTCACCGAACCCGAAGTGTAACGTTCGCGTATCCTGTGACTGGTAGTCCGCTCTGGCGTTTCGGACGCGTAGTTGCGTCTCGCCGTCGGCGGTCGCCTCGACGGTCGTCCCGAGGGTCGTCTGCTCGAGCGTTTCGCTCCCGCCCACGACGACCTGTAAGCTGTCGCCCTGGTCGCCGTCGTTGCTGTAGAGGCGGTATCGAGCGTCGTTTGCCGCGACGGCGACGTCCATCGATCCGCTCGTATCGTAATCTAACGCGGCGACGCCGCGTTCGTCGACCTCCTCGAACCCAATCTCGCTCGTGTTGAGCCGATGGAACTCGCCGTCCTGCTGGGCGAACAGCATCGCGCGGACGAACGTCGGCTCGTCCCCGTCGAAGCGAACCTCGAACTGGGTCGCGTGGAAGACGTCGACCTGACCGTCGCTGTCGAAGTCCTCGACGGCCGATCCCCAGCCCCAACCGCCTTCGTTCAGGCCGCGCTCGGCCGCCTGGTCCTCGAACCCGTCCTCGGTGCGCACGAGCAGGTTGTTCCCCTGGTTGCGGTCGCCGATCCGCGAGGTCATGAAGTCGACGAACAGCTGGCGCTGGGAGTCGGGAATCTCGGCCCAGCGACTCTGTGGAAAGTAGATGTTCGTCACGAAGAGCTCGAGTTGACCGTCGCCGGTGACGTCGACGGCCTGTGAGGACATCCCGTTGCGGTCCGTCGCCTCGCCGAGGTACTCGCGCTCGAAGGTGCCGTCGCCCGCGTTGTAGTAAACCTCGTCCTCGAAGAAGTCGTTCGCGACGTGGATGTCCGGATTGCCGTCACCGGTCAGGTCGACGAAGCTAGTCGCCATGCTCCAGTGTTCGCCCTCGATCCCGGCGTCGTCGACCCGCTCGAAGCCGTCGCAATCGCCGTAGTACAGCGCGTTCGGCTGGCCGTTGTCCTCCTCGGCGGTCAGATTGAGGTAGTGTTGCCACCCCATCGGCTGTTCGTCGAGCCAGTCGTTGTAGTCGATGACGAAGACGTCGGGACAGCCGTTGCCGGTCGCGTCGGCCGCCGTCGCCGACACCGGAACGACGAACTCGTCGTCGAAGCCGACGTCGCGCTCGCGGAACGTCCCCTCGTCGTTCTCGAGGAACACCGGCGTGTCGCCGCGACGCAAGAGGAACAGGTCCTCCCAGCCGTCGTTGTCGTGATCGACAAAGAGCGCGCCCTGGACGGTTCCCTCGACTGGCGGGAGGTCGTCGGATCGCTCGAACTCGCCGTCGACGTTCTCGAACAGGACCGGCTGTCCGCCGCCGATCGCGAGCAGATCCGTCTCGAGGTCGTTCGTGTAGTCGACCGCGTAGATGCCGTCGTTGCCGTTGATCGCCCCGATGCCGATCGACTCGTACTCGAGGTTCGCCTCGGCGGAGACCTCCTCGAAGGCGTAGTCGTCCGTCGTCGGTTCGGGAGGCTCGCTGCCGAATGGGCTCGTCTCCTCGAGCGCGCCGCCGACACAGCCCGAAAGCAGGATAAAAACCGCGAGACAGCAGACACCCATTCGGTAACGCATACCACAGCATCCTCCCGTTCACATTATAAATTATCCGGTTACGAGTGATGTTTTCGAATCGAACGCGAACTTCGACGTCGCGAGATGGCCCGACGATTTCGGTCGATTTCCGCACCGATGTGTGGAAAACCCGGACGAATCTCGGGTTTGGCGGACCGGCGGACGGACATCCGCTTCGAGTCGGTTCGGACCGCTCGAGTCGATCCGTGCGGTCGCTCGAGAGGGGTCGGTCGACCTGCCCGTCGATGTTCGACAGTTGTCGATGTTAATGACGTCAAATCGCTCGAGAGAGCCGGATTCGACGGATTTAACGCGGGGGCAGGCGGAGCGTTACGTGGTATGACGAAAGTTAGCGTGGTCGGCGCGGCCGGGACGGTCGGGGCCGCCGCAGGCTACAACATCGCGCTTCGGGACATCGCCGACGAACTCGTCTTCGTGGACATTCCGGACCAGGAAGACACGACGATCGGACAGGCCGCGGACACGAACCACGGTGCGGCCTACGACTCGAACACCGTGATCCGACAGGGCGGCTACGAGGACACGGCGGGGTCGGACGTCGTCGTCATCACGGCCGGCATTCCGCGCCAGCCGGGTCAGACACGAATCGATCTCGCGGGCGACAACGCGCCGATCATGGAGGACATCGGCTCCTCGCTCGCCGAGCACAACGACGACTTCATCACGGTCACCACCTCGAATCCCGTGGACCTGCTCAACCGCCACCTCTACGAGGCCGGCGACCGCGCCCGCGAGCAAGTGATCGGCTTCGGTGGCCGACTCGACTCGGCGCGCTTCCGGTACGTCATCTCCCAGCGCTACGACGTCCCCGTCCAGAACGTCGAGGCGACCATCCTCGGCGAACACGGCGACGCGCAGGTCCCCGTCTTCTCCAAGGTTCGAGTCAACGGCAAGGACCTCGAGTTCGACGACGAGGAGAAAGAAGAACTCTTAGAGGAACTCCAGACGTCCGCGATGAACGTCATCGAGAAGAAAGGCGCCACCGAGTGGGGGCCGGCGACCGGCGTCGGCCACATGGTCGAGGCGATCCTCCGCGACACCGGCGAAGTGCTTCCCGCGAGCGTCACACTCGACGGCGAGTTCGGTCACGAGGACACCGCCTTCGGCGTGCCGGTCAAACTCGGCTCCGACGGAGTCGAGGAGATCGTCGAGTGGGATCTCACCGAGTTCGAGCGCAACCAGCTCGGCGAGGCCGCCGAGAAGCTCTCCGACCAGTACGAGAAGATCGCGTAGTCCGGGTTCGGTCGACCTCGTTTTTTCAGCCCGTCACCCGCGAGACCGAGCGATCCGTCCATCGAAGCTACCGCCTTCGAACGCGCATCTCGACCGTCCCAGGCTCGAGGGTCACGCCCACGCCGGTGTCGATCGAGTCGGTGATCCGCTCGAAGTCGACGCGTCGAGCCAGCGTCGCGAGCGTTAGCTGTAGTTCGGTCATCGCAAACCGCATTCCGATGCAGTGGCGCGGACCGCCGCCGAACGGGAAGTAGGCGTACTCCGGCCGGTCGCCGTCGGCGAGCGTCTCGTCGGGAGCGACTTCGGAACCCCCCTCGAGCCACCGCTCCGGACGGAACTCGTCGGGCTCGTCCCACCACCGCTCGTCGCGGTGGATGGCGATCATCGGTAGCTGGACGACCGTCCCTGGAGTGAGTCGAGAGCCGCCGACGGCGACCGGCTCGAGCGGTTCGCGGTTGAGAAACGGAAGCGGCGGATACAACCGCATAGCCTCACGGCCGACGGCCTCCGTGACCGCGAGGTCGGGAAGGTCCGCCATCGTCGGCTGGCGGTCGCCACAGACGGCGTCGACCTCGCGCTCGAGGCGATCCCAAACGTCATCGTGGCCCGCAAGAAGCCAGCAGGCGTAGGTGAGCGCCGTCGCGGTCGTCTCGTGGCCGGCGAGCAGGAACGTCTCGAGTTGGTGACCGATCTCCTCGGGGGACGGACGGCTCCCGTCGGGGTACTCCGCGGTCGCGAGGAGCGTCAGCAGGTCGTCGCCCTCTGTGCTCGCCCCACGACGTTCGGCGACGAGTTCGTCGACCAGCGCTCCGACGTCGGCGGCGGCGCGGTCGAACTCGCGTTCGGTGGTACTCGGGACCCACGACGGGAGCAACGCGCGAACGCCGAACATCTCGCGGTCCGTGTACTCGTTCATCGCCCCCACCCATTGTCGCACGACGGTCCCGCGCTCGTCGGTCAACTCGAGGTCGAACAGCGTCCGTGCGAGCACCCGGAGGGTAAGCGTCGACAGCGTCTCCTCGAGGGCGATCACTTGCCCGTCGTCCCAGCGACAGACCGTGTGGGCGGTTTCTTCGATCATATCGTCGGCGTACGACCCGATTCGATCCGGCGTGAACGCCGACTGCAACAGGAGCCGCTGGCGTTTCCAGCGGTCGCCCTCGGCGAACAGAACCCCCTCGAGGTCGATGGCCTCGCCGAACTCGTGTTCGAACTCGCCACGCCAGAACGCGTCGCTCCGGGAGACGAGCACCGTCTCGACGAGATCGGGATCGCATAACGCGACGAACTCGCGACCGTAGGCCTCGTAGCCGACGACGTCGCCGTACTCGCCGAGTGACTCGAGGAAGGCGACCGGATCGCGACCGAACGCGAGCGTACTTCCGATCAGCGGGAGCCCCCGCGGTCCGGGGAGCGACGCCGCCCCGGCGTCGACAGGCTCATCCGACTCGATCTCGTCCCTCCGGCCCTCGAGCGTGTCCGGATCGCGGTCGTCGTCTCCCGTTCGCCGATCCGCCGGCGGTTCTGAACGACTCATAGCGTTGGGTTGGCGTTCCAGCAGTGTCGTCGCTGTGCCGAAGCACTGAACATCTATAAGTAGTAACGAGGGATATGCAGTCCGCCGACCTGACGCTACGCCTGCCGCCGTCGATGCGGATGCCGGTGCCGGAACTGGCAGTCGAATCCGCGCTTCACCGGGAAGAGTTACTCTCCTGGCAAATCGATCCCGAATCGGAAACCGTCCGCTTTCTCTCGCTGTTCGTCGGCGATCCGGAGGGGATTCAGGCGGTGGCCTCGGACCTCGAGTTCGTCCACCGATACGACATCTCCCGAGTCGACGACGACACGTTCTACGGCTACGTCGAGATGGATCTCCGCGACTCCGACGCGATGTTGATGGGCGCATTCGACGTTCCGGGACTGGTGATCGTTCCCCCCATCGTCTACACCGGCCGCGAGACCGTCCACGCGACCGTCCTCGGCGAACCCGACGCGCTCTCGACGGTGCTCGAGGCGTTCCCCGAAGGCGTCTCCGTCGAGGTCGAGCGAGTGAGCGAACACCAGCGCAGAGCCGAAACCCTGGCCGGACGGCTGACCGCTCGCCAGTTCGAGGCGATAGAAACCGCACGGGATCTCGGCTACTACGACGTCCCTCGAAGCGGGTCGCTCGCGGACGTCGCGGCGACACTCGAGTGTTCGGAGAGTGCGGCCTCGACGCTCCTCCGAACGGCCGAGTCAGAGCTCGTCGATGCGGCGTTGGGACGCGATAGTCGTTGAACGGCGTCTCGTACGGTTTACTGTCAGTCGTTTCCGGTACAGCGACGTCCTATCCTGCGGTTGCACCGATAAACCGTTACAGTAATCCGTATCAGCGGTTCGATTCGGTCGCGACGCCACGATACCGCTGTTCGTCGATCGGCTCGATCGAAAACTCGAGCGCCTCGTAGAACGGCCGAACGCCCTCGTCGAACCGCACCGTGAGCCGGCCTTCGCGCTCGAGTGTGCGTTCGATCAGCGTGGTGCCGATCCCTCGCCCTCGGTGACGACGTCGGACGCCGATCGCTGAGACGTGTGCGCCGTCCCCCTCGGCCGGCTCGAGGACGATCGTTCCGAGAATCCGCTCGTCACCCGCGTCGGGTTCGCCGCCGTTCGGTCGTGGCGCTGTGTCAGACGCGGGCGTTCCGCCGTTCGTCGCCACCCCTCGACGATCTCCGGCCACGAGGACGTCGTCCGTTGCAATCCGGCCTTCGACGTCGCCTGGTTCGAGCATCGCGGCGTCGAGGATGCGTCTCACCTCGAGGGCGTCGTCGCCGCTTGCGACCCGGACGTGGGGAGACATCTCGAAGACGGCTACGTCACGCGGTACTAAAACGGTCGACCTTTCGAAAGCGCGGTTTGGAGCTTCGTTCACGAGCGCGGTTTCGACCCGTTTTCGCCAGCGCGGTTTCGATCCGCTCGGGGAAACCGACTCGAGCCGCCGCGACGAGAGCGGCTCGAGTTCATCCCCCCTTGATCAAACGCAACACGGTGACGTGGTCGCTTTCGACCGGCTGGTCCTCGGGGACGGGCGTGCCGTCGACGAGGACGCTCACCTCGTGGGGGCTGAGGTCGACCTCGTCCAACAGGTCCGCGTACGTCGGCGTCCCGTCGTCCGCCTCGAGGTCGAGTTCGTGGGTGTCTTCACCCTTGACGTCGACGGTGACGTGCATACGTCCAGTTGCGAGCGGCCGAACTTGAGCGCGTCGCTCGAGGCGGGTTAATCCGCCGCCGGACCGTCCGTCCCGACCCCCTCCTGGGGCCGCGACTCTCGTTTCCGAACCGCGCGTCGGTGGGCGACGATCCCTCGAGTGATCGCGCCGAGGCCGAGCAAGAGGACGAGCAGGTCGACCACTCCACCGAGATACGGTATCTGGCTGACGAGCGCGCCGGCGACTACGCCGACCACGAGCGCGATCCACCGGTTGTGGACGTCGACGAGCGAGAGGAGCCAGGCGGCGACGGCATAACGTCCGTAGACGACGGCGATCCAGACCGCGAGGGCGAACGCGAACCCCCCGAAGACGGACAGCGGAATCCCGACGATCGTGATCGCGAGCGCGACGAGCAGGATGGGAACGCCCACGAGTACCCCCACCCCGACGAGCCCGGTTCGGAGCGGATCGGTCCCGATGCGTCCGGCGACGCCGCTCGAAAACCGAGGGAACACGAGCAACAACGCGGCGCCGAGAAGCAGGTTCAAACCCAGCGTATAGAGTGCGAACAGCCAGGTGGCGATCGGCTCGAGGACGGGTTCGCCCTCCCAGCCGGTCGACTCTTGGGTGATTTCACCTGCCACCGCGTCGGTGTTGCCGACGAGCTCGCCGCCGTAGCGCAGGTCGCCCGCGATCGACGCGTCGTCGCCGAGCCTGATCGTCTCCGCGCCGGCCGCCACGCTCCCGTCGACCGCCCCGTCGATCGCGACGGTTCCCGCCCCGACCGAGACGTCGCCGCCGACGGTTCCGCCCTCACTGACCCTGAGCCCGCCCGCGGCGGCGTCGACGTCGCCATCGACGCTTCCCTCGACCGTGACGCTACCACCCGCGGCCGAGACGTCGCCGCCGACATCGCCTTCGATCCGGACGTCGCCCGCGACGACGCTTACGTCGCCGGTGACGGTTCCGTCGATGATAACTGCCCCAGCGAAGGCCTCGAGTTCGTCGACCGTCTCCCCGTCCTCGACGACGACGGTCCCGCCGGTCTGGGATTCGGACTGGGCGACGACCACCCCTGGAAGCGCGCCACAGAGAACGACCGCGAGCGCGAGGAGGATGACGACCGCCCGCTGTGGTGTGACTGCTGTTCGCATACTCGAACTCCCTCGAGCGCGGTCAAAATAGTGTCACACATACGTCAGATGTGCGGAGAATCACGGTGTGCGTCTCGTCTCCAGCGTGGCCGACGCGAGAGATCCCTTCGGTCGATTTATTTCCCGCCCACTCTTTGGACGGGTATGAGCGAGGCCGATGCCGAGGCGTCAGAGCCAACCCCCGGCAAGACCGAAGTCTGGATCGAGAAGTACCGGCCGGAACGCCTCGACGAGATCAAGGGCCACGAGAACATCGTCCCTCGACTGCGGCGGTACGTCGAACAGGACGACCTGCCCCACCTCATGTTCGCGGGGCCGGCCGGGACGGGAAAATGCGTGACAGGGGAGACTCCAGTACTAACCAACGAGGGTATTTCGCCCATTTCGGCTGTCGTCGGTGGCGTCGACGGATTCGGCGACCCGGATGACGATCTCGAGATACTCACGTACGACAACGACGGTACGTTCGAATACGTTTCTCCCTCCCACGTTTTCTCGAAGAACGCAACCGATCTTGTCTCGATCGAGACCCGTGACGGCAACGAGTTCACGGTCACACCGGAACACAAGCTACTCATCGCGGACGAGTCGGGGCTTGAGTGGCGGGAGGCTGGAAGGCTTTCCGGGGAGGAACGTATTGTTCGACCGCTGAAGACGCCCGTAGCCGACGGCCCGTTTTCTTCACTCGACTGGCTCTCGTCGATGGACGGCGAGCGAACGTTCGTGACCGTCTCGGAATCTTTCGCTCGCCGACACGAAATCCCGGCCGAAGAGAACTACGTCGGACAGAAAAAAACGGTGATCGGCTGTCTCCGACGCGGCTATTCGATCGACGAGATCGTTTCCGACTACGATATCCGTCGAAAAACCGCCACCGATTACGCTCGGACGGTATCGATCGATCTTCATGCGCCGTCGACGACGTGTTCACTGTCGTATCTTCGGTCGCTCGATGTCGAGAAGTCGGAACTTCGATCCCACGTCGAACGTATCCAGTACGTGACGCAATACAACAAGCGATCCAGCCCGATCACGCCGCCCTGGGAACTTACTCCGGACCTGGCACGCTTCGTCGGTCTCGCCGTGAGCGAAGCACGGATCGAGAATGGGCGGATCAAATTCTACAATACCGATAGGACGCTCTGTGAGACGTTCGAACGGATTGCACAGCAACTGTTCGATGCCGAAACGACTCGGGGTGTTCAGAAGGGCGTTCCGTACGTCGACCTCCGAACCAAGTCCCTCCATCACTTCCTCGAATCCTGTTTTGACGTCTTCGGTGATTCGCACACGGCCGCTATCGGTTCGACGCTGGTCCACGCGTCAGAAGACGCTCGAGCAGCGTTCATTCAGGCCGTTTTCGATTCAGAGGCGTACGTCGCCACCCAGGGGACGATCGAGCTGACTCAAAAGGACGAATCGCTGATCACGCTCTGTTCCTATCTGCTCGCGTCGTTCGGGATTCCAACCCGGCGCAAGCGGGTCGAAAAGACGGCAACGAATGGATCAGGATCACCTCAGGAGTATCATTCGCTGTATATCTCTGGAATCCCTGCTCTTTCGCGCTTCGAGGATGCCGTCGGATTCACCATCGATCACAAGTCTGATCGACTCGCTGATGCGACGGCCGGCTCTGGAAATCCGAACCACGATACGATTCCTGCGCAAGCGGCCCTCGACCACCTGTGTCACACGCTCTCGTTGAAAAAAGAGCCACTGATCACCGAGACGCTGAACCCGGAAAACCCCGGCCGTGAGTCCTATCTCGAGGACATCGACCGTCTCATTCAAGCAGCATCCGATCGCCTTGAGGCGGCACAACAGGTTAAGCACGATATCGATCGAGTCCGGTCGGACATTCGATCGATAAGCGCGATCCCCTCGGTGTGGGCCGGAGAGCGATCCACGTTGGAACCACTCTCGATCAGAAAGGAAATCGAAGCAACGACTGGGGTTCGATCCGATCGACTGCTCGAGTACTCCGATGGACGGCGCTCGCCGGTCGCAAGCCGTACGAGCGAACTCCTCGTTACGCTCGGGTCGCGTACTGACGTGCCAGACACTGCATCGATACAGCAATCGCTCGGAAACGCGATCGATGCCCTTGGTGTCTCGGACAATCGAATCGCGGAGGGAACAACGTTGCTTGGCAGTGATGTCCGTCAACTTATCGAGAACGATGATCACGATATTGGGTCACTACCGCGGTTCGAAACTGTCGCCGAACGAATTCTCGGCGTTGCCAATGAGATGTGTTCAATGGAAGTCGTCGAACGACTAGTCGCGCTCGATCGTCTCTCCCGCGGAACACTCTATTTCGACCACATAATGGACATCGAACACGTCGAAGACGAGCGTCGTGTCTACGATCTCACGGTTCCCGGAACGCGAAACTACGTCGCAGGTGACGTGCCAACCGTTATGCACAACACAACGGCTGCACAGGCCATCGCCCGCGAAGTCTACGACGACGACTGGCGCGAGAACTTCCTCGAGTTGAACGCCTCCGACCAGCGCGGGATCGACGTCGTCCGGGACCGAATCAAGGACTTCGCACGCTCGTCGTTCGGCGGCTACGATCACCGTATCATCTTCTTAGACGAGGCGGACGCGCTCACTTCGGACGCCCAATCCGCGCTGCGCCGGACGATGGAGCAGTTTTCGAACAACACGCGATTCATCCTCTCGTGTAACTACTCGAGTCAGATCATCGACCCCATCCAGTCGCGGTGTGCCGTCTTCCGCTTTACCGAACTCGGCGAGGAGGCGATCGAGGCCCAGATTCGCGAGATCGCCGAGACGGAGGGGATCGAGGTGACCGACGACGGCGTCGACGCGCTCGTCTACGCCGCCGACGGCGACATGCGCAAGGCGATCAACGGTCTGCAGGCCGCGGCGGTTATGGGCGAGGTCGTCGACGAGGAGACGGTTTTCGCGATCACCGCCACCGCTCGCCCCGAAGAAGTCGAGGCGATGGTCGATCACGCCATCGAGGGCGACTTCACCGCCGCCCGCGCCGCCTTAGAGGGGCTGCTGACCGACCGTGGTCTGGCCGGCGGCGACGTCATCGACCAGCTTCACCGTTCCGCGTGGGAGTTCGACCTTCCGGAGGGAGCGACCGTCCAGTTGCTCGAGCGCCTCGGCGAGGTCGACTACCGTATCACGGAGGGCGCCAGCGAACGACTCCAGCTCGAGGCGATGCTCGCATCGCTCGCGCTCGAAGACGAGTAGCACAGAGGCGATGGCCAGCGATCGTCACATTCGAGTCGCGGAGCCCGGGACCGTCGAGGGCGGGACCGTAACCGGTGGAGATACCCCGGCCATCCGGGAGATCTACGCCCACTTCTGTGAGTCGACGCCGGTCACGTTCGAGGAGCGAGCGCCGAGCGTGGCCGCTCTGTCCGAGCGAATCAGATCGACGCTCGAGCGGTATCCGTGGCTGGTCTGTGAACGCGACGGCGAAGTAGTCGGCTACGCCTACGCGAGTCAGTTGCGCAAACGCCACGCCTACCAGTGGGTCGTCGAACTCTCCGTCTACGTCGCCGCGGCCGTCCGCCGGTCGGGGATCGGACGCGGGCTCTACGAGTCGCTGTTCGCGATCCTCGAGCGCCAGGGCGTCCGAGACGCCTACGCGGTGACGACCGTTCCCAACCCCGAGACGGTCCGGTTTCACGAACGGCTGGGGTTCGAACGGCTGGCCGACTTTCCCGCGATCGGCCACACCCACGGAGACTGGCAGGACGTCGCCTGGTGGCGCCGCCCGCTCGGGGAGAAGACGGCGGACCCCGAGCCGATCACCTCGTTTTCCGACCTCCGCGAGGACCCGGACGTGCGATCGCTGATCGCCGCCGGAGAAGCGTTCCTCGAGCGCTAATGGACTCGATCGGTCACGCCGGGTTTCGATTGACGCCGATCACGTCCGCGCCGCGAACGAAGAAGACCGGCCCATCAACGCCGCCGGCAACGTCGACGTTCCAGCCGTGCGCGGCGGCGATCCGTTCGACGGTCTCGAGGTCGAACGCGGCGACGTCGCCTTCGACCGTCCGGTCGGAAACGGGCGAGGAGTCGCGATCGGCCGCCGTTTCCTCGACTCCCGACCGACGACCGCCCACGCGGAAGCCGTCGGGAGTCGTATCGACGGTTACGACGACCGATTCGTCCGATTCGGCCGGTTCTCCGGACTCCGCGCGCTCGTTTCCGTCCGCCCGTTCGATCGTCACCGGCAACAGCCGTTCGAACAGCTCCTGAAGTTGCTCATCGTCGGCCTCGAGAGCGTGATCGTCGACGGCCTGAATAACGAGTTTTGCGTCGTCGGTCTCGACAGCCTCCCACGCACGCTGGACGACGTCTCCGAGAGCAACGGGTTCCGCCTCGGCGGATGGGCCGTTCCCTCGAGCGATCCCGACCAGCCGATCGAGCAGTTCTCGTTGCTGATGCTGGGCGTCAGCGATTTCGACGAAGTGTTCTCTGTCTCCGGTTTCTTCGGCGATGTCGAGGAATCCACGGGTGACGTTCAGTAGCGTCCGCACGTCGTCGTCGACCAGTTCGGCGACGGTCGCGAGCCGGCGTTCGGCCGTGGCCAGGTTCCGTTCTCGCCGGTTCGCCTCCGTGAGGTCGTCGTAGACGACCACTCCGTGGGGGTTTCGGTCGGCTTCCCGCGCGTCGCTACCGTCACCTGCCTCGAGTGGAACCACCGTGATCCGGTATTCGCGGACCTCGTCGCCGACTTCGATCCGGCTGACGAACTGGCGTCGCTCACCCGTCTTGGCCGCCTCGCGAAGCGCCGCTCGTCGCCGTTTGACACCCGGCAGGAGGACTCCCACCTCGGTGTGGACGTCGACGACCGGTTCGCGATCGACGTCGAAGACGTCCGCGTAGGTTTCGGTGACGTCCCTGCGGATTACCTGCTCGCCGTCGATCTCGTAGTGGACCGCCGGCTCCGGAAACCGTTCGAACAGCGATCGGAGACGATCGCGTTCCGCGCCGACCCGATCTCGGTCGGCGAGGAGTTCGTCGCGTTCGTCGGCGAACCGATCCCGTTCGGTGAGAAGTCGCTTCCGGACCCGATCCCGTTCCTCCCGGATGCGGTCGGTCTCGTCGGCGAGCCTCGACTCGGTCTCGAGTCGCTCGAGCACCGCGCGGGCGACCCGGCAGTACGCCGCGAGCGTCTCGCAGTCACGCTCGTCGAACGCCGTTCGCTCCGTCGTTGCGGCGTGTAAGACGCCGACGTCGCCGATGGGGACACAACAGATCGATCGCAGTTCCTCGATGGCAACGAAGGCGGCGTGTCGTTCGCCGTCGGCGTCGTCGAGAATCGCGGGATCGCCACTCCGGAGGATTTCCTCGAGGCTCCCGTCGCGGGCCACTCCGTCGAGGTCCTCGTCGGGAACGGCCGCCGTCGCGGCCCGCAACGAAAACTCGCCGAACTGGACCGTCGAGAGCCAGCAGTGGTCGACCTCGAGTGCGGTCGCCGCGTGAACGACCAGCAGTTCGAACAGCCGATCCCGATCCCGTCGGTTGGTTACGTCGACGAGCGACTCGAGGAGTCGGTCGGCGAGGGCGTCGGTCACCGCCCCCGTACCGGGCATCGCGATCGTCTCGGACTCGGCGTCCGATTCGGTTTCGCCTCCGGCACACACCCACTCGATCTCGTCGGCGAGGTGAACGATCGCGTCGTCGGCGTCTCGCCGGACGTAGCCCTCGATTCCGTCGGTCGCCCGCGCGGTCGACGAGGCGTACGACGCATCCGAAAAGAGGACGATCGGCGTCGACTCACAGACTTCGATCGCCTCGAGAAGGGGTCCCCCCGCGGCGGTCGTCGGCGTTTCGGCGAAGACGATGCAGTCGACGTCCGACTCCCACGCCTGTAGCTGTCCGACGTCCTCGATCGGCATCGGGTGGACGTATCTATCCGGTCCCGATCGAACCGCCTCCAGTGTGGCCGCACCTTCGCGGGCCGAATCAGCGGTTTTGGCGAGATAGAGCACCGCACGTGGCCGTGATCGCGACGAGGAAGTCATTCCGAGGTGATCGTCTCTGTACCGGAGTGATTCTCCATCCAAATAAAGGTACAGTCCGGTTCACCATCTAGACAAGGATGTTCGATCCCGAATGAAAAACCGATTCGACAGTTACCACTCGAACGGGACGCCGGGGAGATCGCCGACTTGCGTTCGGTCGAACCGTCCCGTCGATCGAAGGCGCTTAGTGGCTCACCGTCGCGGTATCGTCCATGAACCCCCCGAACTGGCGAACCTACCTCGTCACTCAGGAGTCGCTCTCGAGCGGCCGGTCGACCGTCGAGATCGTCGAGGCGGCGATCGACGGCGGCGTCGACGCCGTCCAGCTCCGCGAGAAGGACGCCGACGCACGCTGGCGGTACGAACTCGGCCTCGAGTTGCGCGAACTCACCGCGGCGGCGGGCGTTGCCCTGATCGTCAACGACCGGGTCGACGTCGCGGAAGCGATCGACGCCGACGGCGTCCACGTCGGCCAGTCAGACCTCCCGGTCGCGGTTGCCCGCGATTTACTCGGATCCGACGCGATCGTCGGCTGTTCGGCGTCGACGGTCACGGAAGCCGAGCGCGCCGAGGCCGACGGTGCGGACTACCTCGGGGTCGGATCGATCTACGGTACCTCTTCGAAAGACGTCGTAGCGGAGAACGATCGCCTCGGCCCCGAACGCGTCGCCGCAATCGCCGACGCCGTCTCGATCCCGATCGTCGGAATCGGCGGCGTGACGGCAGACAACGCCACGCCGGTCGCCGAAGCGGGGGCCACCGGCGTCGCCGTCATCTCGGAGATCACGGCCGCCGAGGATCCCGCGGCCGCGACGCGCCGGCTCGCGGACGCCGTCGAAACCGGCAAGGCCCTCGAGAGCGGAGGACCGACGAATGAGTGACTCGATCGACGTTACGACGGACGACCTCGCATCGTCGCTTCGGACGATCCGCGAGACCGAACCGCTGGTTCAGTCGCTGACCAACGAGGTGACGATGAACGACGTCGCCAATCTGGTTCTCCACTGGGGTGCCCTGCCGGTGATGGCCGACTCGCCCGGCGACGCCGGCGAGATGGCCGACCTCGCGAGTGCGGTCCTGATCAACACCGGTCAGATTCCGGAGTCGAAAGTCGAGGCCGCCCGCGAGGCAGGACGCCGCGCCAACGAACGGGGGATCCCGGTCGTCCTCGACCCGGTCGGCGTCGGATCGACGCCCTCCCGCGAAGCAGTCGCCGAACGGCTCCTCTCGGAACTCGAGTTCTCGATCATCAAGGGCAACTACGGCGAGATCAGCGCCCTCGCCGGCGTCGAAGCCGAGGTGAAAGGCGTCGAGTCCGTCGGCGACTACGACGAGATCGAACGGACGGCCCGGTCGGTGGCCGATTCGACCGGGGCGATCGTCGTCGCCTCCGGCGTCGAGGACGTCGTCGCCGATTCCGACAGCGCCGCTCGGCTCTCGGTGGGCCACGACCGACTCGGCGACGTCGTCGGCACCGGCTGTATGCTCGGTGCCACCCTCGCAGTCTTCGCGGGCACCCTCGAGGACGGCCACGCGGCCGCCGTCCACGGAACGCTCGCATTCGGCGTCGCCGGCGAGCAGGCCGCCGAGATGGCACACGACGGCCCGGCGAGCTACCGGACGAACTTCCACGACACCGTCGCCGGCTTCGGTCCCGAGTCCGTCGACGACCTCGAACTCGGCGATCGGATCGACCGGATCGTCTGAAGACGGATCGACCGGGCCGTGTGAGGACGTCACGACCGATCGAATCGAGTGACGACGGACCGATCTCAGCGGCTTTCTCCTCGGGGACGCGCCTCGACACTGGCTCGAGTCCGACACCGAACGTATTCGAGGACCCGCAAACCGAGTTCGATCACCCGGGCCGCTTCGTCCCGCTCGAGGCGATCTTCACCCCGGATAGCCCTGTCACAGACGCCGACGACTTCTTCGTGTGCGGCCACCAGCTCGGCGAGGTCCGCCGTCCGTCCCGCCGTCGGCTGTACGTCACCAGGGGCGTCGACAGCCTCGTCTACCTGCTCGAGCGCCCGCTCGAGTTCGACGCGTAGCTCGACGAGGGCGTACTGCGGGTCCGCCGCGAGCAGTTCGTACAGTCG
Source organism: Natrarchaeobius versutus (assembly GCF_041205745.1). Taxonomy (NCBI): domain Archaea; kingdom Methanobacteriati; phylum Methanobacteriota; class Halobacteria; order Halobacteriales; family Natrialbaceae; genus Natrarchaeobius; species Natrarchaeobius versutus. The sequence continues at coordinate 181,087 of NZ_JBGFCC010000003.1, read as the reverse complement.
CGTCGCAATCTCCGATGGATCTTCGCTCGCAGAAGAGGCTTCGTCGCCTTCGCCCTGTGATCCCGACAGAGTCGTTCCCTTCGCGCGTTCGCTATCGGTTCCACGCGTCTCATCGCGACGCGTCTCATCGCGAGCGTTCCGCGTTTCGACCTCGAGGGCCTCGACGGGCGATCGATCGTCAGCGCCATCGGTCGACCCGCCCGTAGCGGGACGATCCTCGAGCGCGTCGACCCGCCGCTTTGCTCGGTCGATATCCTCCCGTAGGTGGATCGAGCCGAACTCGCCGACCTCGAGTTGCTCGAGGTCGTTCAAGATTACGACGACGAGGACGATCGCGAACAGCGCGATCGCCGGCCAGGTGAGATCGACCCGTTCTGTCGCACTCAGCACGATCAACCCGATCGCGAGGACGAACAGCAACAGCTGACCGGCCTTGCGTATCCGACGCTCGCGCCGTCCACCTGGGCTCCGTCTGATCTTCATACCTCTTTTCATTCCGTGCATTCACTAAATTATATCCCTCAATGTTGACACAGAGGGTGGGCCGGACCGGGTACGTTCTGGACCGCCTCCCCGTCGAGATTCGCCTCGAGTGCTCTTCGTCGGAAGATCGGACGCAACGATTTTCCGTGTCTTCGGCGAAGGACCGAACGATGCCCAGCGACTCACTCGAGACCGCAGCGGAGTCCGTCCGAAACGCGGCCGGAGCGGCCAGCGGCGACGTCGCCGAACGCCTCGAGAGCCAGGCCTCGCAGTTCGAGCGCATGGCCGAAGCCGACCGCGACCCCGACCACGGAAAACTCGCCCGTCACGAACACGTGCTCAGAGAGATCGCCGAGGACGCAGGCGGCGAGGTCTCGGACCACGTCGACGACGCCCTCGAATCGATCCGCGCGTTCCGGGAGACGCTCGAGGGCGTCTGAGGAACCGTCGTAACGATCGCCGGTGTAATCGCAACCGGTCGCGGTTGTGCCGGCACTGGTTCACAACAACCCGGCCGAACGAAAGACGGAGATTCCCGATCAACAGACCCGATCGAAACAGCGCCGATTCCCGATCAACAGACCGGCTTCGGGTTTGCGCCCATCGACTCGAGGTTCTCGACGTACTCTCCGTAGGCCGCCTCGATCGCGCCCGAGGCGGCCTCCTCGGCGTGACTCCAGTCCTCGTCGTCCTCGCAGACCGCCTCGAGCACGGTCTCGGCGCGCTCGAGTTGCTCGTCTAAGTCGTCGCCGAACTCGCGGAAGACGCCGGCGGTCTGTGGGTCGGCGTCGCCGACGAAGTAGCCGACGACCTGGTCTTTCGAGCGCTTGCTCGCGAGGATGCGGCCGATAAAGGCGCCGACGCGCTCGGTCGTAGACTCGAGCCCCCGGAGGTACTCGTGGAGTGTGGGCACCTCCTGGGGGTCGTATTCCTCGTTCTCGAGGTGGTCGACGACCGTTTCGAAGTGGCCACGTTCCTCTTCGGCGGTAGTCGCGAACGCCTCGCGGGCGGCCTCGTCGTCCTCGTCGTCGGCCCAGCCCTCGAACGTCTCCCAGGCGGCGTGTTCGGCATCCGCGGTCGCCTCGAGGACGGGTTCGGTGTCGATGTCTCCGCCGGTGTCGGCGTACAGCGATTTCGAGGAGCCGAGTCGAGAGAGGGCTGTCTGGTTTTCCTCCTGGACGGTCTCGAGGAACGCGTCGGCGTCGGTCATAGGCGGTGGTTCGGCCGGGCGGGAGTTAGGCCTATCGTCGTCGGTGACAGGTGAGCCGGCATCCGGTAGCGGGTGGAAGTAGTTTCGCGGTCCGTCCGGTTTCGGATGCCGATTCCAGCGAACTGCCACGGATCGGAGTCGTTCTCGCAGGCGTCGAGATTTGAATCTGTCGGGGTCCGGACTGGCGTTACATCTATGGTGTATCGTAACGTAGCGAATTGTAACGATGAAAACGGTCACCACGCGGATCCCCGAAGACGACGAAGAAGTACTGGCCCAACTCGAGGCAGAACTAACCGCAGACCGATCCGAGGTCCTTCGTCGCCTCATTCGACAGGGACTCGCAGACTGGCGACGCGAAAAGGCACTCGAGCAACTCCGAGACGACGAGGTAACGCTTCGCCGGGCAGCCGAAATCGCCGATGTGACGTACGTCGAAATGGTATCACTCGCCGCCGAAGAGGGAATTGACGTCGGGTACACGACCGACGATCTCGAACGCGATCTCGATCGAATCTAATGGTCGTCGTCGATTCATCCGCCCTGATTCCGCTCGCGTGGGTCGGCCGACTGGATCTCATTTCGTCGACGTTCGACGAGATCCAAACGACGGAGGAGGTAGAAGCGGAAGTTCTCACGGACGGGAAACCAGGGACCGCCATCCTCGAAGAATTTCTCCACGGGGTCACCGTCTGTGAGACCCCACCCAGAGCGGCAGACGTCGCATCGCTCGAGGGCATTGCCGTCGCCGATGCGTCAGTGATTCTACTATCCGAAGACAGAGACGAAATCCTCCTCGCGAACGACAAGGGTCTCATCGATGTCGCTCGCACTCGCGACGTCGAGTGCTGGTGGGTGACGACGTTGGTACTCAAATGCGCGAAAGACGGTACACTGTCGTCAACCGACGCAACTGCTGTCCTGTACGATCTCGTCGACGAGGGGATGAATCTCCATCCGAAGGTGTACACGAAGGTCCAAAAGAAGCTTCGGGAACTCGGTGACGAGGACTGATACCGACTGCTGTACCGATAGTAACAACTGCAACGATTCACACACTGATCGCACTGTCCGCGGTTCTCGCTCATGGTTCGAAAATCGAAGATTTTCGTCATCACGAACGACCGCTGGTCGTTCGAACGACTTCGTTCGCTCCGAACCGCACACGCTCCGAACCGCGCACGCTCCGAACCGCGCACACTCCGAACCGCGCTGCCGTCGTGCGATCAGGTGCCGTCCCACGCCGCTCCGGAACTGACAGACGGGGTTCGTGGCTCACCCACAGCTCGACGTCATCACGCTACCGCGTCCCAACTCGAGGCCTCGTTTCACTCGGCGTCGCCCTGCTCCACGGCTCACTTCGTTCGCCGTTCCGCCTCGAGGCCACCTCCTTCATTCAGTCGTCGGCCTCGCCCTGCTCGCGGGCCAGAGCCCGCTCGCTTTTCCGAGGTCTCCTTCGCTTCGCTCGCGGCTACACCGCTCGCGCTTCTGCGGTTCTCACTCCCTACGGTCGTTCCGAACCGCACCCTGCTCAGTCGCCCTCGCCCTTCTCGATCGGCGCGTTGACGAGGTTGCCCCACTCGGTCCAGGAACCGTCGTAGTTGACGGTGTCCTCGTAGCCGAGCAGTTCGTGAAGCGCAAACCACGCGACCGACGAACGTTCGCCGATGCGGCAGTAGGCGACGGTCGTCTCGTCGCCGTCGATCTCCTCCTCGCCGTACAACTCCTCGAGTTCCTCGCGCGTTTTGAAGGTGCCGTCGTCGTTCGTGACCGCGGCCCACGAGATGTTCTTCGCGCCCGGGATGTGGCCGCCGCGCTGGGCGGTCTCCTGCAGTCCCGGTGGCGCGAGGATCTCGCCGCTGAACTCCTCGGGCGAGCGAACGTCGACGAGCGGAACCCCGCGTTCGATGGCGTTTTCGACGTCCTCGCGGTAGGCGCGGATGCTCTCGCGCGGACCCGCGGCGTCGTACTCGACGGACGGGAACTCGGGTTCCTCGTCAGTCGTCGGATACTCGTTCTCGAGCCAGTACTCGCGGCCGCCGTCTAAGAGGTAGGCGTCCTCGTGTCCGTAGTACTTCAGCTGCCAGTAGGTGTAGGCGGCGAACCAGTTGGAGTTGTCGCCATAGAGGACGACGGTGTCGTCCTCGCTGATGCCGTGACTGCCGAGTAAGTCCTCGAAGTCCGCTTTCGAGAGGACGTCGCGGGTGGTCTGATCCTGCAGTTGGGTCTCCCAGTTGAACCCGATCGCGCCGGGGGCGTGTGCTTCCTCGTAGGCTTCCGTGTCGACGTCGACTTCAACCAGCCGGAGGTCGGCGTCGGCGTCCTGGAACTCCTCGAGTCGGTCTTCGACCCAGTCGGCGGTGACGAGTACGTCGTTGGCGTAATCTGTTGCCATACTCGAGTCCACGACCGCCAGGGTCATAGTGGCACTCGAACCGGACAATTCAGTCACAGGTCGACCGTCTCGGTGATGGTTGCCGCTACCTCGGACGACCCCCGAGCGCGGGCGTCCCGAAGGGAGCCGCCAGCCCCCGTCCGCGAGTATGCCCGCCGTATGACCCGTGGAACGAACACGGATCATCGACCGAATGCGGAAATAATTGCCACGACCTCGGTACCCAGGGGAGACGTGCCGGGAACGGTGCGTTATCGGCGTTCCGGGGCGAGGTCACGAACGATGGACGAATCCGTCGTCGTCTCGCCCAACTGGCTGGCATCGCGACTCGAGGAATCGACCGTCCGTCCGATCGACGTTCGCGACCCCTGGGAGTACGACGGGATCGGTCACGTCCCCGGGGCGGTCAACGTCCCCTTCGACAGCTACCGAGACGAGAGCAACGTCGACCGCGGGACGCTCCCCGGCGCGGAGGCGTTCGCGGATCTCCTCTCCGAAGCGGGGATCGAACCGACGGACACGATCGTCGCCTACGACGACACCCACGGCGTCTTCGCCGCCCGCTTCGTGCTTACCGCCCTCGAGTACGGCCACGACGACGTGCGCCTGCTCGACGGCGACTACAGCGCCTGGAACCGCGAACACGAGACCACGACCGACGAACCGGAGATCGAGCCGACGAGCTACGAAACCGATCCACTCACCCGCGAGAAGAGCCCGCTCGTCGACCTCGAGGCCGTCGAAGCGGCCCTCGAGCGCGGCGCCCTGTTCCTCGACACGCGCGAGCAATCCGAGTTCGAGGAGGCCCGCCTTCCCGGTGCCGTCCGCTTCGACTGGCGCGAGGTCGTCGACGACGAGACGCGTCGGTTGAAGCCCGAAGGTGAACTCGAGGCCCTGCTCGCCGACTACGGCATCACGCGCGAGCGCGAGATCGTCCTCTACTGTAACACCGCGAGACGGATCAGTCACACCTACGTCGTTCTGTGCGGACTCGGCTACGAAGACGTCGCGTTTTACGAGGGAAGCCTCACGGAGTGGCTGGCGAACGACGGCGAGGTGGCGACGGGGCCTGCGACGTCCGCCGACCACCGGAGTCGGTGAACGTCGTTGCGCTCTCTCGTGAATCAGCGGCCACACGATCAGCGTTAGTCGTCCGTGTGGGAGCGGTGACGGAGACTCACCAGGGACGGCGTTCGCCGAACGTATTCGTCACGGTTCTTCCCGACTGAGAAGGGCCGATCTCACTCAAGAGTCGCGGCGGTGAATCCTCGAACGTCGAGTCACCCGGCTCGGGGAACCCAATGAACGAGTATACACTCATCATCGCGGTCGCGAACGCGGCGACGCTGTTGACCGGCGGCGCCGTCGCGACGTTTTCGTACAGAGCATTTAGACGAACCGGGTCCAGGGCACTCCGTGCAGTCGCCACGGGATTTACCTTCATCGTCGTCGGCTCCGTCTTCGGCGGCGTCGCCCACCTTCTCGGCGACAGCGTCGCACTCGGCGTCGCGATCCAGAGTTCGTTCGTCGCCGGCGGGTTCGCCATCCTGTTGTACTCGCTGTACGTCGAGACGTCGACGACGGAACTGATCACCGCGCGGTACCTGAGATGATCCGGTCGGCCGACGGAAACGAGAGCGGACCCGATCCGACGGCTACTCGGGGGAACCCGACTCGAGTTTCGATCGAAACCGTTCGAGACCGAGCTCGAGCATGTCGGGGCTGACGGGCTGGAACTCGCCGTCGTCGGGTAGGTACGGCCTGACGGAATCCCAGCTCTCGCGGGCGTAGCGTTCGTCGAGCAGGACGCGGACGCCGACGTCCTCGGGCGAGCGGATCACCCGGCCGATCGCCTGGCGGGCCTTGCGGACGGCGGGGATCGTCAGCGCGTACGTGAAGCCGTCCTCGAACTCGTCGTCGTAGGCCCGCCGAACCGCCTTCGTACGCGGGCTCGAGGTGTTCACGATCGGGACGCCACAGATCACCGCCGCCGAGAGTCGGTCGCCACTGTAATCGACGCCCTCGGTGAGCGTCCCCCGCAGGCTCGTCACGAGCACCTTTCCCTCGCCGTCGAAGAACTCGCTTTTGAGCGACTCGGTCGTCTCGTCGTCGCTCGCGGCGTCGAGCAAGACGGGTTTCGAGAGTCGGTCCTCGAGGGCGCCCGCGATCCAGTCGGCCTCGGCGTAACTCGGCATTCCCACGAGAACGTTTCCGGGGAGGCGGCCGATCCGTTCGATCGCGTCGGCGTAGTGGTCTCGCGTCGGATTCTCCTCGCCCGGTCGGCCGCGGTTGTCGTAGGTAAACTTCGGCGCGGCGACCGCGAAGCTCTCGCGGTTCTCCTCGGGGAAGTGCAGTCCGTACCGGCGTTCGACGACCGGTCGCTCCTCCTCGCGCTCGAGATACTCGAGACCCGTCACCTCGGTGAACGCCTCGATCGGCTCGAGTGTCGCGCTCATCAAGATGCCACCGCCGAAGGCCGCGAGTCGCGAGCCGATGGCGTCGCTGGGCACGCAGTTGTGCAACGCGAGGCGGGCGGTGTAGGCCCGACGCCAGGAGTCTGCGGATTCGACCTCGTTCCAGGTTCGCTCGAGTTCGATCTCGCGGAAGTAGTCGGTGTGCCCGCGGCGGTACCACTCGCCGAGGACGCGGCCGACCGCCGGCGCGGCACGGGTTCGCTCTTCGTCTTCGGCTTCGTTCAGGATTCGGGCGACGACGGCGCCGACGGCCTCCGCGCGGACCCAGTCGGCGTCGCCGTAGCCCGCTTTGTGCGCCCACTCGGTGAGTTCGTCCTCGGCGGGTTCGGCCGGATCGCGAAGCGGGATTTCGGCGTCCTCGAGGTCCGTGAGGTTCGATTGCCACCCGCGGTGATTGCGATCGAGATAGGCGGTCACGCGCCGGTCGAGTTCGCCCCGCAGGTCCCGGAGGAACTCGAGGGTGCGGTTGAGTTCCTCGTAGGAGACGTCGCTGTCGTTCAGTTCCGCGCGGACGAGGTCGGCGTCGGCGGTCTTCGAGCCGCCTTCCGCCTGGCGGCCCTCGCGTTCGAACTTCACGGGTTGGATGACCCGCGAGAGTTCGGTCTCGGCGTCCCGGAGGGTGGCGTCGGCGACGCCGTCGCTAACCAGATCGCGCACGCGGGGCTCTAACATGTGTGCCTCGTCGCAGACGACGAACGTCGAGTCGTCGACTAACGCGCCGGTGAACGAGCCGACGGTTCGGGGATCGAACGCGTGGTAGTAGTTGCCGACGACGACCTCGACGTGGCCGAGGGCCGCCCCCATCACCGAGTGGGGACAGGTGCCGTGGCGGGCCGACCGGGCGACGAGGTCCTCTGGCGTGACCATCCCCGCCCCGGTGAAATCGTAGGGGACGGCCTCGGCGGCGTCGCCATCGCTTCCCTCGTCGGGGAGGTCCTCGAGGTAGCGCGCGTAGAACGGACAGTACTCGGTTTCGGCGCCGACGGGGCCGCCCTCGCCGTAGGTGGGGAGGTCGGGCGGGTACGGCGTCGCCTCTCCGGCGGTCTCGAGGAAGGTCGCGCCACCCCCGCGGCTCCCGCTGTCGGCGAGGCCGATCTGTTGACTTCGGGCCTCGGCGGCGAGGGCGCCCGCGGTCGTCTCGCCGCCTTCGCCGGTCAGATCGCGGGTTCGATCGCGAAGGGTTTCACATCGGTCGTAGACGTTCCCATCGTCGATGCCGGCCGCGCGCTCGCGGTTGTACGGACAGACGTCGGCCTTTCCAACGAGCGTAAGCCCCGAGACGGGTTCGGCGTCGTCGGGGAGGTTCTCGTTGATCGTCTCGAGGTCGGTTTCGAACTGGCGTAGTTGCTGTTTGACGCTCGTGAGGACGAACACGCGCTCGTAGTCGGCATCGGGGTCGCGGACGAGCGAGATTCCCGCGGTGAGCGCGATCATCGTTTTTCCGGTGCCACAGGCACCCTCGACGACCGAAAAGCCACGCTCTCGAGCGGTCTCGACGGCCGTCTCGATGCCGTCGACTTGCGCGTCGTAGGGCTCGTCGTGGCCGAAGATCGGACGCCAGTCCATGACTCTCCCCGTACTCATCGTCGGTCGGTCATAGCGTTGACGGAGTCGTGCCTCGGCTTCAGATATAAACTGTCGGCTGGAATGCGAGCGCAGTGTTCGGACGATGTCAGGGTATCTGGGCAGTTACCGACTTGCGGTGGCGCGCGCTGTCGAGCGGTCGAGTGATGACGAGACCGCTCGAGAAAACTGCGCGAGGTCTTCGTGAGCGTAGCGAGCGAAGGCGTGGAAGGCGTGAAACGTCTTCCTATGGATGAGCGAGCGATCGCTAATCGCGAGCGAATCGGCTGGGGAGGACGTGGCTACTCACCGTTGCCACGATAGCAGAACGGTTCTTCGCCACGTAAACTCCGGTGAGCGAACCGGTCGATACACCTGCTTATTGATCATCAAGTGGTCCATCAGATAGCCATCATCCGCTTCGAATGCCGTCGAATGAATCTCACGGAGACGTTTCAGGAGAAGTCAAAAGCCACCTCTGACGGTTGCTGTCGGATTCCCCGTCTACGATACCGTGGCAGATTTAGCAGTCTATCGTCGATGGTTCACCCTTTGTGAATTGTGTCGAACCCAAGTTCCTCAACAGGCTCCGCTGCGTCATCCGGGTAGAAGGATTCTACCTTATCCCCTGTTGCAAACTGCGTAGATTGTCGAACGATATGCTTAAGCGGATATTCCCGCCCCTCAAACTCAACAAACCAACTTCGAGAACCTTTGGTCTCGTTTGGGTTCGATGCAGCCATCGCTCGGAGTACGTCAATTCGGGAAAAGGCAGTGCCTTTGAACGTAGTGGTAGGTATCTCAACCATTTCACCAGATACTCAGGGCTTGCATGTTATAAACAACAGACATGTATTCTATGGAAACTATACGGAAGAAAATATCGATGATTGGTAACAGACTTTCAGTTCGTGCCACGTTCGTGCGCTGTATTCACACGGCGATACGAACTTCACTCTACCCTGAGAAAACGCTCGCTGGTCAACAACTATACCTACTTGTCGGATATTCACCGGAGGAGCCAGTGTCATTAACACTGTCGGAAGAGCACTCTGACACTCGTTCCCGCGTGATCTGAACAGCACCAACGCGAGAGGGTGTGATGGCGACCGACGGTCCGTCACCCACCCCCGTCGATCACACCCACCTCGAGCGGCCTCGGTCCGATCACGATCCGATACCCCTCGTACTCGAAGCGAACCGTCACGTCGGCCTCCGACTCGAGTAGCGATACCAGCGCGTCGGTGTCCACGCTCTCGTACAGCGGCGGGAGCGCCGTCCCGCGACAGCCCTCACGGGCCGCGACACGAGCGAGTACCGTGGCGAGTGCTGGGTGCATCCTGATCGGCCTCGAGTTCGATGATCCTCGCGGCGAACACCGATTCGCAGTCGGGGCAGACGATCGCGCTCTCGGCGGCGATCGCGCCGCCGGTCGGCTCCGTCCGTACGTCGGTACCACAGTCACAGTGGATGGTGAGTTTCGTTGGCATGCGTAGCTCAGTTCTCGAGACCCGACGTAGCGGAGCACAACCCAGACAGGGAACCAGAAACGCGTGAGATCGGTCCGGTGAAACGAACACGTGAGGCCGGAATACGTGAGGTCGCTCCAGTGGGACGCGTGGGATTGGTTCGGCGACACGTCGGCAGGTCTTTATTTCACCGACGTCAATCGTGAGTTGCTCCCGCTACGCGGGAGTGGTGTACGAGCCGGAGTGCAGCCTGGAAGCACACACTCCGGCTCTGCGCACTTTCAGTGCGCGTCTATTCGTTGTTCAACCAACGTAAAGAACGTTAGGATGCTGACTTGTGTCGGTGGATTCCCAGTAGTTGGTAGCGCGATTTCTTTATGCAGAATACGGTTGAAACTGGATTGGGTGAGTCGGTAACGACGTGTGCGCAGTGATCGGATATTTCGATCCCTATTCAGCACATGAATGTGCTGAGTCAGAGGAAGTAACGTACCAAGGATTATCAAGCGACCTCGTATAGCAGTGGAACATGGACGAGCAACAGAAAGTCGCGGAATTCATGGAGGAGTTTAACTTCGAAAATGCACCCGAGTATCAATTGCTCGATCTGGTTTCTGAAGTCGGGGAACTAGCTTCCGATGCGACAAAGTCAACCGACTGGGGGGCTGAACCTGACGAGATCGACGTCGCATGTGATGAACTCGGCGACGCATTCTTCTCGTTGCTCGTCGTCGCCGAGTCGTTCGACATAGACGCCGCAGAAGCTCTGGACAAGTCTCTAGAAAAATACAGAAATCGCATCGACGATCCGGACAGCCCGTATACAGGAAACGGCTATTCAGAACAGTGAACCGCCTCGGGGTCAAGCCCCGAGGCACTCGGTCTGCTCCGGCTGTAGACTATGGCACTAATACAGCCAATTGGAACGGTAAGCCAAAACGTGAAAATAAAGCCGAACAATGTGAAAACGAACGAAAATTGAATCGCGAAGAGTGGATCAGTAGTAGGAATATTGGGTACTGCACCCAGGACGGCATAGATGCTGAGGATGAGAAACCCCGTAACGTACGTCATGAGTGTCCCAGCTACCCCAGCGACTACTGCACGTCGGAACGTCGTCAGAGGATACAGTTTCCACCCGACGACACCAGTTGCGAACGCAGCCGGGACAACTACCGGAATTGCTGCAAGCGCAAACTCGGCGCCACTAAGATTGGGGTCCGTCACGCCGGTAAATATGACTTCGATAACAGTGGTGCTTACAGCGTAAAGGAGTGCGACGGCGAAGGCAGCAGTTGCGGCGGCGTACCCGGCCCCGATAGCGCGATTCTCGGCTTTGGGGAGCCGACCGGGACCATATCGGTGGCACAATCGGTGCAGTGTATTTGATGAGGGGAGTCGATTCATATGAGATTACTGTACGGGATCGGTGTTATAATTTCTGTCGAGTGAACTGGTCGAAAAGTCCTGAATAGGCGCTCTATATTCACCTATGGAAATTCTGCTGGCTGAACAAGCCACGTTTGCTAAGATAATTCTTCGGGCGACAAGGACTGCTCGGTCTCTTGCGTCCCATACTTGTTTCACGCTCTCATGGGCTATAGCAGAATTTCCACCGAGTCAGCAGGCAACATCTGACAAATTCCATAGGAATCGATAGCTGCTCCGGTAACCACTTCGCCTATACGACCGCTCAATTCTACAATATCGAGGTGAAAATTTGCCGTGCACAGATGTTGCCCTTCACAACTACTGTTCAGGGCGGCGACGGTGTCAAATTTGAGATGGTAATACTCAGCTGATGATATGAGTCAACAATGTGCTGTACAAGAGCGATAGGGCCTTTCAAGGTGCGGCTGCACCGAAACTCCCGTTCGACCTTGCAAACGGGATGTCGATTTCGAGACCGTCGTAGGCCAACTTCGGCTGCTTCGCCTGGCCCGATCCGCCGCCTTCGAACTCGAGGACACCGATGTCCTCGAGTTCGGAAAGGTTCCGATGGACCTGCTTGTAGTCTCGCTCCACCAAGGCAGCGGCTTCGCGGATACTCTCGGGGTCGTGTTTGGAGATTGCCTCCAACAATTCCAGATTCTTCGGGCTGAGCAGGCGACTGAGTTCTGTATACGATCCAAAGTTCAATACCGGCTGGGCGTCGTCGAGTTCTTCACCCTCCTGGGCGGCCTTGATACGGCTGCGCGTGTGCTGGTCGAGGCGGTCGCGTTTGCCGACTGTGACTTTGAGCGTGGGCATGGTTTGTACCTCCTAGAGGCGTCCTACTCCGGCCAGTCCCACGAAACAGACGATATTGCTTCAGTCTCTCGTTTGAACTGGTCGTAGAGCGTCAGCATCCCAGGGAATTCGATGATTTCGACACCGTCATGGGTGTGGTGCTCGTGACCCTTCGTCCGTTCGTGGGCGTTGTCGTAGCGAAGGATGGTATCCCCGCCGACTTCTCCAAGGTGAAGACCGTAGTCCCACCCGCTCGGATACTTCTCGTCCTCCGTTTGTCGGATGGTGACATCAACGACGTATCCGTCTTCGACATCCTTCCAGTCTACGATACTGATGTAGGACGCCATCCGCTATCCTATGTTATTAGCTCCATCGCCATAATCCTATGGACTTTGGCACATACCCCGGGAATTGCTGGAAGTTCACCAATAGCAGTTTAGATTTTCATTCCACGTATTTCTACAATTAAATAGAGTGCGATAACTACGTGTGCGCAACGAACATTTTGCGCTGCGGGCGCGACTCCGTCGCGTCCTCGGCAAAATCTCGAGAGAGCAAGCTCTCTCGGACCTCGCGGAATCTTCGATTCCGCTTAGCTTCGATGAAAAGCACGGCACCACCCCCTCAGCCGCGCCAACGGCGCGGCTTCGAGGGATTCCTTGGCCCGCTCGCTCACGTCGTTCGCTCGCGGTGAGTGTACACGCTTTCACCTGTATCGAACAGTCGTTGCATCCACTCTGCTGAATAAAATAACTGTGTTTTCAACCACTGTGAGCCCCAAGACCGTCGATCCCGGGGCTACGCGTCTGCGGATTCGACGTCCGCTCGAGGCCCGTCCGGAGCGTCGTCCTCGAGTGCCCAGTCGCGATCGAGCGCGGGCGTGCCAGCGACGGCGATGGCGACGGCCGCGACCGCGAAGACGAGGATGGCGACACCGCCGACCGGGTTAACGAGGAGTTCGGAGCCACCCTGGGCGAAGACGAACATCGTCGCGGCGAAGGCGTTGAAGACGCCGTGGAAGATCGTCGGCGCGAGCACCGATCGTGCGGTGACGGCGAGGTAGGTGTAGACGGGAGACATCGAGAGACAGGCCAGAGTCATCACGCCGACGCCGAGGACGGGATCGGATGGGAAGTTGTAGCCCGCGAGGATGACCGGCGCGTGCCAGAGCCCCCAGACGAGCCCGATCACCGCCGAGGCGTTCCAGAAGCCAAGCGGCGCGAGTTCGGTGAGCAAGACCCCGCGCCAGCCGAACTCCTCGCCGAACGCGAAGATCGCGTTGATCGTCGCGCCGACCGCGATCGCGAGAACGATCGCGAGCAGGAGGTTGAACGGCCAGCCCGGCAGTGACGGTCCGACCGGCTCCTCCGCCGGCGCGAACTCGGTTCCCGCGCCGGTGAGCGGATCAGCGTCGGGGACGAACTCGACGCCCGGGAGGAGGATCGAGACGGCGGTTCCGGCCAGGATCAAGACGATCGGAGCCGCGGCGGCGACGCCGAGCCAGACGACTCGGTTCCACGGGAACCGAAGCCCTGCGCGTTCGAACGATGACCCGCCGACGACGCAGGTGACGATCCCCGCGAACATCGGGGTGAACATGTACGCCGGGGCGAGGAGGATCATGCTCACGTCCGCGAGTCTCGAGACGGCGACGAAACCGCTCGAGAGCGCGACGAGAGAACCGAAAAACACTAGAAGCGGACGGCGGTCGATCACGAGTTCGTCGGACAGTACGTCGAGTAGTGTACTGTAACTGTCGACTATTTTCAATCTGCCGTGTCGGCGGTTGCACTCGAGACGAGCGCCGGCGACCGGTCGGTGCGACTCGAGGCAGACTCCAGCTCCCTGTCGGTGACACGCGAAACGAGCGCCGGCGACCGGTCGGCGCTACTCGAAGCCGACCTCGCGCTCCCCGAGCAACTCCCGGAACGCCTCCTCGTCGACGATCGGGACGTCGTTTTCGGCGGCGTCGTCGCGTTTGGTCTGCCCGGGGTTGTCGCCGACGACGAGGTAGTCGGTGTTGCCCGAGACGCTCGAGGTCGCGTTCGCACCGTGGGCCTCGACGAGTTCCTGGGCGTCGCCTCGAGTCATCCCCTCGAGCGAGCCGGTGAAGACGAAGGTGAGTCCCTCAAGTTCGTCGCCACCCTCCTCGACGTCGACTTCCTGGGGCGAAACGTGCTCGAGGATGGCGTCGACCGCCTCGGCGTTGGCCTCGCTCGCGAAGAAGTCGTGGATCGTCTCCGCGACCGTCTCGCCCACCTCGTCGACGCCCTCGAGGCGCTCGGGTTCGGATTCGGCCGTCCCGCGGATCGCCTCGAAAGTCCCGAACTCGCGGGCGAGTTCGCGGGCGGTCGCCGGGCCGACGTGAGGGACGCCGAGTGCCGAGAGAAAGTCCGGGAGCGGCGGCTCGCGAGCCGAATCGAGTTCGGACAGCAGGTTCTCCGCGCTCGTCTCGCCCCAGCCCTCGAGGGCGAGGAGGGATTCGGACTCGAGTTCGTAGAGGTCCGCGATCGATTCGAGCAGGCCCTCCTCGACGAGTTGGCGGACGGTCTTCTCGCCCAGGCCCTCGAGGTCGAGGCCGTCGTCGCTCGCGTAGTACTCGATGGAGCGTCGAAGCTGTGCGTCACACGCTAACCCGCCCGTACAGTAGGCCATCGGCCCGTCGCGCTCGATGGCGCTCCCGCAGACGGGACAGTGATCGGGGAGTTCGTAGTAGCTCCCCGGTTCGTTCTCGGCGCCCTTCTCGACGACTTCCTCGACGTAGGGGATGACGTCGCCCGCCCGCTGGACGCGGACCGTATCGCCGACGTCGACGTTCTTTGCCGCGATTTCCTCCGGATTGTGCAGGCTCGCCCGCGAGACGGTGACGCCGCCGACGTCGACCGGCTCGAGCAAGGCGACGGGCGTCACCCGGCCCGTGCGGCCGATCTGGATCGCGACGTCGACGATCGGCGTCACCTCCGCGCGGGCGGGGAATTTGTAGGCGAAGGCGTAGCGGTCGTGACGGGCGGTTCGTCCGAGTTCCTCGCGGGCCTCGCGGTCGTCGACTTTGATCACGGTGCCGTCGATCTCGTAGTTTAGGTCGTCACGAACGTCGAGCAACCGATCGCGGTAGTCGATCGCCTCCTCGACCGCGGGCCGGTCGTCCGCGCCGTCGGCCACCTCGACGCGGTCGTTGACCCGCAGTCCCCACTCGGGAAATCGCTCGAGTTCCTCCCGGTGAGTGTCGGCCCCGTCGCTCGAGTCGAGGACGTCGAAGTAAAAGACCTCGAGCGGGCGCTCGGCGACGACGGAGGGGTCGAGCTGGCGGATGGTCCCCGCGGTGGCGTTCCGGGGGTTGGCAAAGGGCTCCTCGCCGCGTTCGATCCGCTCGCGGTTGTGCGCCTGAAAGGCGTCTTTGGGCATGTAGACCTCGCCGCGGACGGCGAGAAAGTCGGGGTAGTCGCCGTGGAGTGTCTGGGGGACGGAGCCGATCGTCCGGGCGTTTCGCGTGACGTCGTCGCCTTCGTGGCCGTCGCCGCGGGTCACGGCGCGCTCGAGGCGACCCTCCTCGTAGACGAACTCCATCGAGACGCCGTCGAACTTGGGTTCGCAGACGTACTCGATCTCCCCTGCGTTCCCGCTGGCACGTTCACTCGCACCCTCGTCGCCGACCGCTCTGCGCACGCGCTCGTCGAACTCCCGGACGTCCTCGGCGTCGCCGCTCTGGTCGATCGAGAGCATCGGCGCGACGTGTTCGACCGTCTCGAACTCCTCGAGGGGTTGGCCGCCGACGCCCCGCGTGGGGCTATCGGGGTGGTCGAGGTCGAACGCCCCCTCGAGTTCCCGCAGGCGGGCGAACAGCGCGTCGTAGGTGCGGTCGGCGACGATCGGGTCGTTCTCGACGTAGTACCGGCGGTCGTGTTCGCGGATGGCGTCGCGGAGCAACCCGACCTGTTCGCGGGCTTCGTCCGTCGAAATTTCCTCGAGCGGGTCGAACTCCGTCGGCGGATCCCGGAGGTACGGGTTGTCGTCCGCGTCCTCGTCGGCGAGAGACATTCGTTGCTCGAGGGTTGCACCGTGGCCCCGTTAACGTTACCGTGACAGCCTCACCACGACGAATCGTCACCGCTCGCGTCGGAGACGGCTGGTTCGCCGACGACGGGCCGTCGTCGACGGTCACAAGACAAATAACGTGTGAGTGAAAAACCAGTACCGAACGTAATGTCCAGTGCAAATCCGTTTAACAACGCCCTCGACTGGGGATTTCGCGGCAAGTACGCTCGAGTCTACGGGCAAGAAGACCGCGTCTACGAGGGATGGGTCGAGCGGGTACACCACAGCCGCGGGAGCGTCATCCTCCACGATGCGAGGGTCCTCACCGGCGATCAGGACAGGGACGTCGGCTCCGTGTTCGTTCGGATCGTCGAAGCGATGGAAGTGTTGAAACCCGTAAAGCGAATCGAGTATCTCCCCGTCAGTCGGATCGAGCCCTCCCCACACCACGACCAGGATTTCGCTCCCGTCGACGATCACGTGCGGGGTGCCTATCGCGATCAGTTCACCGGAGGATTTCCGGTCGTCCGTCCAGTCTCTCGCGAGAAATCCGACGGCACCCACTACGAACTCATCAACGGCCACAAACGGATCGAAGCGTGTCGACGCGCCGGCCTCGAGTACCATCCGGTCGAGGTCATCGAGGTGACCGACGAGGAAGCGAGAGAACTGTTCGACCTGGCACATCGGTATCAGGCGCAGGATGATGAGGGGAACGCCGATGAAGGAGACGGTGACGACGTGGGTGGCAACGACGAGGCAGACGGTGACGGGGTAGACGCTGATGAGGCGGACGGTGACGAGATGGATGGCGAGGTCGAGGAAAACGGCGACGAAGTGAACGGTGAGGTCGAGGAAAACGGCGACGAAGGATCCACCCTCGAGATGGACGAATCCGAACTGACGGGCTCCGAGTGAGGTCGTCTGCCGTTCTCCTCACGCGGTCGCGCCGGATGAACCTCACTTCCAGGGACTGTCGCCGACTTCGGCGCGGACCATCGGACCGACCCGGACGCGACAGTCGGTTCGAGGCAGGGCGATACAGAGCAGGACGTATCCCTCCGTGTGCTCGCCGTCGGAAAGCGCCCGCGGTGCTGTGCGGTACCCGAAGGCTTCCGTAGCCTCGATCGGCCGATCGGTGGCCCCGGAGTCGCCCCCGTCCGAACCGACCGCGAGCACCTGACCGACGCAGGTCGTACAGGTCCCCGTCCGACAGTCGTAGGGAAGCCGGACGCCGACTCGATGTGCCGCCTCGAGCACCGTCTCGGTTTCGTCGACAGGGACGGATTCCTCCCGCCCGTCGGGCCACTCGAGGGTAACGTCGTAACGGGTCATCGGTCCAGTCGCCCCGTCGGAGCGGTTTCGAACGCGCCGTGCATGGATCGTCTATTACGAACGCTGGACTGAAGCTGGCGCTTGCGGTCGACGGCTCTCCGTCGAGTCTGGTGAACGATACCCAGTCTTTACCCGCACCCGACCCGTACGCGCCAGTAGATGGGACAGGGAGAGTACGGACTGGTCGACCTCGAGGAGGCGGAGACGCCGGGCGACGAGTGGGAGGAGATCGACGTCTCGGATACGGAAGCCGATCGCATCGCCCGCAAGCGCGACCGGGAGTTCGAACAGTTCGAAGAGCGCATCAAGGACGCCGACCAGTTCAAAGTCGAGCAGTCGGTGTTCGACGACGCGACGCTGGCGGCGCTGTACAAACTCGTCCAGGACGGCTACGTCGAGGCCTTCGGCGGGCCGCTCTCGACGGGCAAGGAGGCCAACGTCTATCACGCGCTGGGCGACGACCACGACGTCGCCGTCAAGATCTACCGGATCAACGCCTCGAACTTCCGGCAGATGCGCGACTACCTAGAGGGCGACCCGCGCTTTGAGGGACTGGGTGGCAAGAAAAAAGACGTCGTGCTCGCCTGGACGAAAAAGGAACTGGCGAACCTCCGCCGGGCGAAAAACGCCGGCGTCCGCGTTCCGGAGCCGATCGCATCCGAGCGAAACGTCCTCGTCATGGAGTACATCGGCAACGAGGAGGGCCGCGCAAAGCGCCTCGGCGAGGTTCACATCGAGAACCCCGAGACCGCCTACGGCGTCATGCGCGAGTACATGCGCCGGCTCTACTCGGCCGGAATCATCCACGGCGATCTGAGCGAGTACAACGTCGTCTTCGACGAGGGCCAACTCGTCATCATCGACGTCGGCCAGGCCGTCACCGTCCACCACCCCAACAGCCGCGATTTCCTCGAGCGAGACTGCGAAAACGTCGCGAGTTTCTTCTCCCGACAGGGCCTCGAGACCGATCCCGACGAACTGCTCGAGTTCGTCACGACGCCGGAGCCGGACCCCTCTCGAGACTGACCTCGGTATCAGTCCGTCGTGGAAGTACGGAGTCGGTATCAGTCGGCTTTCGGAAGTTCGATACACACGCGCGTGCCGCCGAGTTCGGAGTCGTCGTCGATTCGGAGCGAGCCGCCGGACTTTCGGACGACGAGATCGACCATCCAGAGCCCGATTCCGGAGCCGTGGTGAAGATCGGTCTCCTCGCCCGCCTGTAACGTCTCGATCTCGTGGGGATCGATTCCGGGGCCGTCGTCCGAGACGACGAGACGAACGACGCCGTTGGCCGGCCGCGCGCGAACGACGATCCGGACGGGACTGGAGCCGTCACGGTGAGCGATGGCGTTCTGGACGAGTTCCTTGAGCGCCCGTTCGAGACTCGGATGTGCCGACACGACCACCTCGGCGGGGACGTCGGTGTCGATCTCGACTGACGGGTGTACGTCGGCGTAAATCCGGGCGTATCGCCGGACGACGGGTTCGATACGGATCGGCTCGTCGGCGGTCTCGGCGTCGATGATCGTCTCGAGGTCCTTGGCGTTCTCGCTGTGGCTCAGGATGCGATCGGTGTTGGCGACGATTTCGGCGACGTGATCGTCGAATCGTCCGTTGTCGGCTTGCTCCTGGATGATCTCCGCGTGACCACGCAGGATCGTTAGCTCGTTTCGGATGTTGTGTCTGAACACGCGGGAAAGCACCTGCTTGAGCAAATCGAGCTCCTGTTCGCGCTCTTTGAGTTCCGTGATATCCCGCAAGAGGAGCAACGTCCCGGTCGCCGTTGCCCCCTGCTCGATCGGTCGAACGTCCATCGAAAAGTGGCGTCTCTCTCCCTCGGACTCGAGGCTGACTTCGGTCCCGGTCGTCTCCCCCCGTTCGTACTGCTCGACGATCGCGGGGTAGTGCCCACAGACGGACTCGAGCGAGCGCCCAATGCAGTTTTCCTCGATATCGAACAGTGCTCTCGCGGCCGGATTGACGTCGACGATGATCCCTTCGGTATCGACGGAGATCAACGCGTCGGACATCGTCTCGACGGCTTTCCGACGGCTGACGGGCGCGAGCGCAAAGAGCTGGTATCGAAAAAGAGCAATCCCCCAGAGCACGGTCGTAACGAGGAACAAAAGCGGCGTCAGGTCGACGTACGGCGGAACTGCGTCGACGTTTCTGAACACGTAGGTGTTGAGCGCGCCCGGAAAGCCGATGGCCCAGCCGGCGATGAGCAACAGGAGCTGTCTGCGGTGGTCGCCGACCGCAGACCGAAGATCCTGTGCGAGGAGGCCGGCGGGAAGCATCACCATCGCGACCGCGAACCCGATGTGGACGATGTACCACGGGCCGAGGACGAACTCGGCGATTCCCGAGGGATTCGTCGGCGTCTCCGGGGCGAGCACGAGGTGGTGCCACGGATTCGTTGCGGTGAGGACGACCGTCACGACCGGGATGACCGAGAGCGCGACCAGCCACGGCCGCGTTACCGTTATCCGACCTCGTCTCGTGTACTCGAAGACGAGAAGCGGCCAGCCGAAGATGACGAGAATCTGGAAGACGTGGCGGATCGTCGTATTGACGAACACCGGCATGATCTGGACGGGCCACGTGATCAACGCAAGCTGAACCGACCAGCCGACCATTCCGAGTTCACAGAGAAAGAAACCGCGAGCACCCGGCTCGTCGCGCTTTCGGAACGCGTAGGCCGCCATCCCCGCGATCGGGACGGCACAGATCAACATGAAGAACGTCAACGACTGTTCTGCGCTCGTCATCCCCGGTCCCACTCGGACCAGCGGGTTGAGAACAATTATAGATGTGGGACGTTTTGCCCCGTGGGCGCTCGAGACGGCCGGATATCAGCGGTTCGTCCACGGAATTTCGTCGGTTACGGGGCGACGAATTTCGACGAACTCCGATGAACTCACCGCGTCTCGATACGCCCTTCGATGGCCGGCGAGATCGATCCCTCCGTCTCGACCGTCCGAACGGCAAGCGCCGACAGGAGCGTCCCCTCGTCCGCCGGCCGGAGAACGTCGGCCGCCGCGAGCGACTCGTAGCCGTCGCCGCCACCGGCCAGGAAGTCGTTCGTCGCGAGTTCGTAGCTCGCGTCGGGATCGAGGTCCTCGCCGCCGACCAGCAGTTCCACGACGCGCTCGCCGGGTTCGGCGTCGGGGTCGTATACGAACGACAGCCCGCTAACTTGTGGGAAGCGTCCGTGGCCTTCCTCGACCGAACTGACGCCAGTCTCGATCGCTTCGCGGAGTTGCTGACCGGTGACCTCGAGTTTCACCGTGTAGTTGGGAAACGGCAAGATGTCGACGATCATCCGGCGGGTAATATCGCCCACCTCGTACAGCTGATCGCTTCGAATTCCACCGCCGTTTTGAATCGCCACGTCGGCGTCGACGTCCTCGGACATTACGTCCGCCAGCCAGTTGCCGAAGTTCGACTCCTCGCTCCGGACCGTCTCCTGGCGGACGTCGAGACTGACCGTCGTCTCGCCGATGACTTCGTCGAGTTCGTCGTCGAGCCGGGACTCGTACTCGAGTAACAGCGACTCGATCTCCTCGTGGGGTTCGACCTCGCCCGCCTCGACGAGTTCCTCGAGGTCGTGACGTTCGAACGAGTAGTCGACGACCTCGCCAGCGTCGATCTCGAGGTCGAGTTGCCCGACGTGGTCGAACTCGTCGCCGACGAACGAGAGGATCGTATCGTTGACTTCGAGGGGGTCGTCCAGAACGAACGCGGCGTGGTCGCCCACGACGACGTCGAACCCGTCGACGTCCGCGACGATCTCCTCTGCGATCGGACTCGCGAGGTGTGACAGCAGGACGATCACCTCGGCACCGGCCTCCTCGAGGTCGGCGACGACCTCCTCGGCGGCGTCGCCGGGCTCGAGAACCGTCACGTCGTCGCCGACGGAGCTGATTTCGGGCGTATCAGCCGGGGCGAGTCCGGTGAAGCCAACCTGGACGCCGTCGATCTCCTCGACGGCGTACCTGGCCGCACCCTCGTCGCTCGCGAACGCCTCGCCGGTTTCCTCGTCGACGACGTTCGCCGAGAGCCAGGTGAACTCGCTGTCGGCGACGTTCTCACGCAGGCTCTCGGGACCGTTGTCGAACTCGTGATTACCGATCGCGTTGTACGTAATCGGGCTTTCGTTCAGAGCCGACGTGACGTGTGCGCCATCGAACACCGAGGAGGCGACGGACATGTGCAGATCGTCGCCGTTGCCGACCGCGACGGCGTTGTCGGTTTCGGCGTGGAGTTCCTCGATCAGGCCGAAGTAGTTCGCGACGTTCAACGGCTCCGCCGAGTCGCCGAGACGTCCGTGGAAATGGGTATCGTGAACGATCCGAAGGGACGTACTCCCACCGTCCACATCGCCACGGTCGTCCTCACCGGTTCCGTCGGCGTCGGGTTCGTCGCCGCTCTCACCGTCGTCCGTTTCGGTCTCCTCACTCGAGCACCCGGCGAGTGCGATCGTCCCGGCGGTGCCGACGGACGTCAGCACCCGACGACGGTCGATCTCGCGGTCGGTTCCCTCCCTCTCTGACATGTTAGTCCCATCCGACCGGAAGCTGAAATAATTTCCGTCAGACACGTACGCTCGTCTGTAGGCAGGCAACGGACTCTATCGTGTGTATCCCAGATGCAGGGCCCTCGTATGAGCACGAGATACAGCGCACCTCATATGATGAACGGTAACAATCAGCACATCCGTCGCGTGTGCTGGCGGGAAAATCGTGTACACTTGCCGGAAGGAGTTCCGGTTGCCCGGCGAACCGGCGACCCCTCGAGTCGATCGTTCCCTTACAGGAGCGCAATACTCATCTCGACGGCGTTCGAAGACGGAAGTGATGACGTCCGCTCTCGAGTGGCGGTGGCCGATCCCCTCGAGAGCGGACAGTGTCCTCGCGGCGGGCGACGCGGCCTAACCCGTCGATCGCGGCGACGGGCGCTCCCTCCGTTCGTATTCTTGCACCGCGTTCTAGCCACCGCAGTCGATCCACCGATACCAATGGAAGACGACACCGACACTCGAAGCGAATCGCATCCGACCACAGACGACACCGACGAACCGACGCCGACCCGCGAACGCGACGGTTCGACGACGGGAGACGTCTCTGACCGCGACAGTTCGGCGACGGGAGACGTCCCCGACGGCGACGAGAGGTTCACCGTCACGCCCTACGCCGTCTCCGGCGACGTCGACTACGAGAAACTCACCGAGCGCTTCGGCGCCGATTTCCTGACCGACGAACAGATCGCTCGCTTCCCCGACCACCCGCTGATCCGCCGGCGAACGTTCTACGCCGGTCGGGACGTCGATCGGTATCTCGAGGCCACAGAGTCAGGCGCCCCCCACGCGATCGTCACCGGTCGCGGCCCGTCGGGGCCGATGCACCTCGGCCACGTCCTCCCGCTGTACCTCGCAAAGCGGTTCCAGCGGGAGACGGGTGCGACGGTCTACGTACCGCTCTCGGACGACGAGAAGTTCCTCGCGAAAGCGCAATCGTTCGAATCGATCGGCGAGCACACTCGCGACAACCTTCGCGATATCCTGGCAGTCGGCTTCGATCCCGAGCGGACGCGGATCGTCGTCGATACCGCGGACGCGGACGTCGTGTATCCGATCGCCGTCCGCCTCGCGAAACACCTCACGCCGGCGACCGTCGATGCCGTCTACGGCGAGCAACAGACCGTGGGCCTGCAGTTCTATCCCGCCGTGCAGGCGGCTCACCTCCTGTTTCCACAACTCGTGGACGGGCGCCAGCCGACGCTCGTGCCGATCGCCGTCGATCAGGACCCCCACGTTCGCGTCTGTCGCGACGTCGCCGCCAGGGAGGCCCTGCCAGTCGAAAAACCGGGTGCCCTGTTGGGGCGATTCCTCCCGAGTCTCGAGGGGCCGGGCAAGATGAGTTCCTCGGGCGACGCGCCGTCGATCGAGTTGACGGACGACCCCGACACAGTCGCCGAGACGATCCGCGAGCACGCATACACCGGCGGCCGAGCGAGCCTCGAGGCCCACCGCGAACGCGGCGGCGATCCGACCGTCGACGTCCCCTTCCAGTACCTGCGATTCTTCTTCGAGGAAGACGACGACGAACTCGAGCGCCTCGCCGCGGCGTACCGGGAGGGCGACCTCCTCAGCGGCGAACTGAAAGAGATCGCGATCGAGCGGATCGCCGAGTTCCTCGAGGGACACCAGCGCCGCCGCGAGGAACTTGGTAACCTGGATCGGGAGGTCGAACCCTACCGGCTGACTGCCGACGAGCGACGACGGGCACTCGAGCGAGCGGGCGTGCCGTCTGTACTCGAGTAAGGCGAAGGCTCGAGTGAGACGGTCTGCTGTCAGTCAGTTCCGGTGCGACCACAGGACGGGTCGAGGTTGCACCGGTAAATCGGTACAGCAAATCGTATGAGAGGCGGTCGCGGTTCGGATTCGCCCCAAGTTCATACCCGTGGTGAGTCGTTCGCGGCGGACGGGGTCGATTTTGGGAGCGAACAACGAGTTGGCCGAAAACGACCGTCACCCATCCTTCGGCCGATGATTCCAACTCGGCTGTCGGCCCAGACGCTGATCACGACGCATTCTCTGCGCACGAGGTGGAAATTAACCATCAGTAAGATTATATAATTTGGTTGGATTGCAATTCGCAGATGACCCGACCGAATAATCGCCGAGGAGATCGGAGTGGAGACGAGTCGAACTGTAGCCGAGACAACGGCTCGAGGCCGAGGGGGACGACCGATGGCAAGTAGCGTCCAGCCAGTCAGCTTCGCGAGACAGCACCTGAAAGATGGCGTCTTTGTCGCGTTTGTGCTCGGGTTTCTCGCGCTTTCTGTACCCGCGTTTGCCGAACCGATGACGTTCTGGACGGGAATCGTCTTCGGCGGGTACGGGTACCCGACGCACGAACTCCACCATTTCGTTCTGGGGAGCGTGTTTACCGTTCTCCTTCTCGGTGTGATCGGACAGGCGATCCGTCCGTCCCGGCGCGTCGGAGCACTCCACAGTTCGGTACTCATCTGGCTCTCGTTGACCGTCGTATTCGCCATCACCGGCGACTTCTCGCCGGTACATCTCGTCCTCCTGGCTTTGCTCTTGGGGGCGGTGCTTACGCATCCGGCAGGAGCGAGCCAGCGTCCCGACGCGAAAGCGCTACAGCCAGCGATGGTCGCCGTCGGAGTGCTCACCGCAGTCGGCGCCATCGCCTTTGCCGGACTCGAGTTACACGCACACCTGGCGGTCTCGGACGATCACACTGCACTCGGACACTATCAGTTCATGGCAACGACCGGGACGAGCATCGCGGCGCTCTCGCTGTACGGCTGTCTCCGCGGACCCGGGTGGCGCTTTCCGGTCTACGCGGGAGCAGCGTTACTGAGCGTGATCGGGCTGGCCTCGATTGCCTATCCCGGAGCCGAGCAGGGCTCGAGTCTGGGCGTCGGTCTCGGTATCGTCGTCGTGGGATGGGCGGTGCTGTTCGTCCTCGTTGCCGAGCGAAACGACGCACTTTCGAAGTGGTTTGGTCGGTAAGCGGCTGTCGACCAGCGTCGAGTCCGCCGACTCCGCTATGGTAACAACTGCAACGATTTGCAGTGGCTACTATAGACGACGCGGGAACGGAGTGGGCTCCGACGAGTCATACGGTTTACTGTGAGTCATTTCCGGCGCAACCGCGACCCGGGCGGCGGTTGCGCCGGTAAATCGTCACAGTAATCCGTATCAGTTGCCGACAACAGCGTCGACACCGTAGACGATTCGAGAGTCCCTCGAACACTCGGTGGTCACCGGAGTCGTATTCGATCGCGCCACTGGTTCAGCTACGAATAGCGATAAGGAAGATAACGGGTGAGTGTCCTGTCCCTTCGGCGACATTGAAGCCATCGATCGCCGAGGAATCGTTATTCGGCTCATACTCACGTTTTGCGTTTCACGCAGTCGGTGATCGGTATTTATTTCATGAGTATTAGTTTCAAAATATTTAAGATAACGTGAACAATTCCTCTTCCATGAATCGGTCAGATCGTCGTGTGTCGGGTCGGGTGGCCCGGTGGGTATTCATTTGTGTGGTTAGTTTTGGGGCGGTGATGCTGGTGTCGGCTGGCGGTGTCGCTGCCGAGACTGATGCGCCCGAGTGTAGCGAAGTCGAGTTCGAGCAGAACAGCGAGGGCTACTACGAGATTAGCACGCTCGAGCAGTTGCAGTGTGTTGGCGACGATGAGGAGGGGCCGGGTCTGGATGCGGACTACATTTTGACTGAGGACATCGATGCCTCAGCAACTGCGGAGTGGAACGACGGGGCGGGCTTCGAGCCGATTGGTTCTTGGGCAGAGCCAGGGTCCAGCGACGATTCCGAACCGTTCACGGGAACGTTCGACGGGGACGGTCACGTCATCTCGGACCTCACCGTGAACCAGCCAGATGGGATTTTCCTGGGCGGACTATTCGGAAATACCGAGGGAACTATCTCTAGCGTTGGTCTCGAGAACGTCAGCGTGACGGCGGAAGCAGCCGCCGGCGGATTCGTCGGGATAAACAGGGGAACGATCACCGATTCGTACGTCACTGGGGAACTCGTTGCCGAACAGGACGTTGGCGGGTTCGGGTTCGAGGCGAGTGGGCAGGATGCTGTCTTCGAACGATCGTTCGCGGCGGTCGACATCGAGACTGATGGGCTAGTGAACGGTGGGTTCCTCGCCGGTCACTCCAGTGGGACAGTCAGCGACGTCTACGCGACTGGCGAGATCGATCTCCCGGATGACTTCGGCGACCACGATGAAGACTATGCGGGCGGGCTCATCGGGTGGCATTCGGGCGGCACCGTCGAAAACTCCTACTGGGACGTCGCCGCGACGGGGGTGGACGAAGGCGTTGGTACCGGTTCTGACGACGGCATCACCGGGCTCCAGACGCTCGACATGGTTGGCGTCTCCGCGACGCAGGCGATGGACCTCGACTTCGAGGACGAGTGGGCCGTCGACCACGGCGACTCGCTGTCGTACCCCTACCCTGCTTCGACCGAGCCGACGGCGCCAGCGGTTCCCGACTCACTCGAGGTCACGTGTGACGCCGTCGAGTACACCGAGCGCGACCGGAGCAACGACTTTGGGTATGAGGTCCTCCTCGAGGTCGGGACTCCGACGGAGTTGCAGTGTCTCGGCCACGAGGACTCGAGCGGTACGCTCGAGGACGATTACCTCCTGACGAACGACATCGACCTCGCGGACACGGCCCACTGGGACGATGGTCAGGGCTTCGACCCGATCGGCGTGCGGGCAGAGCCAGGTGAAGACGACCAGTCGTTCACGGGGACGTTCGACGGCGACGGTCACGCGATCTCGAACCTGACGATCGACAGGACCGGTCAGTTCAACGCACTCTTTGTGGCGGCTAACGGCACCATCTCCGACGTGGGTCTCGAACAGGTAGCCATTGCAGGAGGCTCGAGCAACAGCGCTGCGCTGGTCGCCATACTCGAGGAAGGGGGTGCGGTCCACGGCGTGTCGGCTTCGGGATCCGTCGAGGGAGATTGGCAGACTGGTGGTCTGGTTGCCATAATGTACGAGGATTCCGAGATGCGAAATTCGCACACCACCGTTGACGTCACGGATTTCTCCGGCACTGCTGGGGGCGTCGCCTTCGCTGTGGCAGACGCAACCATCGAGAATACGTACGCGGCGGGTACCGTCTCCGGTGACGAGAGCGGCGGGATCGTTGGATCCGCGTATGATGAATTCCCAGGCGAGTACAGCAACGTCTACTGGGACGTCGACGCGACCGGCCAGGACGAGGGCCTGGGGAGAATTGCCGAGACCGATGAGCCCGCCACCCCAGAGGGCATGACCGGCCTCGAGACCTGGCAGTTGACCGGCGAAGACGCCGCGGAGTACACGGAATTGCTCTCAGAGCCACGGTGGTTCCTCCCGGAAGATGACGACTATCCGATCCTGTTCTGGGAGGCCGCCGACCTGCCAGCGTATCAGGCACCGGACTGTAGCGAGGTCGAGTTCGAACAGAACAGTGAGGGCTATTACGAGATTGGCACGCTCGAGCAGTTAGGGTGTGTCGGTGACGACGAGGAAGGGCCGGGTCTCGACGCGGACTACGTGCTGATCGACGACATCGACGCCTCGGATACCGCGGCCTGGCACGACGCGAAGGGCTTCGACCCGATCGGAGATGACGACGAAGGCGTCGCATTTACGGGTACGTTCGACGGTGACGGTCACGTCATCTCGAACATCGTGATAAACCGGCCCGAACACGGCTACGGTACCTACCTCGGTGGACTGTTCGAGCGCAACGACGGGACCATCACCGGCGTTGGTCTCGAGGACGTGGACATCACCGCGGACACGAACGTCGGCGGCTTCGTCGGCTTGAACGATGGGACGATCACCGACTCGTACGTCACCGGCTCCATCACCGCGCAAGGGTCGATGGGCGGGTTCGCGATGCAGACGATGGGGGATGGCACCATCGAACGCTCGGCCGCGGTGGTCGATCTCACGGGCGATCAGTGGGCTATCGGCGGATTCATTGGCGCCCACGACGCCTCTTGGGGAGCACTCAACGACGTCTACGCCGCTGGCGAGATCACCCTCCCGCCGGACTACGGTGACAGCGACTCGTATTATGCGGGCGGTATCGCCGGCGTGTCAACCGCTTCACCCGACATCGAAAACGCCTACTGGGACGTCGACGCGACCGGGCTCGACGACGGAATCGGCGAGCGAGACGATCAGGGCGTCACCGGCCTCCACACGCCCGACATGGTCGGCGTCTCCGCGACGCAGGCGATGGACCTCGACTTCGAGGACGAGTGGGCCGTCAAACACGGCGACTCGCTGTCCTACCCCTACCCTGCTATGGTCGGCCTGGAAGCGCCCCCGACGCCCGATTCCCTCGAGTCGACGTGTCACGCCATCGAGTACGCCGAGGCCAGTGATGGCTTCCTCGAGATCCGGACGCCGATGGAGTTGCAGTGTCTCGGCCACGAGAACGCGAGTGGCAGTCTCGAGGACGACTACGTGCTGATGAACGACATCGACCTCGCGGACACGGCCCACTGGAACGACGGCGAGGGCTTCGAACCGATCGCTGACTTCGACGACGACATCCCGTATCAGGGAACCTTCGACGGCAACGGGCACGTCATCTCGAACCTGACGATCGACGGCGAAGTTTTCGTGGGACTGTTCAGCCTGGTCAATGGCACCGTCACCGACGTGGGTGTCGAAAACGCGAACGTTACGGGTACTCCTGGGGCGGCTCCGTTGGTCGGTGATCTCACCGAGGGTGGGACGGTTGCCAACTCATTCGCCACCGGCTCGGTCGACGGGGGAACCGGAATCGGTGGCCTCGTCGCTTCACAGCGAACCGACACCGTGATTCGAAACTCCCACACCAGCGCCGACGTGACTGGTGACACTTCTAGAGGCTCTGTCGGTGGATTGGTCGGCTGGGGATACCCGACCATCGAGAACAGCTACGCGACGGGCTCGGTCATCAACGAACACGACGAGGCCGGTGAAGGTGCCATCATCGGAGAGATGGAACCCGACGACCAGAACGACTTCACCAACGTCTACTGGGACGTCGAGACGACCGGCCAGGACCACGCAATTGGAAACGACGGCGACGACGAGTTCATCACCCCCGAAGGCGCGACCGGCCTCGAGACGACGGCGATGGTCGGCACGGCGGCCGAAGAGCACATGGACGTCAGCTTCGGTGCCTTCTGGGCCACCCAGACCGATCCCGACGACTACCCGGTACTCTTCTGGGAGGCGGGGATGGCACACCCGACGTCGGTGAACTGCGCCCGGGTCGAGTTTGAGCAGACCGACGAGGGCGTCTACGAAGTCGGGACGCTGGATCAATTACAGTGCATCGGCGACGATGACGCAGGGCCGGGCCTCGAGGACGACTACGTCCTGACGAACGACATCGACGCCGAGCGCTCGCAGTACATGAACGATCACACGGCGTTCGCACCCATCGGTGACGAGGACGCGCCCTTCACCGGCTCGTTCGACGGCAACGGCCACGCGATCACCGAACTGACCATCGAGGACCCCGACGGCGACGGGCCAACCGGCCTGTTCGCGGTGTTCGACGACGACGGTGCGGGCCACGAGATCCACAACGTGTCGCTGCTCGAGGTCGACGTGTGGTCCGACCAGGACAACAGCGAACACACCGGCGGGCTGGTCGGCCACGTCGAGGAGGGCGCGCTCTCGAACGTGACCGTCACCGGGACGGTCACCGGCGGAGAGACCACCGGACTGGTCGCCGGCGAGGTCGAGGGCTCGATCACGAACGTGGTAGCGGACGGAACGGCCTCCGGCGACGATCACACCGGACTGGTGGCCGGAGCGGTGGACGGTTCGATCACGAACGCCACCGCGACCGGGGACGTCACGGGCGACCGGTTCACCGGCGTGGTGGCGGGCGAGGTGGACGGTGACTTCCAGCACGTCTCCGCGACCGGCACCGCCTCCGGCGGGACATTAACGGGTGGAGCCGTCGGTGAGCTTCGCCCCGCCGACGTGAGCAACGTGTCCGCGGACGTCGACGTGACCGCCGACGGCGACGACGACCGCTGGATCGGTGGCCTCGCCGGCCGCATCCTTGATGGTGAGGCGACGCAACTGACCGCAACAGGCAACGTCACCGGCACCGACGAGGTCGGCGGTCTCGCCGGGAGCGTCACCGGCTCGGTAACCGACTCCATCGCCACCGGTGACGTCTCCGGCGATGGCAACGTCGGCGGCTTCGTCGGCGACCTGCACAACGGCGAGGTGACCACTTCCGTCGCGACCGGTGACGTCGACGCGACCGGAAACAATGCTGGCGGATTCGCCGGGTACGTGCTCGGTGGTTCGGTGAGCAATTCCTACGCACAGGGTGGCGTCTCCGGCGGTGGCAACGCCGGCGGCTTCCTCGGGCGGTTCCAGTCGGGTGACGCGAGCGCTGTCTACGCGACCGGTGCGGTCGAAGACGGTGCCGGACTCGTCGGCAGTCGCAATCCACAGACGTCCCCCGAGGTGACCGACGGCTACTGGGACGTCGAGGCCACCGGCCAGACCGACGCAATGGGAGTCGGCGAACTCGAGGGCATGACCGGTCTCGAGACCGACCAGTTCGTCGACGTCGCACCAGCGATCTTCGCCGCCCTCGAGTACGAGGAGACCTGGACGCTCGTAGACGACGACTATCCGGCACTCGCCTGGGAAGACCGGGCCGTACCGGCGACGGCGGACGACCCCGTCACCATCGAGGACTCGGGCACCTACAGCCTCCACGCCGACCTCGTCGGCACCGGAACGATCTTCGAAGTAGCCGCAAGCGACGTGACGATCGACGGCGACGACCGCACGCTCGAGATCGCCGACGCGGGCGGTGCGCCCGCGATCAGTCTTTCGGGGTCGGACGCGACCGTCTCCAACCTCACCGTCGAACACGACGCGAACGCCACGGCGCTCGAGGTCGGTGACGCAGGCACCACCGTCTCGAACCTCACCGCGAACGCGACGACCGGCGACTCGGTCACCCTCTCGTTCGAGGGCGAGAACGTGGCGGTGGGAGCGACCGACGCCCCCGCCGACGCGCCGGATGGAGCGTTCTCCGCAGAGCAGTACGTCGAGGCGACCGACGCGGGTGACGGCGAACTCCGCGACCTCGAGGTCGCGTACGATCCGACCGCCCTCTCTGAGATGGCCGACGAGGAGACGCTCGCGCTGTGGAAACACGACGGCGAGACGTGGCACGCGGTGGACGACTCGAGTGTCGATACCGACCGCCAGGTCGTCACCGCGAACGTGACCGAGTTCTCGACGTTCGGCGCGTTCGCCCACCCACCGGCCGCGACCCTCGAGATCGGTGAGTTCGGAGACGCATTCACCGATGAGGTGGCCGGTCACGAGTACGGTACCGTCGAGATTCCGATCGAGGAAACGAGTGGCGAACAGACGATCGACCTCGACGTCACCCTGGAGATCGTCGGCGACGAGACGGGCGCGGTGTTCGCCGAGACGAACGACACGCTCGTGCTGGCTGGCGAGAGCGTGAACGCCAGCTTCGACGTTGGCGAACTCGACGAGGCGGACACCTACACGGCGACGGTGACCGCCGACGCCGCGAACGCCGACGCGACGACCCGGAACGAGACGTTCGAGATGGTCGAACCGGCGACGGCCGAACTCAGCGACCTCGAAATCGCCGACGCCAGCGAGGCGGCGACGATCATCGAGGGCGACGATGCGAACGTCAGTGTCGACGCCACCAACACGGGGGATGTCGCTGGCTCGTTCACGATCGACCTCACCATCGGCGAGGAATTCGAGGCGAGCGCTGAGACCGACGAACTCGAACCCGGCGAAACTGAGACAATCGCCTTCGGGAACGTCACGGGCGATCTCGCACCCGACGAATACACGGTGTCGGTCGCCGACGCGGCTGGCGACGACGAGCAGACGGGCACCCTGACGGTCGAAGCGCCCGCGGCGTTTCTCGTCTCGGTCGAGGAGACGAATGCGCCGATTAATCCGGGTGACGTTCTGATCGTCACCGCGAACGTGACGAACGTCGGCAACCAGACGGCCACCCAGACGGTGACGCTTTCGGACGGCCAGAGCGACCCCGTTGACGAGGTCGAACTCACCCTCGCCGGCGGCGAGTCGAACGAGTCGGTCGTCCTCGAGTGGGAAACCGACGAGGAAGACGGTGGCACCCACGAGGTGACGGTCGCAAGTGACGATAGCGATGACACCGCAGGGGTGACCATCTACGGCGAAGCCACGCTCGAGGTCGGCGAGTTCGCCGAGCAATTCACCGACGAGGAGCTGGGCCACGACTACGGTACCGTCGAGATCCCACTCGAGGAAACCAGCAATGAAACGACAGTTGACCTCGACGTAACGCTGGAAATCGTCGGCGACGAGGCGGGCGAGGTGTTCGCTGAAACGAACGACACGCTCGAACTGGCTGGCGAGGAAACCACCGTCGAGTTCGAGGTCGGCGAGATCGGCGAGGGAGACAGCTACACGGCGACGGTGACCGCCGACGCGGACAACGCGGGCGAATCGACCCGATCGGAGACGTTCACGGTCACGGAGCCACCAGAACCAGCCGTGTTCGAGGTGAGCGACCTCGAGCCCGAAAACCCAACTGTCGAACGAGGCGAGACCCTCGACGTCTCGGCGGCAGTGACGAATATCGGTGATGAAAGCGCCGAACAACCGATCGAACTCAGAATCGGCGGGACCGAGATCACAAGCCAGACAGTCGAACTGGACAGTGGCGAGAGCCACCTCGTCGAGTTCACGGCTGTCGAAACCGGTGACCTCGACGTCGGCGAGTACGAACACGGAATCTTCAGTGACGACTCGAGCCAAACGGGATCGCTGACCGTCGAGGCGGACGAACCCGAGCGGGCCGTCCTCGAGATCGGTGCCTTCGACGAACAGTTCCCCGACGAGACCAGTGGCTACGACTACGGAATCGTGGAAATCCCGATCGAGGAGACCGCCGGCGTCGACACCGACGGACTCGAGATCTCCCTCGAGGTCGTCGGTGACGAAACGGGCGAGGTATTCGCCGGGACGAACGACACGCTCGAACTGGCTGACGAGGAAGCTACCGTCGAGTTCGACGTTGGCGAACTCACCGACGCTGACGAGTACACCGCGACGGTGACCGCCGATGCGGAGAACGCAGACCAGCAAACCGAAACAGCCGGCTTCACCCTCGACGTCGACGCTGACTCGGCCGAGTTCGACGTCGAAATCGAGAAGACGAACAGCCCCGTGAAGGCGGGCGAAACGCTCGAGGTGGTGGTCAACGCCACAAACCTGGGGGAGACCACCGCTACTCAGACGATCACGCTGACCGACACCGGCTTCGGCAACGAGGTGCGGGACGAACTCGACGTCCGACTCGAGCCCGGCGAGTTCGACGACTCGGTCGTTCTCACCTGGCAGACCGACAGCGAGGGTACCGGGACGGGTGACGTGACCGTTGAAACTGCGAACGAGAGCGTTACTGAGACGGTCACCGTCGAGGATCGAGACGAGCAGGCGCTCTTCGAGATAGCCGATCTCGAACCCGAAACGGCCACCGTCGAGCAAGGAGAGCCCCTCGACGTCTCGGCAACTGTCACTAACCGCGGGGACGAACGTGGCGAACAGCCCATCGAACTTCACATCGATGGGGACGAAATTGCAAACGAAACTGTCGCACTCGACACCGACGAGACCGAGTCAGTGGAGTTCACGGGCGTCGAGACGGAGACGCTCGAGCCGGACAGTTACGAACACGGAATCTTCAGTGAAGACAGCGACCAAACGGGGACGCTGACCGTCGAAGCGCGGGCTGAAGAAGCGTTCTTTGCGGTGGGCGATCTCGAGCCTACGGAACATACAGTCGAAGGGGGTGAGACAGTCGACGTCTCGGCGACTGTCACGAATGTCGGCGATGAAACTGGCGAGCAAACTGTTGAACTACGTATCGACGACGCTGAGATCGCCAACCGGACAGTCGAGCTCGAGGGCGAAGCGACCACCACCGTCGCGTTCACGGACGTGTCAACGACGGGTCTCGGGCCGGGTAGCTACGAATACGAGATCGCAAGCGAGGATAGTACTCGGACGGGGACGCTGACCATTACGTCGGACGAACCCCAGCGAGCCGTCCTCGAGATCGCCGACTTCGCCGAGGAGTTCCCCGACGAGGACGCCGGTTTCGAGTACGGGAGCGTCGAAATCACGATCGAAGAGGTCGCCGGCATCGGAACCGACAGCCTCGTGGCCACCCTCGAGATCGTTGGCGAGGACGAAAGAGAGGTCGTCACCGAGACGACTGACGTCCTCGAACTCGATGGCGGTGGCGAAACGACCATCGAGTTCGACGTCGGAGAACTCGAGTCGGCCGACACCTACACTGTAACGGTTACTGCCGAGGCCGGCAACGCAGACACCGTGATCGGAAATCACTCGTTCACGCTCGACGACGACGGGACGTCACAACGTCCCAGCCCGAGTCCGTCATCGAGCACCGGCGCGGGCCTCTCGTCCAGTACTGATCCGGCCGAGTTCCACCTCGAACTCGAAACCGAGGAGATCACGACGCTGGCTGGAGAGACGTTCGACGTCACGACGACGGTCGAAAACGATGGCGACCGCGAGGGGACGCAGAACCTTTCGCTTCTCGTCGACGCCGAGACGGTCGACGACGAAACTCGAGCGCGACTGAACGAGAGTTACGTCCTCGAATCGGGCGCATTCGTTCTCGCAAACGAGAGTCGCACGCTCGAGGGTGGCGACGAGACGACAGTCGTCTTCGAGACCGTCTCCACAGACGGATTCCCGGACGGGACGTACAACTACACGGTCCGAACCGAAGACGATGCGGAGACCGGCACCCTCACTCTCGAGCGGCCGGCGAGCGTCGAGATCGTCGAGACGACGTTGCCGGAGTCGGTCGGAGACGACGAGGACGTGACCATCGACGTCAAGCTCAGGAACAGCGGTGATCGGGACACAACGCGTGACGTCGACGTCCTCGTCAACGACGCACTCGTCGAGACGGCGTCGGTCGACCTCGAGAGTGGCGACTCGACGACGACGACGCTCGATCTGGATGCTGATGTGTTCGCTCAGGGAGAGAACATCGTCGTGATCGATACTGGCGACGACGCCGTCGAACGATCGCTTCACGTCGAATCTGCTCGAGAGGCCGACGACGATTCTGGTGGTACCGATACCGTACCAGGATTTGGCGTCGGCGTTGCGATTATCGCGCTCGCGATAGCCGTATCGGTCGCACATCGGAGAAGCCGAAAGACTGACTTCTCCAACGACTGAGACGGTTTCCTGTCGGTCATTTCCGGCACAACCGCGACCCGGGCGACGGTTGCGCCGGTAAATCGGGACGGCAGACCGTCTCGGTGGCTACGATACTGTTTCCGTCCGTTGGCGGTCGCTGGCTCCCGAACGCCTTTGTGCCTCGCCCGCACGGATACCCGTATGAACATCGGGATCATCGCAGACACTCACGACAACGTCGACGCCGCCGAGCGTGCGGCCGAGATATTCGCGGAAGAAGGCGTCGAGATCGTCGTTCACTGCGGCGATTTCGTCGCTCCGCCGCTACTCTCTACTCTCGAGGGGTTCGAGGTCCACGGCGTCCTCGGGAACAACGACGGCGAAATATCGGGGCTCGGAACGGCGTTCGACGAACTGGGAAACGAAAGCGAACTCCACGGCCGCTTCGCGAGTCTCGAGTTCGACGGGCTCTCCTTTGCAGTGTTACACGGCGAGTCGAAAGCGGAGGTCGAGGCGCTCGCCGACGCCGAGGCGTACGACGTCGTCTGTTACGGCCACCACCACGAGCGAGAGATTACGGAACGCGGCCGGACGACGGTGCTCAACCCGGGTGGGCAGTTCCCGACGATCCCGGCCGACCACCGAACGGTCGCGATCGTCGATACGCGCTCCGAATCGGTTCGGTTTCGATCGGTTCTCGAGTGATTTTCCCTCGAAACCCGCCCTCGAGCGGACGACCAACGGTTCGTGTCGAACACGAAGCTCGTGGCGAAGCACAACGCATTCCCGTCTCCGGGCGGTAGTCCCGCTATGAGCGACCCCGGTGACGGCACGAGTGAGGACCTGGACGTGGATCGGTGGCGGACCGAACTCGAGGACAAACGGGCCGAGAAAGACGAGTTCTTCGGGACACACCCCCAGTCGCCGATCCCGCCGGACGACCGCGACGCGTTCGACGGGCTCTCGTACTTCGAGCCGGAGCCGACCTACCGGGTGACGGCGACGGTCAGAATCCACGACGATCCCGAGGTCGTCCTGATCGAGACGACCGCCGGCGGAGAGATGCGGTACCTCCGGGTCGCGACCCTCGAGTTTCCGCTCGATCGAGAAGATCCCGATCTCGCGGACGGCACGTTCGAACTCGCGGCCTATCGACTCGAGAGTCCGGGCGAGCAGCCGCTTTTCGTCCCCTTCCGGGACAAGACGACCGGCCAGCAGAGCTACGACGGCGGGCGGTACATGGAACTTTCGCCCGACCGCGACCTCACGGACGGTGAGAAGATCGTCCTCGATTTCAACCTGGCGTACACGCCGTTCTGTGCGTTCAGCGAGACCTACGACTGCCCGCTCCCGCCGGAGGAAAACTGGCTCGAGGTGGCGATCCCGGCTGGCGAGCGGTTCGAGTCCTGACGGGTTCTCGAACGACGGCCTTCGAGCCGAGACCGCAAGTGAGGATCGGACTCGAGAGTTGTGGTCAGACCGGTGAGTTGTGATCGAACGGAGAGTTGCGATCGAACTCGAGTGAGAACGGCGGGTCGTTTCCGGTGGAACTGATATCGAGCAAGAAGTACCGTTCGTCACTTCGAACCGCGTTCGAAAATCCGGCCGTCAGGGGGCGACACCGACGGTGAGCAACGTGCCGAACTCACGATAGCGTTCGACCATCTCCTCGCGGGTGTCCCAGTCCTCGGTCGGGAACTCGGCATCCGGCGGGATAGTGATCTCCCGATCCGGAACGTGATCCTGTTCGGCGACGGAGAGTCCCGCCTCGCGAAACGCCTCGCGGTATTGCCCGCGATCCCAGCGGGTCATCTCCACGGAGATCGACTCCTGCCACTCGTGGGAGGAAACGTTCTCCTCGTAGTAGTTCACGGCACAGTAGAAGGTCCCGCCGGGTCGGAGTATTCTGGCGATCTCCTCGAGAGTCGTCTCCGGGTTCGCGGCGTAGTAAAACGCCTCCATCGACCAGACGTGATCGATCGAGTCGGTCGCAAACGGGAGCGAATCGAAGTCGCCGACGACGTAACCGACGTCGGAATCGTCGGTGTACCCCGCCGCGTTTCGGGCCATCTCGGGCGAACCGTCGAGCCCGTAGATCCGTCCCGCGTTCTTGGTCTCCCGGAGCGCGCGACCGGCGTACCCGCTCCCACAGCCGAGATCGAGGATCACGTCGCCGGGCTCGACCGGCATCCGCGACAGCGCGTGTTTCGCGGTGTGCCAGTGGCGTTCCTCCATCCCTCTATCTCGGCCGCTCGCGGCCCACTCGTCGAACTCCTCGCGAACGCTCATACATTCCGGTCGGGTCCCGGCGCCAAAATCCGTTCGACTTCGACTCCCGGTCCGGATCCAGGTGCTGGAGACGCCGTCGTTGGTCGACGTAGTCCGCGCGTAAACGTTCCCCGCCGACGCATCTGGTCGTTGTAGTAGCCACTGAACGTCGTTGCACACCCGCTCACGATAGCCGGCCCGGAGAGCGTTCCGTTCGTCCGGCCCCGGCCACTGTCTGT
Organism: Natrarchaeobius versutus; assembly: GCF_041205745.1. Lineage (NCBI taxonomy): Archaea > Methanobacteriati > Methanobacteriota > Halobacteria > Halobacteriales > Natrialbaceae > Natrarchaeobius > Natrarchaeobius versutus. Next base: position 143,552 of record NZ_JBGFCC010000003.1, on the reverse strand, counting down.
GAGCGGTCTGTGAATCGTTTCAGTTGTTACGATAGGTTCCCAACGGTCTGTACCGACCGACAGACTCTTTAGGGATGCCTAAAAAGTATGAGTGGAGAGGTTTAGGTCGGCCGAAATACCGTGGGCATCGGTCTCGGTCGAACGAGACAGCGTCCGCTGTCCCCTCCTCTCGACCCTTCTCTCGACGACAATCGGAAGGTATATGTGTTTTAGGTCAGCCTAAATCAAGTATGGAAGGACACGACAGTGACCGCACGTACAGGACGACCGGACGACGACCGTTCCTCGCCTCCGCAAGCGCCTCTGCGCTCGGACTCGCCGCGCTCGCAGGGTGTACGAGTGACGAGGGCGGCAACGGCGGTAACGGCGGTAACGGTGGCAACGGCGGCAACGGTGGGAATGGAAACGGCGATGACGGCAACGGAAACGGCGACGACGGCGGGGCCACGTCGGTCGCCGACGCCGAACCGCTCGCCAGCCCGGTCGACTCGAGCGGCGTCTCCTGGGACGACCTCGGTGATCTCGAGGGCGAGATCACGGTCTACTCCGGGCGAACCCCCGACCAGATCGATCTCGTCTTCGAGCAACTCGAAAACGAGTACAGCGGACTGACGATCAGCCGCGACTACGACGACAACGACGTCCAGGTCAACCAGCTGGAACAGGAAGGGGACGCGACGCCGGCGGACGTGTTCTACTCCCAGGACCCGGGCGCACTCGGTGCCGTCCACGACGCGGGAATCGTCCAGGAGCTTCCGAGCGACATCGTCGATACGGTCCCCGAGAGCTACCGTCATCCTGACGGATACTGGACCGGGGTCAGCGGCCGGGTCCGTTCGGTCTTTTACAACGAGGACCGATTGGACGAGACGCCGTTGGATAGCTGGGACGAGCTACCGACGGACATCTTCGAGTACGCGGAAGACGATCGGTTCGAGGGGATCATCTCGACGCGTCCGAACTCCGGGACGTTCCGCGGGTTCATTCAGGCGATGGTCGACCTCGAGGGCGAAGACGCGACGCGACAGTGGGTCAGTGACTTCATGGACCAGGATCCACAGCTGTACGGGAGCGGAAGCACCCAAGCCGAGGAAGTCAACCGCGGTGGCGACGACGACCCAATCATCGGTCTGGGCAACAGCTACTACGCCGCGCGTCTCGTCAACGAAGATTCCAGCTCGCCGATTCGCGTAGCGTTCACCGAAGGCGATGCAGGTGCCCTGTTCAGCGTCGCCGGCATCGCTGTCACGAACAGTGTCGACGATCCCGAACTCGTCGCCGAATTCGCTCGTCACCTCGTCGCCGTCGAGGGACAGGAGTTCATGATGGACGACAACGGCGAGTTCCCCGTCGTCGAAGGCGTCGACTACGTTGGCCCGCTCCCCGGTCCCGACGAACTCAACTCGCCAACGTACGACCTCAGCGAGTTCGACATGGAGTTGCAGGCGGCCAACGACCTTCTGGAAGACGAGGGTATGATGCCGCTGTAATCCACTGACGAACGGTTGAGACGGTCTGCTGTACGTCGTTTCCCGCCCAACCGCGATCCGGACGGCGGGTGTGCCGGGAATCCGGTACAGCAAACCGTCTGACGACCACCGACACCCGAAATCGACCCATTCTGTCCCACCCATTCCGTCCCGCCTTTCACCACTCGTACGAACTGTCCATCAAATCCACACGATCTCCACTCACCGAGAACGTGTTCCGATCAGTCCTAGTACCGACGTTCGATCGGCACGATCGATTTCGCCATCTGTAGTATGGTTGCCACCATTCGACACTCCCGGATCGAGAAACTAATCAGGGGGTTCAAGAGAATCGAAGGCAGACCGATTCGTAGGAGAGCCGATTCGGTTAGCAGACACAGACGATGAAATCGCTCAAAAACGCCATCAGTTTCACAGAGCACGCCGAAGCCGCCACGGAGCGTCTCGAGCGTGCCGAGCCCTGGACGATCGCCCTGGCCGCCGCGAGCGCTCTCGTCGCGTTTCTCGTCATTTTGCCGATGTTCTGGCTGGTCTGGCAAGCGTCGACGGTCGAACTCTCCCGGGCGTACGATCTCATCGTTTCCTCACAGACCGCACGCATCACGGCGAACAGTATTGGATTGATGCTGTTCGTGACCGTGTTTTCGATTCTGCTCGGCGTTCCGCTCGCCGTATTGACGACCCGAACCGATCTCCCGTATCCGCGGTTCTGGACGGTCGTGGCCGCGCTCCCGCTCGTGATTCCGAGCTACATCGGCGCGATCGCGTTTACCGGCATGTTCGGTTCGGGCGGCGAAATCGACTCGCTATTCGGACTGGCGCTCCCACGGATCGACGGCCTCTCCGGCGCGACGTTCATCATCACGCTGTACACCTACCCGTACGTGTTTCTGACGACCCGGGCGGCGCTACTGTCGATGGACAGTTCGCTCGCCGACGCCGCACGGACGCTCAACGCCGGTCCGTTCGAAGCGTTCCGACGGGTCACGCTGCCGCAGATCAGGCCAGGGATCGCCGCCGGTGCGTTGCTCGCCGGCCTCTACGCGATTTCTGACTTCGGAACGCCTGCGTTCATGCGGGCGAGCGTCTTCACGAGCAGGATCTACTGGGAGTTTAGCAGTTTCAACGTCGAATACGCCGCGTTGCTCGCCTTGCAACTGATCGCGATCGTCGCCGTCGTCCTCGTCATCGAGGCAGGGATCGGCCGCGACGAGGACGTCAGCGGTGGCGGTGACACTGGGAGTACGATTCGGCTCGGCAACTGGAAGTGGCCGGCGATGGGATTCGTTTCGGGGCTGGGCGTGCTCACGCTCGTCGTTCCGGTTGCGATCTTCACGAACTGGGTGTTCCGAAGCGAGGGCGACCGCATCCCCGCTTACGAGTTCCAGTGGGGGTTGGCCTACAACTCCCTCCACCTCGCCGCACTCGCCGCGCTGGTTGCCTGCGTCTTCGCGCTGCCCGTCGCTTACTACTCCGGACGGGCGAATTCACTCGTCTCACGGGTGTTCGAACGGGCAACCTACGTCGGCTTCGCCGTTCCAGGCGTCGTCATCGGCCTCGCGTTAGTGTTCCTTGGAACCCGAACCCTGCCGTCGCTGTACCGGGAAGGCATCTGGCTACTCGTGTTCGCCTACGTCGTCCGGTTCCTTCCCCAGGCGGTCGGGACCGTCCGCTCGTCCGTCTTGCAAGTCGACCACCAGACGATCGAGGCCGCCCGAACGCTCAACGCCGGCCGACTCGAGGCGTTCCGTCGCGTGACTCTGCCCCTTATCATGCCGGGTGTGATCGCCGGCGCCGTTCTCGTGTTCCTGACGACGATGAAGGAACTGCCAGTGACGCTGATGCTCAGACCAATCGGAATGGAGACGCTCGTCAGTATCATCTGGAACGCCCAGGATTCGCTTGCGTACCGATACGCCGCGATTCCCTCGCTACTCCTAATCCTCATCTCCGGGCTCTCGATGATCGTCTTGCTCCGACAGGAGGGTGGCAAGATCGGTTGAGACGATCTGCTGTATCGATGTACCGGCACACCCGCGGGACTGGTCACGGCTACACTGGAAGTGACGGCCAGCAGTCCGCCCGACGGTCAATCGGTAGCCGGACGACATCAGCCGAAATCAACCGCCGGTGGTGACAGGCCACCACACTCGTGATATCCGCACTCTTAAGTCGATGTCGAAAGTTGTTCACACCAGCATGGACTACAGGCTCGAAATCGACGGAACACCGGCGACGATTCCCGGTGGCACCGGCGTTCTCTTACTTCATCCGAGCACCGGGGAAACGGACCGAATCGACACCGACTTTCTCAAAACCGACACCGACCACTTCCTCGTCGTTTCCACCCGAACCACTGCCCGCGAAGTCAGACAGAAACTCGAGTACTACGACGTCGATGAAGAGCGTGCGGAGATTCTCGACACCCTGAGCATCGACCGCGGCTACTCCCGGCGGAAGACGGATACCGTCCACTACGTCGCCGCCCCCGACGACGTCGACGGAATCGTCGAGCACATCGACGGCTTCCTCGAGAACCACGACGGTAAACTCCGGCTCAGCTTCGACTCCGTCACCGAACTCGCCTACTACGCTGGCGACGACGACGCCCTCGAAGCGGTCGACCGTATCATCGAACTGCTCAAGAAACACGACGCAGTCGGCCTCTTTCACCTCTCGGAAGAGCCCCACGACCCCTCGATCGTCGACGACTTTCGCGACCGATTCGACGGCGTAATCGACCTCGACGAGGACGGAAACGTCGACGCCGACTTCTGATACGAACGGTCAGCATCAGGCGAGAGAACGATCCACACCACGGATACCGAGCTACGACACCGGACAATCCACATGCCAGAGTACGATAAACTCGTCCGCGACCGAATTCCCGAGATCATCGAAGCAAACGACCAACGGCCCGAAACCCACGTCGCAGACGGCGAGGAGTACGCCGATCGCCTCGCCGCGAAACTCCGCGAAGAGAGCCAGGAGTTCGCGGACTCCGGCGAGTTCGAGGAGTTGGCCGACGTCCTCGAGGTCGTCTACGCGATCCTCGACAATCGGGAGCGAACGCTCGAGGACCTCGAGGCGACACGCCGCGGGAAACGATCCGAGCGTGGCGGATTCGCGGACGGAATCGTCCTCGAACGCGTCGACGAGTGACACGACGACGGAACTCGAAGCGGATTGCTCGAGGAAAAATTAGAAGGTATTTCTCGAGAGCAGAACTCGAGGATGTTAACTCTGCGAGCGCGTCGAACGTCTTTACTCTGCGAGCGCGTCGAACGTCTTCTCGGCCCAGGTGACCGCGTACCCGGGGCCGTGATCGCGGTAGGCGTCCGTCTCGAGTGCGGCAAACGGCGTGGGGAGTTCGATCGCGTGTTTGATCGCCGCACAGGCGAGTTCCGTCGCGTCGGCGAACTCGATCTCACCGCGGGCGGTTGCCCGCGGAAGGTCGGAGACGCGGCCCTCGAGGCGGTTTCCGGCGTCCTGCCAGGCCGCCGCGAGGTCGGGATGGTCGTCTCGCCAGTCGGCGAAGACCTCCCGCGTCTGGAGGCCGACCCACCCATCGTACAGCGCCGTCGCCACCTGGTAGGTGTCGTTCGGACCGAGCGAAACCGCACGATCGAACTCGCGATACCCCTCTTCGAAGAAGCCGAGGAAATGTTCGGGAACTCCAAGGCCCAGTTCGACGAACGCCTCGGCGAGGAGGAACTCGAGAAACGGCTCGGGTGAGCCCTCGACCCGCGGTTTGACGAGAACGACCGCCGGATCGGTCTGTTCGGTCCAGGCGATGCTTCCGTCGCCGGGCATTCCGATCGTGAACTCCGATCCGGCGTACCGCTGGAGCAACGTCGGCGCATCCGCCGGAAGCCACTCCGACGGATAGCTCACCGGCTCGAGGGTGTCGACGACCACCCCGAGATCCTCCGCGAGCGCCGGCTGGAGCGTCTCGAAATCGCGCTCGCAATCGAAGACGAGCGCGTCGGGTGCGTGCTCGTCGCGAACGTCCTCGAGGCGGTCCGAGAGATCGCGGCGCTCGAACATCAGACGAAGACGGTCTGGAAGACGAGCAAAAGCGACAGGATAGCCGAGACGGCGACGGTGCCAACGACGATCTTGGTTGGTGTACTCATACTCGAGACCAGTCGTTCCCGTCGCTTAAATCCATCTTTCTCCGTTTCAAGGCGCGATCGGATGGGTTTCTCGAGGTTCGTTCCGTCGCGCTCGACAGTTCGTGACGAGAAATAAATTATTTCTGATGGGTGGTCGACCGACGATTTCGTTCGGACAGTGGTATCGTCGGACAAACCCCCACTATTTCAGGTGGAAAACCCATACAATCCACTTGGAAGTGAGATAAGGGGTTATCTTCGTCTCGAGAGGAAACAGAGGGTATTAACGCGGAGGCTGACGCGGTTCGACTCGCGGCGAACCGTGAAAACGGATCGAATCGGGCGAGAGACTGGTTTCCGTTCAATGGCGAGTACGGAACCGCGGACGGCGGTCCGTCTCAGTCCTCGGCGTCCCGCCACGAATCTGGGACGTCGATCACGTACCGTCCGTCCTCCTGGAGGGAGATGATGTACTCCTCTCGATTGTATAGTTCCATCAAGTTGAGTTCGTACTGGCCCGGGCTGAGGATCTTGATGCTCTCGAACTGTTCGTTGAGTTCGGCTCGAAGCTCCTCGATCGATGGCTGATCGCCCGACGGTTCGCTGACGACACGTCCGTGATCGGGAGTGTCACCGGAGTCCGACACCGATTCGGCCTCCGCGGCGTCGTCGACGCTCGAGTCGACCTCGGTAGCTCCCTCGGAGGCGATGTCGGTAGCTTCCTCGGAGTCGGTCGAGGCGGGAGTTGCCGAAGGGTCTGGCGTCGAACCCGCCGTGCTGGTCGACTCGCCACGACCCGCCTCGCCGTTCCGTCGGTCGGCGGACGAACGCTCGGAGACGGGTGGCAAGTCGTCCTTCGAAATAATCTCACTCCGCGCGTCCGCCTGAGCTGATTCCTCCGATTCCGCGAGCGTGGCCGTTCGGTCTTCCGATCGGTTCGAGTCGTCGGACGTGGTCGAACCGCTGTCGGTCCAGGACGTACTCGGCGACGGAGAGTCGTCCGACTGTGCGGACAGAGATCGGTCCGGTTGTGTGGACGGAGAGCCGTCCGATTGTGCTGATGAAGGCTCCGAAGGCTCCGACTCACCGGCCGTTCGATCCTCCGGGCGACGCGCCGTCTCCGGCCAGGCCCGATCCGAGACGTCCGACTTCTCGAGGTGGTTCGCAGGAGACGCCTCTCGAGGCGAAGCGGGCTTTGATTCGGTCGTCTCCGTTGCCGGAACCCAGTCAGTAGCTACCGAATCCGATCCGTTCGTCCCGTCGTCCGCATCAGTTCGGCCGCTGTCGATTGCGTCGGCATCAGTTCGGCCGCTGTCGATTGCGTCGGCATCAGTTCGGCCGCTGTTGGATCTACTGGTGTCGGTTCCGTCCGTGTCGGTTCCACCGGAAGTGGAGGGGGGCTGGGCCCCGGTCGCGGCGTCCGTCGACTCAGTACTGGCTTTCGAGCCGTCGGTATCACGTGACGTCGACGGGGTGAACTGGAACTTGTTTCCGCCGCAGTTCGGACATCCCGACAGCATCTCCTTGGAGCCGTCAGGGAACGTCCGGCCGCAGTTCGTGCATTCGTGGGGCATTAGTTCGGAGTGGTGTAGATATTAGCTTCGAGAGACGAGGGCGCTGATGAGCGTCTCGTCTTTGTGAAGCGTCTCGATCCGGTTTGCCGGGCCGATCACGGTCAGTTTCGCCTCCGGTCCGTCGCCGCCCATGATTCGGCCGAGAAGCGAGGAATCCCCGCCGTCCGACTTTGGATACGTTTCGATCTCGATTCCGTTGAAGTTCTCGGGGTTGATCTCCGCCATCGTCGTCTCGATGAGCCTGCTCTCTTCGTCCGGCGTCAGTCCCTCCTCTAAGATGACGATGTTTCCGTCGTGGACGCCGTCTAAGATCATCCGGATCTTCTCCATCGTCGCCATGTTCTCCATGCGCTCGCCGCTGATCAGGTCGATCTGGATGCCGTCCGTGGGATCGGAGTCGTCGGCGTTAGTTGCTGTTGGCATCGAAGATCACCCGAAGTACTCCGCGATGTTCTCGTACACTTCGTCCATGTTCTCGCCTTCTTTCGCCGAGAGGGGGACGGTCTTGTGCTGTGGAAATGCATCCTCGATCCGCTTGACGCTCGAGTCGTCGAGATCGATCTTGTTCGCGAAGATGAGAACCGGGAGATCGCGAGATTCGATGATACCGATCAGCATCGTGTTGACCTGCGTGATCGGATCCTCCGCGCTGTCGAGGACGTAGATAACGCCGTCGACGTCCTCGCGAAGCCAGTGCATGGCCTCGGCGACGCCCTCGGTCGCCTCGCGGGAACGACGGATCGCGTCGTCTTCTTCCATCTCGTCCGTAAACTCCTCGTAGTCCACTTTCGTCGTCACGCCAGGCGTGTCGACGATGTCGATCGTCACCGTCTTTCCGTTGCGTTCGATCTCGACGTTTTCTTTCCTGCGCGCGCGGCGAGTCTCGTGGGGAATGTGACTCTCCGTCCCGATCGCGTCGCCAGTCCAGTCTCGAGCGATCCGGTTCGCGAGGGTCGTCTTTCCAGCGTTCGGTGGACCATAGATACCGATTCGTTTGGGTTCCTGTTCGGAGAACAGGCGGTCCGTAACCCGAGAGATACTATCTTTGAGTTCTGTGAACAGTCCCATCGTTAGGGCCTCCAGCACACGGGGTGTGTCTGCGCGTACTACTGAACCGAACTCACTTAAGCCTACGTCAAACGAGTTGATTCTCAGACAAAACAGAGCGTCGATCCTAACGAAATATTCGATCGGATGTCGGTCCCCCGAGAGGTGTGGGGAGAACGAGCACGTCGATTCGTAAGGATAGTTCGTGACCGATATGGTTCGGAGACAGATCCGAAACTGACCCGACAGACATACCCCCACCCCTTCGTTTCGTGTGGAGATCGCCGAACCCGTCGGACTCGAGAACTCGGTCGAGGACGCTGAGCGAGGTGAACTGACGTGGATCGAAGGAGATGGAAGGTCTACTGACCGAAATCGGCAGTATCGAGATGTCTAGTAACTCTTCGACTTGAGACGGGCAAATCTAGTACTCTCTAGCAATAAAACTAAACCACTCTAGTAACAACACTATTTTGCTAGTGTTGCGGATATTGTTTCTACTCCACCTAAATAAAACCTCCTAGATCAGATACCCTCGTTCCCACCCGGTCTCTCGTCGCGTTCCACTCGAAACGAAGGGGTGGGGGGGTTCCCCGAGAATATCACTTGCATCGACGCTCCATCTCCGTCGAACTACTGTCGACTCTCGAAGGTTGGTCGAACCTCACCACTCAGGACTCGCGGAACCGATCACTCGAACCGATCCACACGTCTCACTCCACCTCGCTTCACTTCCATCTCACTGCACTCGACTCCATCCAGTTCGACTCCTGCGTTCTCTCGAGACGTTTCCCGCGGGGCTTCGCATACGATATCGGTCTTCGGATCGAATCGACCGGTTTCCCACGGCAGAAATCGGTCTCGAGTCGAAACGAAGGGGGTGATACGGATCGTATTTCCTCGATTATCCTGAATTGAAGGGAAGAATTTATTATCCATGTGTTCCTCTGGTTCGTTTGCATCAACTGGATTCGAACTCGATCGATACTCTCGTAGATTGGCTGTGTTTCCCTATCTACACCCGCATAATCGCGTCTTCGGGTTCGAGTCTCCACACGAAACAAGGGGGTGCGTGTACGACGAATGTCAGACGACGATATGGACACCGGGTCGAACGAAATCGACGGGACGCGTGGGTTTTCCACGGATCTCGGCACAACGGAGCTCGGCGACGAGGAGTCGAACCAAGGGTTGTTCGACGATCTCCTCAGCGGCGAACCGATCTTCGAAAACAAGGAGGTCCTTCGCCCTTCCTACACGCCACACGAACTCCCCCATCGAAGCGACCAGATCAACAAGATGGCGACGATTCTGGTGGCGGCACTTCGCGGTGAGACGCCCTCGAATATCCTCATCTACGGAAAGACCGGAACCGGAAAGACCGCCAGCGCGAAGTTCGTCAGCAAGGAACTCGAGAGCACCTCCCAGAAGTACAGCGTTCCGTGTGACGTCGAATACATAAACTGTGAGGTCACCGATACGCAGTATCGCGTACTCGCGCAACTGGCGAACAAGTTCATCGAGAAGAACGAACGTCGAATCGACGACCGGGTCGACGAGCTAGAGTCCCTTCTGGACGCAGTCGACGAGTACGATCGGTCGCGTCCGTCCGATCCGTCTTCCAGCTCTCCCGACGGTGACTCCGATCTATTCGAATTCCCGATCGAGGACGCGGAGGGTCGCTCGGGCGGACCCGAAGCCGGAACCGATCGCGAGAATACGTCTCCTGTCACGTCCGGTTCGACTGATTCGCTTGGAGACTCCGATCGGCCTACTGATGGCGGTTCTCCAGTCGAAACAGGGGGGTTGGGGGCGAGTGGGTCTCCGACTCGAAACGAGGGGGATAGTCGATCGGCCGACGATTCCACCGAAGTCGGCGAGCCCAGCGGTGGCGAGCGGACGGGCGAGGCCGCCGACGCCGATCAGTTCATCACGACCGTGGACGGAGAGACGGACGGGAATCACGAGGGCGACGACGCCGACTTTCCCCCTGATCATCCACTCGAATCGACGCCGTTCGACTCGAAAGCGGCCGTCGAGACCCGAATCGAGTCGCTCGAGGAGGATCGAGAGTCGTTCGAGGAGGTTCCGATGACGGGATGGCCGACCGACCGCGTCTACAGCGTGTTCTTCGAGGCTGTCGACTACGACGAGCGAGTCGTCGTCATCATGCTAGACGAGATCGACAAACTCGTCGAGAAAAGCGGCGACGACACCCTCTATAACCTCTCGCGGATGAACTCCGAACTCGAGAACTCGCGGGTGTCGATCATCGGTATCTCGAACGATCTGAAGTTCACCGACTTTCTCGACCCGCGCGTCAAATCCTCGCTCGGCGAAGAGGAGATCGTCTTCCCGCCGTACGACGCGAACCAGTTGCGCGATATCCTCCAGCATCGATCCGAGGTGGCGTTCAAAGGCGGGGTGCTTTCAGACGACGTTATTCCGCTCTGTGCGGCTTTCGCTGCCCAGGAACACGGCGACGCGCGACGCGCGCTCGACTTGCTTCGAACCGCCGGCGAACTCGCCGAACGGGCCCAGTCCGAGACGATCGTCGAAGAACACGTCAGGCAGGCCCAGGACAAGATCGAACTCGATCGCGTCGTCGAGGTCGTCCGCACCTTACCGACCCAGAGCAAACTCGTCCTGTTCTCGATCATGCTCCTCGAGAAAAACGGCGTTCACAGCATCAACACGGGCGAGGTGTTCAACATCTACAAGCGCCTCTGTGAGGAGATCGACGCCGATGTCCTGACCCAACGGCGCGTCACCGACCTCATCAGCGAACTCGACATGCTCGGCATCGTCAACGCCGTCGTGGTCTCGAAGGGGCGATACGGCCGGACCAAGGAGATCAGCCTCTCGGTGCCACTCGAGGAGACCGAAGCCGTCTTGCTTTCTGACTCTCGGCTCTCCGATATCGACGACGTCCAGCCGTTCGTCCAGGCTCGGTTCGAGAACTGATCGCTCGGAACCGTCCTTTGCCCACGTCCTTCGTTTCTCGTCGGTTTCGGTGTTGACTCCGCCTGCGTGAGCGTCGTCACCGCCCGTTCCAGCGCTGCTGGAATCATCGACGGGCCAATATTGATGGGGTGAGTTCACTCGAGTATGAGACGACGGACGGTCATCGTCTGGGTCGCCGGTGTCGCTGGACTCTCCGGCTGTCTGTTCGCCGATGACCGACACGACGGGCCGCCGGAACTCCTCGGGTTCGGAGAGATCGAGGTCGTGATCGACGGATCGTCTGTCGATCTCTCCGAGGATCGGTTTCAGGCCGAACACGCGGACAACTACTCGTTGGCGTTTCACCTCCACGAGGGAGACGACTTCTGGTACATGGAGGGCGAGGAACCGGTGACCTTCGCCGAGGGGATCGACGCCCTCCCGTACTTCGCGTACGAACACGCGAGCGGCGCTGACATCGTCACCTACGACGGTGCCGTCTACGACGGACGCGATCCGGGAACCGAACTGACGTTTCTCGTCGACGACGACGAGGTGGATCCGACGCAGTACGTACTCTCCGACGGCGACGATTTGCACCTCGAGATTACGACCGAGGGCTGACCTCGAGAGCACGAGCGGACGTTGAGTTCGCGGTCACCGCCGCCGACTGAGTCCGTATCCGACGCCAGCGACGCCGGCGACGCCGAGGGATGCGGCGTTTCCGGCGCCGAGAACGCTCGAGGCGAGTGCGACCCCTGTGCCGTGGGGGAGTGGAGCGATCGTCGCGCCGAGAAGCGAGTCGAAAAACAGCCGGACGTGACCGAGCCACGGGACGCGAACCATCGCCTTACCGGTCACCCAGTCGGGGGAGACGACGTTGGTTTGGGCGCCGCCGCGGTACTGGTCGTAGCCGGGGTTATCGTCACCTTTCGTGACGAACCCATCGTGTGGGGCGGGACAGGTCGGCACGTCGTCGCAGGTGGCGTCGCCGACGTACTCCGGCTCTGCTTTGGTGTCGACCCAGTTTTCGTCTTCCGTTACCCAGAAGTGTGCCCGGTGTATGATCGGCGTGCGATGGTCGCTTCCGTCGGGTTTGAAGACGATCACGTCCCCGGCTTGGCCGAACTTCTCGTGGTTGCCGTTCTCGCCGTTCTCGAGGGTGACGACGCCGGTTCCGTCGATCGACTCGTCGCCGACGAATCGGTCGTCCGCGACGACGAAGACGAGGTCGCCACGTTCCATGTTCGGCTCCATGCTTCCGCTCTCGACCGCGACCAGAGGCGGCCAGATACCGCTGATCCCGAACAGAATCAGCGCGATGACGGCGACGATAGCGACGCTACTCAGAACGTCCCGGACGAAGACGACCGTTCCGTCTTCGGTGTCGAGAAACCAGCGGACGATTCCGTCGTCTTCGATCGTCACGTCACTCGTGGCGTCGTCGCTCGATGCGTCTGTGCCAGTGGGTTCGTCCGCGTCTGCGCCAGTGGGTTCGTCCGCGTCTGCGCCAGTGGATTCACTCGCCGCGGCGCCGTCGTCGGGTTCTCCCGGACGATCGGTGTTCCGCGTCGAATCGTGGGAATTCCAACCGGAATCCCCGGTATCCGAATCTCCGCCTGAATCGCCGGAGTGGGGACCGCTCATCGTCCCGCATTTTGCCGGGACGTGCAATCAAGGTTCCCCTCGTCGAACCGCGTTGAGCGCGGATAACTCCGGAACGATTCGGCGCCCAACCCCTGTTGCGGTCCTCTCGTCGACCCCGATTTCGTTCCGTGATTTTCGGCGCCTTCGACGTCGACGCTCACCGTTCCGGTGGCTCGGCGGACCTCGCCCCTCTGTACGTCTGCCCGTCTGCCCGACGAGTCGTCGGCCGTCGTTTCGCTACCCTTTTTTCGTCCGGTCGCCGATGTGGGGAGTGTGCCACTCGAGGGTGCGGCCCGGGTCGTCGACGAACTGACGAGCCGCGGCTACAACGCCGAGCGCGAGGCCGTCACGTTGATCGCCTCCGCCGAGAACCCGGCGGCCATCCTCGAACGCGTCGTCGAGGACGTCGCCGACGACGCGCTTGTCGTTCGGACCGACCACGTCGAGACGGCGCTCTCGATGGAATCGCCGTCGGCGGACCGAGCGTCACGGACCGGAGATTCGAACCCGAAACACCCCTCTGTTTCAACTGGAACGGAACCGGCCACTGCAGGCGAATCTGGTTCTCATTCTCCAGTTGAAACGAAGGGGTCGTCCGATGGAGACGGATCGCCGGCACACTCTTCGCCGGAGAGCAACCAGCCGCCGTCTACCGGAAACCGATCGGTCGACCCCGAGTTGCGGTCGCTCGAGATCGAAGGCGACATGACCGGCGAGAGTACGGGGACGGGCGAGTACGACGACTTCGTGGCGGTGTTTCGCGATCGTCTCGAGCGACTCGGCTCGAAGCTGAAGGGGCGGGTCAACCACCGACCGGCGACGGCGATCCAGAGCATGCCGGGCGGGAGCGAGGCGGGAATGGTGGGGCTGGTCAACGACGTTCGCTCGACCGCGAGCGGCCACTGGCTGATCGAACTCGAGGACGCCACGGGGACGTTCCCCTGGCTGGTGATGAAAGATCGAGAGTACGCCGATCTGGTCGAAGAACTGCTCTGTGACGAAGTGTTAGCGATGGAGGGGACGCTGTCGGACGACGCGGGGATCGCGTTCGTCGACTCGATGTACTTCCCGGACGTTCCCCGGACTCGCGAGCCACAGACGGCCGATCGCCACGTCCAGGCGGCGCTGATCAGTGACGTCCACGTCGGCAGTGACGAATTTATGGAAGACGCCTGGAACGCCTTCGCCGACTGGCTCTACACCGAGGAGGCCGAACGAATCGAGTACCTGCTGATCGCCGGCGACATGGTTGAGGGCGTCGGCGTCTACCCGAATCAGGACGAGGAACTCGAGATCGTCGACATCTACGAGCAATACGAGGCGTTCAACGAACACCTCAAGTCGGTCCCCGGTGACATCGAGATCGTCATGATCCCGGGCAACCACGACGCGGTGCGACTCGCGGAACCGCAGCCGGGGTTCGACGAGAATCTCCGCGATATCATGTCGGCTCACGATTCCCGGATCGTGAGCAACCCGTCGACAGTGACGCTCGAGGGAGTCTCCGTGCTGATGTACCACGGCGTCTCACTCGACGAGGTGATCGCCGAACTCCCCGAGGAGAAAGCGAGCTACGACGACCCACACAAGGCGATGTACCAGCTTCTGAAGAAACGCCACGTCGCGCCACAGTTCGGCGGGCACACCCGTCTCGCCCCGGAGGAACGCGACTATCTCGTCATCGAGGACGTTCCGGACATCTTCCACACCGGACACGTCCACAAGCTCGGCTTCGGCAAGTACCACAACGTGCTCGCGATCAACTCCGGCTGCTGGCAGGCCCAGACCGACTTCCAGAAGTCCGTCAACATCGACCCCGACTCCGGCTACGCCCCCATCGTCGACCTCGATACCCTCGACGTCACCGTCCAGAAGTTCAGCTGAGGACGTCGGCCTCGAGTCGAAATCGAACGGCCACGAGACGCGGTCTCACGTCGTCGGTTCGGCCCGATCCGACCTCGTAAGAACCGAACGCGAATTGCATCAGGCGACTCGACTCGAGGTACGCCGAGGTAACGGTCTCGCGGTCGTCGTCGCCGACGACCTCTCCGGTGGCGCGGGGAGTTCCCTCCCGCGAAGACGGAACGCACTCGTGAGGGTCACGGAAGTTCTTCCACCAGTTCGTCTCCGACCGCGGCGTGAGGACGGTCGGGTGTCTGTCGATCGAGCGGTTGGAGACCGGGAACGTGTAACGGTTCCCGCTTCGAGTGGCGACGTACGAGAGGAGCAGGAGGCGACGACTCACCAGCCAGTGACATCGCGATCGTAACAGCGGCGAAAGAGGGGATTCGCGACACGTCGCTCGAGCGCGCGCCAGACCGACGAGAGAGCCCGTCTCGACGAATCGACGGCGTCGGGGGTCGCCATTCACTCTGGCTCCAGCCGAAACCGCTCGGTTTGGGCGCCGTCGAACCGCGGTCCACGCCCCGTTCGTTCGAACCCGAGCGTATCAGCCGCGTCTCGAACGGTGTCGCCGTTTGGCGACACCAGCAGTTCGACGGCCATCGATTCGCGTTCGGCGAATCGGACCGGTTCGGCCAGGAGCCGCTTGCAGGCCTCGGCGGTCCCGCCGATCTGGGTGACGTGAACCGTATCCTCGCGCGCGTCGAAGCTGATGAACCCGAGCAGATCCTCCGGATCCGAGCCGTCGTACTGCGAACTCGAGACGTCGGCGTTCGGATCGTGCGTCCCGTCTTCGGCGACGCGGACCGTCCGATCGTGAACGAGGTTCCGCATCACGTCGGTCGGCGAGTCGGCGATCGCCGCGAGTGCGTCGGCGTCGGCCTCGAGTGCGTCCCGTACGTTCATCGTCGTGTGGTAATGCCACGCGTGAATATAAATCCCGGCCGCGGCGGCGTCCGACTCCCGGCCGCGTCGGGACGTATCGCGTTCGGTGATTGTCGACTCCGTTGGCATCTCGGGGTGTCGATACGGAAGTCTTCGCCGGTCCAATGGGACACAGTTATCTGCCCGCTCTGGTAACGAACCGAGTATGAGTTCGGACATCGGTACACGATCACAGCCACGCCGTGAGGTGTCAGTATGCGCGTCGTAGCCAAGTTCGGCGGGACGAGTCTCGGGAGCGGGGAACGCATCGACCGCGCCGCTGATTCCGTCGCGGCGGCGGTCGAGGATGGCCACGAAATCGCGGTCGTCGCGAGTGCGATGGGGTCGACGACCGACGATTTGCTCGAGGACATCACCTTCGAGACCGACGAAGCCGACCGCGCTCAGATCGTCAGCATGGGCGAGCGAACGTCGGTTCGGATGCTCAAAGCCGCACTCGCGGCTCGCGGGATCGAGGCCCAGTTTCTCGAGCCGGGCAAAGCGGAGTGGCCGGTCATCACCGACGAGTACGGCGAGGTCGACGTCGAGGAGACCCAGAAACGCGCACTCGAGATCGCCGAGTCGATGGACGAGACGGTTCCGGTTCTCACCGGGTTCCTCGCGGAGGGGCCGGACGGCTCGATCACGACGCTCGGCCGTGGTGGCAGTGACACGACTGCCGTCATGATGGGCAAGTACATGCAAGCCGACGAGGTCGTCATCGTGACCGACGTCGAGGGCGTCATGACCGGCGATCCGCGGGTCGTCGAGGGCGCTCGCAACGTCGGCGAAATCTCCGTCGACGAACTCAGAAACCTCTCGTTTCGCGGTGCGGAGGTCGTGGCCCCGTCGGCACTTTCGTACAAAGACGGCAGACTCAACGTCCGTGTCGTCCACTACCAACACGGCGACTTGCTCTCGGGTGGGACGAGCATCGAGGGGGAGTTCAAGAATCTCGTCGACCTTCGTGAACGACCGCTTGCCTGTTTGACCGTTGCCGGGCGCGCGATCCGCAACCAGCCCGGCGTCTTCTACGACCTCTCCAAGGCGCTGAGCGAGAGCGACGTCAACGTCGACGCGGTCGCGAGCGGAATGGATACGATTACGTTCTACATCGACGAGGAAGAGGCCGAACGCGCCGAAAACATCCTCCACCGCGAGGTCATCGCACACGACACGCTCTCGAGTGTTACCGTCGACTCGCCGGTCGCCGTCGTTCGGGTTACCGGCGGCGAACTCCCCAACCAGCCGGGAATCGTCAACGACATCATCAGCCCGCTCGCGGAAGAACGCATCCACCTACAGGACGTCGTCACGAGCGCGACCAGCGTCGCTCTGTTCGTCGACTGGGACGACCGCGAGAAGACACTCGAGTTGACACAGGACCTCTTTTAAGGCGTCTCAACTCTCGCTTCCGGAGCGTATCATTCGAGCATCGTCGACCGACCTTTGCAATCGCCAAGCGTTCGGTCGAGACTGATAGCATTCGGTATCGGCGTTCCGTCACTAATTCGCCCCTTCGGAGGAAATCCCGTCGATATCCGACCGTTTCGACGCATCCTGAATCTGTAATTAATCCGGTGGTAATCAGGCCCTTGTCCAGCGGAAACGTCCTCGTAACGAAGGACGACCGTTCCGTCGTCGTCGGTATGAGTTCCGAACCCACGGTAACTGAAGTGTTTCAGGACGTCGATCCCGATCCCGACGCGATCCTCGCACTCTCTGGCGTCGAATCGCCCGACGAACTCCTCGAGGCCGGCGGCGATCACGATCCGACGACCGACGACGAAATCGATGCGACCGACGACGACCTCGAGGAACTGTTCGCCGACCTCGACCGATTCGACGGGTCGCCCGATCCGCTGGGAGAGCCGGCCGTCGGCGAACCCGTGGAGTTCGGTGACGAGACTAACGCCGTGCTCGTCGGCGAGCCTACGGTAACGGTTCAGTCGGGCGGGGGCGTGGGAGACCCGTTTTCCGACTCGAACGGCGAGCGGGTAACAGAGCGCGCCGACGACCGCTCGGCGTCGGGGTTCGAACTCGTCGGACCCGACCCGACACCCGAACGGATCGGCGACGACGCGTTCGGGGACGGGCTGGCGAGTGAGTTTAGCTGGCTCGGTGCGGGACTCGAGTTGACGCTCTAGGACGGACTGGGCTTAGTAGCCACTGCAGGTCTTGTACACCTGATCGCCAGACACACCGGTGACCAGTGTTTGACATCCTCCCCGCGCTAAAGCGCGAGGATTCCTCTGTTGGGGGTTCGGCTACCGACCTACGGAGGCAACTTGCGGGTTTGTGCGCACTTCTTTGGGACTTTCGTGAGGGTGTGGTTTCCCCGACCAATCGTGGTCGTCCCACTCGAATCGCACGGGCCGTGCCATCGGCCTGACTTCCGTATCGCTGTTTTCTCGAAGGAACGTCTCTGACGCCGTGAGGTCGGCGTGCCCCTCGAATCCACACGGACACGTCAGCGTATCTCCGTGGCGAACCGTCTCCTCGTGGTCGCCACACTCGGGACACGTCTGACTCGTCCACGCTTCCGACTCGGCTTCGAGAGAGATGCCGTACTCCTCACAGACACACTCGAGACGGTGGATGAACTTCTTGAACGCCCAGAAGTTGTGCGTCTTCTCGTTCACCCTGACCGACCAGTGCGTTTCAAGCACGTCGGTTAAATCGCCTACGTGCACCGTCGCTACGCCCTCGTCGTGTAGCCGTTCAACGAGGTCGCGTACCAGCGCGTTCTGTGCGTGGTCACGGCGCTTCGTCCGCTGTCGGTACAGTCGTTGAATCCGCTTGGAACTGTAGTGTTCCTCTCGGAGTTTCGACTGTAGACGGGCGATTTCGTCAGTTGTCTCGCGGAACCGTCCGAACAACACCTGCCCGTCGTAGAGGTACTGGTTCCCAGTGGTCGTGGAACAGGCGACGAGGTTGTTCGCGCCAACGTCGAGGGCGGCTTCTTCCGAAGCCAGTGGTGAATCCAGTCGAGAATCATCGACGGTGACTGGTTGAAAAGCCCTGAACGTGTCGCTCACCTCGTCGTACTCAAGTTCCAGACGACCCTGTTTGCCGTCCCACTTCGGGTTGCCTCGGACTTCGAGGCGGAGTCGTTCGTGGTAGCCGAATCCGTATTCGTCTTTCAGTTCTTGCCCGACAGGGATTTCGAGACGACTACGCTTGCCCCACTGAATCGTGTACTGGTTGCATCGGATGTAGGTGCGGAGTTCGCGTCCGTCCTCCTCGTTGCCCCAGTACGACGGTGGGTTGGCGTCCTCGCCTTTCTCCTTGAGGGCGAAGAACGACCGCCACGCTTCGCTGTTCTTGCGCGTGACCTGTTGAACGGTCGCGCTTCCGACGACGCCGTTGTACTGCCCACGGTACTCGGACGTGTCCCACACGTCACCGTCACCGAAGTAGTTCTGACGACGTTCGTAGGTCAGCTCATTCCACAGGGAGGCGGAAGCGTCGAGTAGCCGTAGCAGGCACTCTTTGTCGTTCTCGGTCTGGGGGACGACCTCGAAGGTGTTGACGCGCTTCATGCGTCCCCTCCCTCCTGTTCAGCGATGTAACGTTCGACAGCGCCCTTCGATGCGCTTCCCGCCGTCCCGACGTAGTACGAGCGAGTCCACTTCACGCGGTCGTCGTACCGCTGATTGTACTTGCGGGCGGAGATGCCCTTGACCCAGTTGACGATGAGTGACGGGGCGTTCTTCGGTGGACTCCCGATGAACAGGTGTACGTGGTCGGGCATGACCTCGGACTCGGCCAGTTCGAGGCCCTTGTCTTCACAGATTTCCGCGAAGATGGTTCCGAGACGTTCCTTCGTCTTCCCCGTCAGGTGCGAACGCCGATACTTCGGCGCGAACACTATGTGGTAGTAGAGTTCGTATTTCGCGTGACGGGTACTCTTTACCATCTATGCACACTATCACAGTCAGATGACTTAAAAATCGCGTTGGAACCCCGTCTATGCCATCGTCGGCGGTGGAATACTGTTGGTCGGCTTCATCCCCGTCCTCGAAAAGCGAAGCTTTTCGGTTGCAGCGAGAGCGAAGCTCTCGCCATGCCCCTGAAGGGCGAGGCTTT
This sequence comes from Natrarchaeobius versutus, assembly GCF_041205745.1. Classification (NCBI taxonomy): domain Archaea; kingdom Methanobacteriati; phylum Methanobacteriota; class Halobacteria; order Halobacteriales; family Natrialbaceae; genus Natrarchaeobius; species Natrarchaeobius versutus. The sequence continues at coordinate 123,821 of NZ_JBGFCC010000003.1, read as the reverse complement.
CGCCTCGAATTTTCCGTAAATCGTTGCAGTTGTTACGATAACTGTGACCCAGCGACCCCAGACGGATCGCGGGGTCGACAGTACTGATGTTATAGACTCGAGACGATTCCGCGGGCGCGGTCTCTGATCGTCGGCTCGGCCTCGGAGCGCTGACCGAACTGCCGTTTCGCGAACGACTGGAGCGTCGGTTCGCCGGAGTCGGCTTCCGATCCAGCGAGCCAGTCCGGAACCTGGGACTCGAGTTCGGCACGTTTCTGGGCTTTGAGCTGGCTGTACTTTCGGAGGGCGATCCCGACGCCGATGAACAATCCCGCGTCGAGTAGCTCGCGCCGGAATCGCTCTCGATCGTTGCGTACCGCGATCGCCTTGACGAGCGAGAGGAGGCCGATCGCGAGGTAGAGCTTCGAGCTCTTCGATGGATCGCCGCTGAGTAGTCGTCCAAACTCCATGCGCGGCGACGTACCACGTTCCCGTCCTTAAATCTGCACTGCGATATCACCACCACCTCGAGCGAAGGGAGGTGTTTCCACCGCGGAAGCCGGTGCCCGGTCAATTGGCGTCCGTCTCGACTTCGTCGTCAGCCGTTTCGTTTCCCGCTGGGGCGCCATTCGATTCGTCGCCGGTTTCGTCGCCTCCGATTTCGCCGTCGTCGGCGCCGTCGTCAGTTCCATCATCCCTCTCGTCACCCGGTTCGCCCTCAGTTCCGTTGTCGATCTCGCCGTCGCCCGGTTCGCCGTCGTCCGCGCCGTCGTCGGTTCCGCCGTTTTCACCCTCGGTTTCGTCTGGTGGCGCGTCGTCGGTTTCTCCGACAGGTGCGTCCTCCAACTGTTCACCAAACTCGTCGTCCCAGGCCTCGAGCCAGCCGGCGAGTTGTTCTCGAAGCTCGTCGTACGTGAAACGGACCGGCTCTTCCGGCTGGCGTGCGAAGGCGGTAAACTCCGTGCCGAGACCGAGGTACTCGTCCTCGATCGCGGGGAACTGGGCGTTTCGGACGGCGATCTCGGCCTGGGCTTCGCTCGAGAAGACGAAGTCGACGAACTCGTAGGCGAGCTCGCGCCGTTCGGTCTCGGCGAAGATGGCGACCCCCTCGACGTTTTCGTAGCCCTCTCCCTCGAGCGTTGCGACCTGGTGGCGATCGAGGTTTCGGTCGGTCAGGTTCGCGCCGATGCGATCGGTCGAGTAGGAGACGACCATCGGCCGATTCTCCTCGAGGTAGCCGTCGACGTATGCGTCGGTCCAGCGAGGACGCACGTCGACGCCGTTTTCCCAGAGCTCCTCCCAGTACTCGAGGTACTCGTCCCCGAACGCCGCGATCGTCCACAGCAGAAACGCCCGTCCGGGCGCCGACCGTCGTGGATCCTGTGCCAACAGGGCGTCCTCGTACTCCGCCTCGAGGAGGTCTTCGAACGTCTCCGGCGGCTCGAGAACCGTTTCGTCGTAGACGAGACTCACGTAGCCCACGTCGTACGGAAGCACCCGACCGTCGGGATCCCCGAACTCGAGGTCGGCGCTGATTCGATCGTCGTTCTCGAGACGGTCTCGCTCGAGCGATTCGAACAGCGGCTCCGACAGGGCTTCGTCGGCCCGAACGAGTTCGGGGAGGGTTAGCCCGAGGTAGACGTCGGCGTCGATTTCGGCGCCGAGACGGGCTCGCTGGACGTAGTTTTCGATCCCCGCTTCGGGGACGACCCAGTCGATCTCGGCGTCGGGAAATTCGGCTTCGAACGCCTCCGCGAGCCACCGGCCGGCCGAGGTCTCGTCGACAACCATCGAGGAGTACGTTACCACGCGGAGAGCGCTGTCGTCTTCGACGCCTTCCTCCAGTGGCTCCTCGTCGGGGTCGTCTCCCGTTTCGTCTTCGTCCCCGTTTTCGCGAGTCGCACATCCGGCGAGGGCGACCATCGACCCGGCGCCGACGCCGCGGACGAAGCTCCGTCGTCTCATCGTTCGAATGTTGCGACGAACGGGCTTAAGCGTCGTGGCGTTTCGCTGGCTCCCGATTCGGACGCGACCCACCGATCGAGATCAGATCGTGAGAACCCGATCGATCTCTTCTCGTCGGAAAAGACTTTCCTCGTTCGGTGTGAGTCACGACCGTGGAATCGAACGGAGCCACGAACGGGACTCGGTCGCGCCGGTACGCGCTTGCCGCCATCGTCGCCGCCCTGGGAGTATTGACGGCCGGCATCTTACTCGAGGTGCTCGGAACGATCCTCTTCGCGTTGACTGCCGCGTACGTGTTGATGCCGGTCCAGCGCTGGTTCGTCCGACGCGGGTTTACCGAGTGGACAGGCGCCGCCGCGGCAACCGGCGTCGGCTTCGTCGTCGTCGTCGCCGTCTTCTCGCCGATCATCCTGACGCTTTACGTAAACGTCGACGAGATCGTCGACATCGTCGAGGGACTTCCGCCCGAGATTCCGATCGCCGCCTTCGACGTGACGTATATGATCGACGTCGCGGAGGTACAGACGTTCGCGGTCGATTTCCTCACGAGCGCGACGATCTCACTTCTCTCCGCGCTCCCCGTCCTCGCGATCAAGTTCGCGCTCTTCGTTATCCTGCTGTTTGCGCTCGTGCTCAAAGGCGACGAAGCCGCTCGAGCCGCAATCGCGCCGGTCCCCCACGGCTACCGTGACATCGTGGACGCGCTTGCGACGCGAGCCCGGGAGACGCTGTACGCGATCTACGTGTTACAGCTTGCGACCTCGGTCGCGACGCTGTTCATCGCCTACCCCTTGTTCTGGGCGCTCGGCTACGAGATTCCGTTTACCCTCGCGCTCATCGCGGCGATCTTGCAGTTCGTGCCGATCATCGGACCGAGCCTGCTCGTTTTGCCGATCGCAGGCTATCACGTCGTTTCGGGCGAACTGGTCGCCGCCGTTCTGGTTGGCGTCCTCGGGATCGTACTGGTCGCCTGGCTCCCGGACATCGCCGTTCGCCCGCGGCTGGCACGTCGCTCGGCGGGACTGCCCGGCAGTCTCTACTTCGTCGGCTTCACTGGCGGTCTGTTCACGCTCGGCGTGATCGGCATCGTCGTCGGCCCGCTGATCGTCGCCGTCTTCGTCGAGGCCGTCGACCTCCTCGCCGACGAGGTCAACGGCGACGCCGACGTCGCCGATCTGCTGGATCCGGACGCCGACGATTCCGCCACACAGTCGCTCGAACGCACATCGGACACCGAGGTCTCCGAACCGGACACCGAAGCGACGTACGAGGAGTCGGGTTCCCCGTCGGCGGAGCACTGATCGCTTACACCCTCGTCAATTCGCCGTTCCGCGCTCAGTCTTCCGCGATCACGGTTCCTCGTGGCGTTTCGAAGCACAGACATTTTTCTGCCTGCTCGTCGTTCGTTTCGCTATGGTCAGTAGCCGAACGCTCATTCACGCGGTGATCGGTGCGGTCGTCGGGGTCGTCCTCTCGTTTATCCCGTTTTCGACCGTCATCGGCGGCGCCGTAGCGGGCTTTCTCGAGGGGCCGGATACGCGCGAGGGGGCGGTCGTGGGCGCGTTGGCGGGAGCGATCACCTTCCTGCCAATCGCCGCCACGGCGACCGTGGCGTTTCTCTTTCTCGGCCTCGGCTTCGGCGTCTCGGGTGCGCCGGCAGGGGGGTTCGTGTTTCTCCTGTTTCTCATCGTCATCGGGACGACGGCGTTACTCGTCTATACCGTGGGTGTGGCGCTTCTCGGTGGGTATTTGGGCGCTTACCTCGCGAACGAGTATCCCGAGAAACGAACCAATACTCGCCGAACGATCGGCATGGGCGAAGACGACCGAGACGGGCGAGGGCCGAGGGAGTCCCCTCCTCGCTCTCGAGCGGGCCGGGACGACCGGGCCGAGGACTCGAGCGAACCGACGCGGTGGCGCGAGGACCGGGAGCGAGAGGGTGACGACCGCTTCGAGGGGCGGGACGAACGCCCTCGAGACGAGTAAGCGGCGTACTCTTCGGGCGTGGCGGGCGCGATCACTCGTACCGAAGCGCGTCGATCGGATCCGTACGGGCCGCCCGCCAGGCCGGATACAGCCCCGAGAGGACGCCGACGAGGATTCCGACCAGGATCGCGAGAGCGACGTACTCGAGCGGGTAGACGAGCGGAAGGTCGACGTACAGCGCCCCCAGATAGCCCGCGAACAGTCCGAGGGCGGTCCCGAGGACGGCGCCGACGACGCCGAGGATCACCGCCTCGGTCAGAAACAATCCGAGAACTTCCCGGTTTTGCGCGCCGACAGCTTTCATGATCCCGATCTCGCGGGTTCGCTCGGTGACGCTCACCAGCATGATGTTCGCGATGCCGATCGAGCCGACGAGCAGGGAGATCGCCGCGATGCCGACGATGAAGTTCTGTAAGAGTTCGAGGACGTCCTGTAACTGCTGGAGTAACTCGGTGCTGGTCTGGAACGTCACCTCGAGGTCGTCCTCGTCGCCGACGAACTCGCTTGCATCTGCCTCCTCGCTCTCGAGGTAGCCGATCGCCCGGTCGCGAGCGTCGTCGACGTCTACATCCTCAGCCGACTGAGCCTCGACGACGACGGCGAGATACCGAACGTCGTCATCGTCGTCGTTCGCTCCAGTCTCGAGGTCGTCGTCCGCCCCGTTTTCGGCCCCGTCGCCGAATCCGACGTCGGCCACTCCCTCGGCGTAGTACGGGTCGGTCGGGACGTAGATCCGCGGCGACGCCTCGAATCCTTCGAACGGGCTCAACCCCTCGGAGGTCGTCGTGATCCCGACGACCTCGACGCTCGTCTGGCCGCCGCCGACGGTCGTGACGATCAACTCGTCACCGACGGTGACGTTCTCCTCGAACTGTTCGGCGGCGGCCGGGTTGAGCACCGCCTCGCGCTCGCCCGCCTCGAAGCTCCGTCCCTCCGCGAGTTCCCCGTCACGGACGTACGACGGTCCCGTCGCAACCAGCCCATCGCCCAACGCAACCTGTTCGTCGCCGTCCGAGACGGCTTGCGTTGGAACAGTTGCGTAGCCGTACGCGGCCGCCACCTCCTCGAACTCCTCGATCTCTTCGAGGTCCTCCTGACTAACCACGGGTTGGGCGCCCGCCAGCGGACCGCCTTCGGTATCCGGCTCGGCCGCCCAGCCGTAGAGATTGCGCTGATCGTCGGGGCTGATGTCGCCGATGACCCCCGCCTGTAGGCTCGCGCCGAGCGTGACGAACGCGATCACCGCGGCGATGCCGATGATCACGCCGAGCGTCGTCAGCGCCGACCGGAGTTTGTGGCCGCGGATCGACCGCCAGGCGAGACGGGCGTGCTCGAGCGGCCCCATTATCCATCGTCCTCGGAGCCTGACTCCGAGTCCGGGTTCGCCTCGGTCTGGGTTTGGGCGTCGGCGTCCGATCCGGCCGAACCGGCGCCGGTGTCGGGTGGACCGTCCCCGAGATGCGAGCCCATCCCGGTGCCCGGATCGCTCGGCTCGCCGACGCCCTCGAGTTCCTCGATCCGCTCGATTCGGCCATCGAGCAGGTGGACGATCCGCTGGGCGCGCTCGGCGACGTGGCGTTCGTGGGTGACGACGACCATCGTCGTCCCGGCGGCGTGAAACTCCGCAAAGAGATCGAGGACGTCAGCCTCCGTCTCGGTATCGAGGTTCCCGGAGGGCTCGTCGGCCAACACGAGCGCGGGATCGTTCACCAACGCCCGTGCGAGCGCAACCCGCTGGCGCTGGCCACCCGAGAGTTCGTTCGGCAAGTGGTCCGTCCGATCGCCGAGGCCAACCCGCTCGAGAAGTTCCCGCGCTCGATCGCGTCGCTCCCGGCGGCCGACGCCCTGGAATAGCTGGGGGAGTGCGACGTTCTCGAGCGCCGAGAGCCGGGGCATCAGGTTGAACGTCTGGAAGACGAAGCCGACCTGCTCCCCGCGGAGGGCGGTCCGATCGTTCCCGCTCAAGGCGGTCACGTCTCTGTCGTCGACGACGACGACCCCCTCCGTCGGCGTGTCGAGACAGCCGACGAGATTCATCAACGTCGACTTACCCGACCCGCTCGGGCCCATGATCGCCGTGTACGATCCCCGCGGAACCTCGAGGGAGACGCCGTCGAGTGCGTGGACGGGTTCGGCCAGCTGATAGGTCTTGCGTACGTTCTCGAGGGAGACTGCGACGTCCGAACTCGCCATGGGAGTCCGACCACGGAGGCGGGGAAAAAGCTTCCAGCCGTCGCTCGCCTCGAGCGTTCGCGAGTGGCCGTCCCGCGGGTTCTCGAGTGCGACTTCGACGGTCGGATACCTCGGATGCTCGTTGGACGTAGCGACACAACTCGTAGCTTGACCCCGAGGCGGTTCACGAATTTCCGTTCCGTTCGTGAAAGATACGGAATCGTTGATGTAATAATCTCGTCAGAGACCGCTACTGCAGGTTGACTGTCGAAATTCGAAGCGTGTCTGGTCCCCATCGTGGGTTTCGCGTATTTCGGCGTAGAAAACGTCATCAGCCCTCTCCGATTCGTTACACGTCACTCGAAACACGCCCTCTTCCGTTTCCCCGCCAGAGAGTGAGACGCCAACGTCGAGCGTCTCTCCGTTGGTCGCCTCCGCAAACCCCTTTTCCTCGATTGCCCTCCCTCCTCCACTATAGTAACAACTGAAACGATTCACACACCGATCGCCGATCCGTCTGGCGATCGGGTGTGCATTGACGTTCAGTGGCTACTATAGCTAACCGCTCTTCGATTTCGTAGGCGTTTTCCAACACGACCGCTCCATCCTCATCGGTGATGGTGACTTCAACCCGCTGAGTGTCGTGGGTAAAGTTCAGTAACACGAAATCGACGAGGCCCGCCCCTTCTACCGAAAGACACCCTTCACACCACGCCGCTGTTCCGGTACCAATCAGGGTCAGGGACGTTCTCCGACACATCTCAGATTACATTAAATGGCTGTGTAAGTGTTTTTCTCCTGTGAGTTACCTCGGTGTTTCCGTTTGCGCGTCCAGTGACCGCATCAGGGCCAAAATTGATCGTACTACCGACATACTGTGTCTCGAGTATCGAGTTCCAGTACCCGAAGTTCGTTCCGTTCTTCGACCCAATCGATAATGGCTCCTCGTTTTCCAATGCGAAGCGAATAATCATCTCACCCGTTGAGTGGCTCGAGGCGACGGTTTGGATTCACCCCGGCCCCATAGGTTTCCTATCAGTCATTTCCAGCGCAACCGCCACTCGGGTCGCGGTTGCACCGGGACACCGTTACAGGAATCCGTATCAGTGGAGACTATCGCTGTCTCGGTCGCGTTCCTCGATGTACCGCTCGACTAGCGCACGACAGTTGCCGGGAGCGGCTTCGGTAAACTCCTCGCCCGTTCGCGTCGCGATCCGAACCCCGCGCAGGGCCGCGGGGGTGGGTTCGTTCGGCCCTCCCGGTATCGTCACCGTCGCCGGGAGGTCGTCGACCGTCGTCCACCGGTCTTGGGCCACCGCTCCCTGCTCTACGACGTCCGCTTCCCACGAGAGCACGGTCGCGTGGCTGAACGACGGATGCGTCCCCTCGATATGCACCCGCTTGCAGTGGTCGAATCGAATCTCGATGGCGTCTCTCACTGTCATGGTCTCACTCGAGTCGTCTGTCGTCTCGTCCGCCTCTGTTGCGTTCGGCGTTTCGATACTCGCGTCGTTCGACGGCGTCGATCCCGTAGTTGCGTCGGCGCCGGCACCGCCGACTCCGACCGCCGCCACGCCCGCGATTCCGGTCGCGACGCCGGTGAGGACCGTCCGCCGTTGGCGAGCAAACCGGTTGCTCATGCCGACCGTCCAACGCGCTCTCGCAAATATTCCCGACCCGTTCTCGGGGCGTGATACGGACCGCTGTCCGTATCCCGTTTCGATCGACCGACTCGCTTCGATCGACCGAATCCATTTGTACTACGGCCGTCGATCCATGCAGTATGTCCTGGGAGACAGTTCGACTCGAGATCGAGGACGACGTCGCAACGCTTTCGATCGACCGGCCGGACGCGCTGAACGCGTTGAACGTAGAGACGCTCGAGGCGATGATCGACGCGCTGTTCGAGGCCGCCGAGGAGGACGTCCGCGCGCTCGTCCTCACGGGCGCGGGCGAGGACGCGTTCATCGCGGGCGCCGACATCGCACACATGCAGGACCTCCCCGTCGAGGAGGCCCGCGAGTGGGTCGACCTCGGCCACGAAGTCGCCGACGCCCTCGAGTCGTTTCCGGCGCCGACGATCGCCGCGATAAACGGCTACGCGTTCGGTGGCGGCTGTGAGATGGCGCTGGCCTGTGATTTCCGGATCGCGGCCGAGTCGGCGGTCGTCGGCAACACGGAGATCGACCTGGGGATCATCCCCGGCTGGGGTGCGACCCAGCGACTGCCGCGAGTCGTCGGCGACGAGACCGCACGCCGGATGATCTTCCTCGGCGAGCGCCTCGACGCCGAGAGTGCGGCGGAGGCGGGACTCGTCGGCGAGGTCGTCCCCGACGACGACCTCGAGACCGTCGCGACCGAACTCGCAAAGCGGCTCGCGGCGAAGCCGGCCGTCGCCCTCCGGGCGGCCAAGGAGTCGATCAACCAGGGGTACGAGGGGTCACAGACGAGCGGGCTCGACTACGAGAAACGGGCGTTCGCCGGCCTCTTCGGCACTCACGACCAGCGAGAGGGGATCGACGCGTTCCTCGAGGATCGCGATCCCGAATTCGAGTGACGAGCCGACGGCGAATCCACGGGTGTGCTCGCGTTCGGACGACGCGCCGGGACGCGAGTCCGTCGTTCGGTAACGTTTTTCCCGTCGCCGCTCGCGTGAGGATTATATGAAGACCGAGGGTGGTTCCGACGGAGCGAAACGCCGCGCCGGTGAGCGGGCGGCGGCGGCGGTCGAAGACGGTGACGTCGTCGGTCTCGGAACCGGCTCGACGGCCGCCCACGCGATCCGGGCGATCGGCCGGGCGGTAGACGACGGTCTCGCGGTCCGGGGGATACCGACGTCGTTTCAGTCACGTCAGCTCGCACTCGAGGTGGGGATTCCGATTTCGTGTCTCGAGGCCGTCGACGGGATCGACCTCGCGATCGACGGTGCCGACCAGATCGCGGACGATTCGGACGCACCGGGATACGGGGCGCTCTTGAAAGGTGGCGGCGCCGCGCACACGCGCGAGAAAATGATCGACTCGACGGCGGATCGGTTCGTCGTCGTCGCCGACGCCTCGAAGCTCTCGGGCGTCCTCGAGAAGCCCGTGGCTCTCGAGGTGATTCCCGACGCCCGCACGATCGTCGCCGACGAAGTCCGGACGATGGGCGGCGAGCCGACGCTCCGAGACGCCGCACACAAGGACGGGCCGGTCGTCACCGACAACGGAAACCTCGTTTTAGACTGTGCGTTCGACGAGATCGACGCACCCGACGAGTTGGCGACGCGGCTCTCGAGCGTGCCGGGCGTGGTCGAACACGGCCTGTTCGTCGGAATGGCCGACGCGGCCTACGTGGGGACCGACGACGGCCTCGAGGTACGCGAGTACTGACCGCCGATCGTACTGACCGCCGATCAGCGCCTCCGCTGTTTTCGTCGCCATTGTTTTCTCCTCGAGGGCGATTCCATCGGGAATAGCGAGGCCGTGGCCGGAACCACCCGGACGCCCCGGCGATCGCGGCCGTTCCAGCGACCTCATACGGTCTGCTGTAACGATTTATCGGTGCAACCGCAGGACGACTCGCGGTTGCACCGTCAATGACTGACAGTAGTCTGTATCAGTGACGCGATGAGGTCATTGCTCGTCTCCCGGCGCGTCCACACGGCCGGCCAGCAGGGCAATCGAGAGATAACAGGCGCCGATCAACCGGGTGACGGGCCCCACCCACGGCTTCACCTCGAGATCGTCGGCGTTCTCGTAGGCGACCGCGAGACCGAACGCGAGCGCCGACCGCGGAAGCAAGGCCACGACGAATCCGAGCGCGGCCAGCGGCGAGCGGAGCCGTCCGAGGCCCCCGTTCCGGAGGATGACCCAGCAGAAGACGATCCCTTCGACTCTGGCAGCGGGAATCGTCCACGGATGGAGCCGTCCGGCGTCGGGGTTTTCGAACGCCACGCGCTCGGCGGCGTCGACGATTCGTCGCGTCGCGAGGATCTCGAGCAGTGCGAACCCGATCAGGAGTTTTCTCATCGTCTCGAGCGACCGTTCGACGACAGCCGTTAAAAACCTCGAGTCGACTGGGTCCGGGGTGGACGAGGTTGTGGCGACCGAGCGGGCGGAATGGACAGGTTTTCTATCCCCTCGTGATAACCTTCGGTCGAGACGATCGATGCCCGAGACATCCGACAGGAAAGACGATCACATTCGAATCATCGAGGAAGAGGACGTCGAGACGTCCGGTTCGGGGTTCGCGGACGTCGAACTCGTCCACGAGGCGCTTCCCGAGATCCACCGAGACGAGATCGATACGACGACGACGCTACTCGGGCACGAACTGGCGGCTCCGATCGTCATCGAGAGCATGACCGGTGGCCACCCGAACACGACGAAGATCAACCGGGCGCTCGCCGAAGCCGCCCAGGAGACGAACGTCGCGATGGGCGTCGGTAGCCAGCGCGCCGGTCTCGAACTCGACGACGAGGCGCTCCTCGAGTCCTACACTGTCGTCCGTGACGTCGCGCCCGATGCCTTTCTCTACGGGAACGTCGGCGCGGCCCAGTTGCTCGAGTACGACGTTTCGGACGTCGAATGCGCCGTCGAGATGATCGACGCCGACGCGATGGCGATCCACCTCAACTTCCTACAGGAGGCCGTCCAGCCGGAGGGAGACGTCGACGCACGCGGCTGTCTCACCGAGATCGAACGCGTCGCCGCCGATCTGTCGGTGCCGGTCGTCGTCAAGGAGACGGGCAACGGCATCTCGCGGTCGACCGCGAAACGACTCACCGACGCCGGCGTCGACGCGGTCGACGTCGCCGGACAAGGTGGGACGACGTGGTCGGGAATCGAGTCCTACCGGGCCGCCGCCGTCGGCGCCGACCGCCAGGAGGCGATCGGCCGGCTGTTCCGCGCCTGGGGTGTGCCTACGGCGGTCAGCACGCTCGAGGCGGCGAGCGAACACGACTGCGTGATCGCAAGCGGGGGCGTCCGATCCGGACTCGACGTCGCGAAGGCGATCGCCCTCGGCGCGAGGGCGGGCGGACTCGCGAAGCCGTTTCTCTCGCCCGCGGGTCGAGGAACCGACGCGGTCGTCGACCTGATCGAGACGCTCACACTGGAGCTTCGCACGGCGATGTTCGTTACTGGCTCGGCGTCGGTTCCCGAACTTCGATCGGCCGATCACGTCGTCGTCGGCCGAACGAAGGAGTACCTCGAGCAACGAGATCACTGATCGGCGCCGAGTCGATACTTCCGTTTTCGATTGGTGTCCGTCGTATTGTCCGGACTAACGCCTCGATCAGTTCAGCCGTCATATCGCACGGACTAACGCCCCGATCAGTTCAGCCGTCACTACCTGACGTTGCGTCGATAAAAAATCACTCGAGTGGCGTCCCTTACAGGTCGCGCGGCTGGACGGTCTTGCGGTCGTTCGCTTCCGCTCGACGGGCAGCGTCTTCGAGGAGCTCCTCGACTTCCTCGTCGAGTGCATCGTAGAAGTCCGAGGCGACGTTCTTGTCATCGAGCGCTTCCTTCACGGCGGCTTTGACGATAAGGTCTGCCATACGATGTATCGATTTCCCTTTACCTCATATAAACATTTTGGTTATCGGGGGAGATACCGGTGAAACAGCGGTTGATTCGCCCGTTTCGTCGGGCTCCACCACCGGAAAGTATATGTTTGATGAATTGCTGACCGGAATCACACCCCTCTCGAGCGGAAAAAATACGCTCGCGCGCGCCTCGGGTCCGCTCGCCAACGATCCCCCGATTCGGGTCGACGGATTCGAGTACGTTCACCACCGAGGGGTTGTATGCGCGAACTCCTCGACGCCGTCGCAGACGGCTCGCTGTCGCCGGCACAGGCGGAGGCGGAACTCAGGGGGTACGTACCGAACGAAGCGGGCCGCTTCGACGCCGCTCGGGAGCAACGGCGTGGCATTCCCGAGGCGATCCTCGCCGAGGGCAAATCCTCCGAGCAGGTCGTCACCCTCACCGAGACGGCTCTCGAGACGACAGATCGGGCGTTGCTCACCCGCGTTTCCGATCGCCAGTATGCGGCGCTCGAGTCTGCACTCGCCGATTCCTTCCCGAATACGACGATCGACCGGAGAACCGGTGCGGTCCTCGTCCGAACGCCTGGCTGGGAGGGGCCATCGCTCGAGGCGACGATCGGGCTCGTCACGGCGGGGACGGTCGACGAACCGGTCGCCGACGAGGCACACGTCGTCTGTCTCGATGCGGGGGCGACGGTCGATCGGGTCGACGACGTCGGCGTCGCGGCGCTCGATCGGACGCTCGATCAGGTCGACCGGTTCCGCGAGGCGGACGTCCTGATCGTCGCCGCCGGTCGGGAAGGGGCTCTCCCGACGGTGATCGCCGGACTGGTCGATACGCCGGTGATCGCCGTCCCGGTCTCGAGTGGCTACGGTCACGGCGGCGATGGCGAGGCGGCGCTTGCCGGAATGCTTCAGTCCTGTACGGTGTTGTCGGTCGTCAACGTCGACGCCGGCTTCGTCGCGGGCGCCCAGGCGGCGCTGATCGCCCGGGCGATCGACGATGCTCGAGCGAACGGTGAGTGAACGATTCCGTCGAGGTACTGATATCGAAAACAAATTCTTTGATTACCCAAACGCCAAACAGTGTATGGGAAAGCGTTTTTAAATACTCGACGGGTAATATTGAATGCCGGCCCAAGCCGGTGTGCCCAATGCCCGAATGTAATCACTGTGGCGCGCACGTCTCAGAACGCTTCGCGCGCGTTTTCGCCGACGAGGACGGCGAGATTCACGCGTGTATCAGCTGCTCTGCGAACGCAGGGATCGCGGAGGTAGCCAAAGAGCGCGCCCGCGGTACGTAGACGAGAAACGCATCGAGCTACCGGCGGACCCCTTTCGAAGACCACGACGCGTAGCCGGGACGCTTTTCGTCGCCTCCCTCGTACGATCGATCGATGTCCGCAGGCGAGCACGTCGTCTACGTCCTCGAGTGCGTCGACGGAACCTTCTACACCGGATACACGACCGACCTCCAGCGACGCGTCGCCGAACACGACGCGGGCGACGGCGCCAAGTACACGCGCGGGCGGACGCCGGTCGAACTCAGATACCACGAGCGGTACGACTCGCGCTCGCAGGCGATGTCCCGCGAGTACGAGATCAAGCAACTGAGTCGCGGGGCAAAAGAGCGGCTAGTCGGCCTCGAGTGACCGCCGATCGGGCTCGGACTGGATTCGTTTTCCGTCCGTGCACGTTGGCGTCGCCTTTTTTACATCGGGCGACGACGCACATGTATGGGAGCCATTACGTTTGGCACGGACGGCTGGCGGGCGACGCTCGAGGAGTTCACGACGCCGCGGGTCCGGAGGGTCGGACAGGCGGTCTCCTCGTACCTCGCGGACGAGGGTCTCGAGGGACCGGTCGTCGTGGGCTACGACGCCCGCGAGAGTTCCCGCGGGTTCGCCGAAGAGCTGGCGCGAGTCCTCTGTACCAACGGGTTCGACGTCTTGCTTCCCGAGCGGGATCGGCCGACGCCGCTGGTCGCCCACGCCATCGTCGAACGCGACCTCGCGGGGGGGCTGGCCGTCACGGCCTCGCACAATCCGCCGGAGTACAACGGCGTGAAGTTCATCCCGGCGGACGGCGCGCCGGCGCTTCCCGAGGTGACCGACGCCATCGCTGAGCGCCTCGCCGAACCCGACCCGCTTCCCGAGAGCGAACACGGCACGGTCCGCGAGGTCGATCTCGTCACTCCGCACGCCGACGCCACCGTCGAACTCGTCGAGTCGATCACCGGCGACGTCGACCTCTCCGGACTCACCGTCGCCTACGACGCCATGCACGGAAGCGGCCGCGGGACCACCGACGCCCTGCTCGAGCGAGCCGGCGCCTCTCTGGAACGGTTGCGCTGTGAGTCCGATCCGACGTTCGGCGGCGGCGCGCCCGAACCGTCCGCGGAGAACCTGACGGAGCTTGCCGATGTCGTCACCGACGAGGGTGGCCCCGACCTCGGGATCGCCAACGACGGCGACGCCGATCGAATCGCGCTCGTCACGCCCGAGCGCGGATTCCTCGACGAGAACCTCTTTTTCGCCGCGTTGTACGACTACCTCCTCGAGGACGACTCGGGTCCGGCGGTTCGGTCTGTCTCGACGACGTTCCTGATCGACCGCGTCGCCACCGCCCACGGGGAGAGCGTCCGCGAGGTACCGGTCGGCTTCAAGTGGGTCGCCGAGGCGATGGCCGACGGCGACGCCCTGGTTGGCGGCGAGGAGTCCGGCGGCTTCACCGTTCGGGGTCACGTCCGCGAGAAAGACGGCGTCCTGATCGCCCTGCTCGCGGCCGCCATGCACGCCGCCGAACCGATCGACGACCGCGTCGATCGACTACTCGCCGAACACGGGACCGTCGTCCAGGACAAGACGAGCGTTCCCTGCCCGGACCACGAGAAGGCCCGCGTCGTCGCGGACCTCGAGGGCGAGATTCCCGACGCCATCACGAGAACTGCCGTCGACGGCGTCAACACCGCGGACGGCTTCAAGCTCCAGCTGGCCGACGGTTCGTGGGTGCTCGTCCGCCCCAGCGGCACCGAACCCGTCTTGCGAGTGTACGCCGAGGCGACCGACGGCGACCGGGTCGACGAGTTGCTCGAGTTCGGTGAGAGACTGCTCGAATCGCTGGTCTGAGACCGACTGCGGTACGGACGGCCTGGCGGCAACCGCGACCGCCCTGAGGTCACGCCGGAACTGACTTTCGGCGGTTCGTGCGAGTACAACGCGGCCGGCATCGGGGGCCACGTATTTGCGCTTCCGCGTCGTTGCCCGGGTATGGCGCTCTCGCGAACCTTCGCAAAGACGGTCGTATTCACGCTTCTCGTCCCGTATACCGTTGCGGTCGCGATCCCTCGAGCGCTCCAGCGGTGGCGAACGCATCCACAACTTCCCGTCGATTCGACGCTTGCGCGGGCCGCGGGATCGGTATCGGTCCTTATCGGATCGCTATTGTACGCCCACACTGCGTGGCAGTTCGTCATCGAGGGCCGAGGAACGCCGTCGTCGACCGACGAGCCCGAGGAGCTGGTCACCGGGGGGATCTACGCACACGTCCGAAATCCCATGTACGTCGGCGTCCTGTTGGTCGCTATCGGCCAGGCGCTTCGCTATCGGTCCGTTTCGGCCCTCTGGTGGGCCGCGGGCTGTTGGATCGGCTTTCACGGCCGCGTCCTCGAGTACGAGGAACCCCACCTCGTCGAGACGTACGGCGAGGAGTACGACCGCTACTGCGAGCGAGTTCCGCGCTGGTTCCCTCGAGTTCGCTCCAAAACGCGCGTTCGGTGATCGGTTCGAAAAACCGATCTTTCCGGAATCGAGCGACTGGTTGCGTACTCCGGGGCCGCGTTTACCGGCCCGGAGGTCGTTCGACCCAGTATGAGCGGACGCAACGAGGAGGCGGCTTACACCGAACTCTCGCCCGATGCGTGGCACCAGAACGAGGAGGGAAACTACTACATCGACTGTCCGGAGTGTGGATCGGCCGCGACGCTCTCGAACGTGGTCGATCGCGGTCGGTGCAACGGCTATCTCGACCAGCGGGAAGGCGACACTGAACTCGACGAACAGGCGTTCGACTGCACGGCGAAACTCTGGTTCGAACTGGGATACGTTTCCGATCCCGACCCGGCCGACGAACCCGGTGCGGAAACCGTCGACGACGACGAGGAATCCCCGGCCGATGTCCAGTCTGACGACGGCGTTCCGGCGGAGGGTTCTCCGCCGGGGAGCGAGGGGACCGTACGCGACGACCAGGAGAAGTGACACGGCGATTCATCGGCACTATCGCTTCGGGTCGCGGTAGCGCCGGGGCACAGGCGAGTCTGCTTTCATCAATGCTTGAGTTACGACGGTCTCTTCGAGTCGATCGCAAGCGACCGGGTGAGTCCGTCTGCTTCGCAAGCAACCGGGTGAATTCGCCTGATCGAATCAGTCACCGATCGCTCGCGCGGGAACGCCCACGACGGTCGTCCCCGCGTCGACGTCTCCGGTGACGACCGACCCGGCGCCGACCGCGGCGTTCTCGCCGATCGTGATGTCGCCGAGCAACGTCGCGTTCGCGCCGATCTGGACGCCGTCCTCGAGCGTCGGATGGCGTTTTACCGGCTCGTTCGTATCCCCGCCGAGCGTGACGCCGTGGTACATGTGGACGTCGTCGCCGACTTCGGCCGTCTCGCCGATGACGACGCCCATCCCGTGGTCGATCGTCACGCGCCGCCCGATCGTCGCGCCGGGGTGGATCTCGACCCCTGTCAGCAGGCGGACGAGCTGGGAGAACAGCCTCGCGACGAACCGAAAGCCGGCGTTCCAGAGGCGATGTGCGATCCGGTGGCCCCAGATGGCGTGAACGCCCGGATAACAGATCGCGACCTCGAGACAGCGTCGCGCCGCCGGGTCGCGCTTGCACATCGCCCGGGTGTCCTCACGGAGTCGTCCGAGCATGCGTCGTGGATCTCCCGTGGGTGTGATCGAACGCGGCGGAGCGCTGACTCCTCGAGGGGCGAGCGAGCGGTCGGCAACACCGGCTCCCAACGCGACGCGGTCGGTTGCGGGCTGTCCACGCGGTGTCGCCTGGATGCTCCATGCTCGAGGCTAGCCCTGCGAACGCATAAAACGGACGTTTCGTGGCGCTGGCGACGGCCGCTCGCGGCGTCGCTACTTCCCGCGGGCGAGGCGGGTCCCGATCCGTTCGGGAAGCTCCGTCTCCGCCACCGCCTCCTGGACCGCTTCGACGTCGTACTCGACGCGGTGGGTTTCGACCGTCATCGCCTCGAGGTCGACGACGGCGTACCCCGCTCGCGGATCGCCGTCGCGGGGCTGGCCGACGCTTCCGGGGTTGACGACGATCCCTTCGGCGTAGCGTTTGGCGCCCTGAACGTGGGTGTGGCCGAGCACCAGTACGTCCTCCTCCTCGAGCAGTCGCGGCGAGAACTCCCGCGGATACGTATAGCGGGTGTACCGGTCTGGATCGTCCGGGTGCCCGTGGACGAGCTTGACGCGTCCGTCACACTCGCGTCGCTCGGCCGGAAGCGAGGCGAGCCACTCGAGGTGGTCCTCGGAGAGGTGCCGTTTCGCGTACTCGACGCCAGCCCGGGCCATCCCGTTGAACCGAAACGGCGTCTCCGCGGCGACGGCCGCGTCGTGGTTTCCCATCACCGTCGGAACGTCGCGCTCGCGGAGTTCGTCGACACAGGCCGCCGGCCAGGGATTGTAGCCGACGACGTCGCCGGCACACAACACCTCGTCGACCGGCGCCATCGCAGTGAGGACGGTCTCGAGGGCGACCCGATTACCGTGGACGTCGGAGATGAGTCCGACTCGCATGCTCGAACCTACGGGGCGCGAGCGGTATGTAGATTGTCCAGCGATCGACGCGTCGTTGACGGAATGACAACGAATTAGCCGTTTCGCGTCGTCGAACCCCACATGAGTGATTCCTCCCTCACGCTCCACTCGGTCGACGATCGGACGCTCCCGTCCGTCGAGGCCCTGCTCGAGGCGAACGACCTCCCGTCGGCGGACGTACGAGAGAAACCGGACAGCTTCTACGTCGCCCGTCGGGAGGGCGACCGGGTCGGGATCGGCGGGATCGAAACCCGTGGAGCCGACGGGCTGTTGCGATCGGTCGTCGTCGAACGCCCAGCGCGTGGAAACGGGCTCGGAGCGGCGCTTTGTACGGCGCTGGAAGCACAGGCGCGAGCCGACGGCGTCGAGACGCTGTACCTGCTCACGACGACCGCATCCGAGTTCTTCGCGGCCCGCGGCTACGGGGTGGTCGACCGAAACGACGCCCCGGCGACGATTCGAGACACTGCCGAGTTCACGGAGCTCTGTCCGGCGACGGCGACGTGCATGCGAAAATCGCTCTGACGAGCGGTCCGGCCACGATGGACGGATCGCCGTTCGTCAGTCTCCGTTCTCGAGTGCGGTCTCGAAGCCGTCGTCGGTTCGAACGACGCCGGCCGCACAGACCGCGTGTTCGAACTCGAGTCCGTAGGCGTCGCTTGCGGCCTCCGATGCACTCTCCGCGTCGAACTCGATCGGTTCGGGTGCGTTCTTTTCGTAGGTCGCGACCAGCGTCGGCTCGTCGACCGGTTCGACGAGAAGCGCGTCCCGTCGGACCGTCGCGATCAGCGCCTCGCCGTCGTCGCCGATCGTCGCGGCGATGCGGGGCGTGTCATAGTCGTCTTTCTCGTAATCCAGCGCGAGCAGACTCGTCGCGAGGGCGTCCCGAGCGGGGTAGCCGAGCTCGAGTTTCTCGGCGATCGGATCGACGTGCGAACCGTTTCCGAACGCGACCGTCTCGCCCGTGGGCGTCTCGACCGTCCGCAGACAGTTGTAGGAGACGTAGGGGTTGTCCGTCTCCGGGGCGTCCGCGGTGGGACCCACCGTCAGCGCCTCGTCTCGAGCGGTGATCTCTCGGTTCGGGAACGACCTCGAGGAGACGCGGTAGGCGCCCACGTCCGGGCCGACGACGACGAATCGTCCGACGTACATACCCGGGAGTCCGCGTGAGAGGGGAAAAGGGGTGTCGGTTCGCACTCGAGGTGTCGGTCGGACTCGATCGCAGCGTCGTTCTCTGTGCGAACTGCCACCGACTGGAACGCTAGGACTCTCCAACACCGTGACTTCGACCGAGTTCGTAACACTCTAATACGAACGACAACTACGAGTGTGTACGTCGTCGAAGCAGAACTCGGCGAACATGTCAAGTCCATTAGGGTAGTGGCCAATCCTGAAGCCTTCTGGGGGCTTCGACGCTGGTTCGAATCCAGCATGGACTACTTCTCCTCGTTTCGACTCGAGCATACTCTCCAGCGCCGCCTGTCGTTTTCCACCTGAAACGAAGGGGGTATCCTTCCGCCGATCACCGCCACCAGAACCCCTATTTGCACGACGTACCTACTCGCTCCCAATGAACCGACGGCAGTATCTCGTCGCGGGAACGGCCGCCGCCGTAACGGCTGTCGCCGGCTGTCTCGGCGGGAACGATAGCTCCGACGGGTACGGACCAGAACCGGACGACGCTCCGGGGGAACGATCGATCGACACCGACGCCTACGAGACGGAGTCGTTCGGCGGGATCGACGTCCCGCTCGCGCCCCTCGAGGACGTCGTCTACTGGTATCAGCGCCAGGAAGCGAGGATGGTCGATACGCGCGGTCGCGATCAATACGACGCGGTTCGGATCACCGGCTCCGTCCTGAGCAGTGCCCCGGACGGCGTCTCGAACGATCCAGTCGCTACCTGGCCCGAGGAGGATCGAATCGTCACCTACTGCGTCTGTCCACACACCTTGGCTGGACAGCGAGCGGCGACGCTGATCGCCAACGGCTACGAGGAGGTCTACGCGCTCGACGAAGGGCTCCAGGCCTGGGTCGAGGACCAGTATCCGATCGAGGGTACCGAGGCGACGTACAGCCTCGCCGCGTACGACGTTCGCGGCGTCTCCGATCCCGAACACGCGGGTGAGTTCGTCACCGTCCGGACCCTCGAGAGCGACCAAAGCGAGGTCAGCGCGGTCGAGGACGATGGAAGCTACGAACTGACCCTTCACTTCACCGACGTCGACGACGACTCCTTACTCGAGGTGGACACGCCGGGGTACACCCGAGAGTTGACCCTCGAGGAGGCGACGAGCGACGTCATCACGGCCTAACGCTGTCGATCGTTCACTCTTTCCCGTATCGTCGGTCAGCGTCGATCGTAACCCCCCTCGCGCTCGAGTTCGCCGCGCTTTCGAAGGACTGCGGGCGTCCGACAGATCCCCGGTGCGCCGGTCACCTGGGGGACCGTACAGTTGTTACAGCTCTCACAGAGGGCGCGTTCGTCGGATTCGACGGCTCCGGTCTCGCTTCCCTCGAGCAATCGCGCGCCGAGTCGCGGTTCGGCGTAGAACGGACGGGCCATGCCGACCATATCGCAGGCGGGCTTCGAGCGGGCGTCACCCTCGTTCGATTCGACCTCCCTTCCTCGCGAGCCGAGCAGTCGATCCATCTCGCCGCGCTCGCGGATCCCGCCCTCCGCGAGGACGGGGATCGACACCTGTTCGCGGACGCGCCGACAGAACTCCTCGTTCCACGCCGGCTCGCTGTCGTAGACGACGGACTCGAGGCGGTTGCCGAGTGCGACGAGTCGCCGCCGACTGGCGCCGCCGAACGCCGCGTCGTACTCCCCGCGAAGCGCTTCGTTGGCCCAGGCGCGATCGGGATACTCGCCGCGGACGATGCTCATATCCCAGACGACCGACGTTCGAACGGGAACGACGGCGTCGTAGCCGACTCGCTCGAGTCGCCGGGCGATCTCGACGCCGTCGGCGAGCGAGAGCTTCCGACGGACGATCGGCGACGGCGGCGCGGGCGTCTCCGCCGGAACCTTGGTCATCAGGGGGACGTCGCCGACTCGGTCCCTGATCTCGTCGTGGACGAGCGCGAGAAACTCGAGGCGGGCTTCGGGCGAGCCGCCGAACTCGTCGTCCCGGCGATTGTAGAATGGTGAGAGGAACTGCTGGACGATCCCCATGTTCGCCCCCGAGAGGTGGATGCCGTCGTAGCCCGCCTCGACGGCGTAGGCCGCCGAGCGGCCAAAATCCGCGGCGAGGTCGTACACCTCGTCGGTCGAGAGGACGTGTGGGTCGTACGAGAGAAACGAAAGGCGATCGAACAGCCGCAACTGCCAGGGCAGTCTCGAGACGGCGAGTTGCCCGATATCGGGGTGTTCCCGGCGGTACTCGGCGTGCCAGGTTTCCATGCTCCGCAGGCCGCCGTGTTCGAGTTGCAGGAAGATTCGGCTCCCGTGGTCGTGAATTCGGTCGGTGAGCCGCGACAGTCGCGAGACGAACGACGGATCGTGGACGCGGGTCATTCCAGGCGCCGCACAGCCCCCCTCGCCGGTGACGATCGTCGCCCCCTGACAGAGCAATCCGACGCCTGACGCCGCGGTAGGCTCGAGGTCGTCGATCAGCGTGTCGACGGCGTCCGGCCCGTTGCCCGCACACTCGAGTACCGGCGCTCGATAGAGTCGGTTCGGTACCCGAACGCCGCCGATCTCGATCGGCTCCTCGAGCGTGGTCATATCCGGGCTATCACGGGAGCGTACAAGAGCGTGCCGTCCGGATGGACCCGGCCGATCGGGTCGGTTGCGATACCAGCGTCCGTACATCTTTCCGGTGGCCGCTCGTTCGAACGATCATGGCTCCGATAACGCGACTCGTCCTCGACGTCCTGAAACCCCACGACCCCGGCGTCGTTTCCTTCGCGTCTCAGCTGGGTGAGCTGGATGATATCGAGGCGGTCACCGCGACGGTCATCGAGGTCGACGAGAACGTCAAGACGCTCCGCGTGACGATCGAGGGGACGGATCTCGAGATGGACGTGATCCGCGCCGAAATCGAGGATCTCAGCGCGTCGGTCCACTCGATCGACCAGGTCGCCTGCGGGTCGCGAACCGTCGACGATCCCTGGCTCGGCTGACGATGGCGTCTCGAGTCGCCCGTCTGCGACGCGTCCTCGGCAAGGAAGACGTCCGATCGATCTCCCGACGGTACTTCATCGCCAACGGGTTCGACGGAACGCTCACGAGCATCGGCGTCGTCGTCGGTGCCTATCTCTCCGGTATCGGGGATGGATTCACCGTCGTCGCGATCGGTCTCGGCGCGGCCGTCGGCCTCGGCACCTCGGGCGTCTGGAGCGTCTGGGAGATCGAACGCGCCGAGGCGCTGGCCGAGCGCCAGCGGATCGAACGGGCGATGCTTACGGAACTCGAGGATACGCGCGTCCAGCGCGAACACCGCGCCGCCCAGATCGTCCACGCCGTCGCGAGCGCGTCCGGCCCGTTGCTCGCCTTTACGCTCACGCTCGTCCCGCTCGCGCTCGAGGGGGTCGTTTTTACGATGTTTCAGGCGGTGCTCGCTTCGATCACCGTCGGCGTTCTCGTACTGTCCACGTTCGGTATCTACCTCGCATCGATCTCCCGCCAGCGGTGGTACGTCGCGGCGGTCAGAATGGGGCTCGCCGGACTCGTCGTGGCGGGGATCAACGTGCTCTTGCCGGGATGATTCGACGTCGCTAAAAGCGGGGTGTCAGGACGGAAGGACGACCGCCCGCCCCTCGATCTCGCCGTGCTCGAGTCGCTCGGCGACCGTGTTGATCTCGTCCAGCCCGTACTGTTCGGTGTGGAGGGCGACGTCGCCGCGGTCGACGAGGGAGACGAGTTCCTGAAGCTCGGCGTACTTGCCGACGAGCGTTCCCCGGAACGCCATCTCGCCGTCGACGAGCGTCTGGGACGGCTCGTGGACGTGGCCGCCGTAGCCGATCACGTGGTGGTCGCCGCCTGCGGCGAGGACGTCGGGTGCGAGGCCGGTCGTCTCGTCGGCGCCGACGAAGTCGAGCACCTGCTGGGCGCCGTCGTCGTCGGTCACGTCGGCGACGACGCCCGCGACGTCCTCCTCGCCCGAGTTGACCGTGTGACTGGCGCCGAGATCGGCCGCCAGCTCGAGCGCTTCGTCCTTGAGGTCCACAGCGACGATGTCGGCCGCGGTCATCGCATCGAGACACTGGAGGCCGATGTGGCCCAGACCGCCGATGCCGATGACGACGCAGGCGTCGCCCGGATTCAACTCGTCGGCCGCCTTCTTCGCTGCGTGGTAGGCCGTGATGCCGGCGTCGGCGTGGGGGGCGATCTCCGTCGGATCCGCACCCTCGGGCAGCGGAATGACCGCGCGCTCGTTCGTTTGCAGGTACTCGGCGAAGCCGCCGTCGGTCGTCAGCCCGTTGAACGCGCTGTTCTCGCAGTACATGTCCTCGCCCAGTCGGCAGGGCCGACAGATGCCACAGCTCTGGACGGGGTGACAGATCACCGGATCACCTTCCTCGACGAGGGTGACCTCGTCGCCGACCTCGGCGACGATGCCGGCGTTTTCGTGACCCAGCGTCATCGGTAGCTCCTGGGGGACGTACTCTTCCCACATCCCCTCGATAATGTGGTTGTCCGTCTGACACCAGCCCGCGCCTTCGACTTCGATCAACACCCCGTCGGAGTGCTCGAGAGTGGGTCTGTCGACGTCGTCGATCGAGAGCGCGTCGGTCATCTCGTCCGTGTACTCGTGGAGGCGCGCGGCTTGCATGGTAACGTGTGACACTCCGACGGCCCACACCAAAAATCTCACACCTCTCGAGTGCGTTCGTTCGTCGGCTCTGATACGTTTCGAGGTTGTGCGTTTCGTTACAGCCGAGGTCCGGCACCGGGAACTCGGCTCGACCCGACATCACGACCGTTCGGTCGTGACGACCGTCCCGATCGTGCGAAAAAACCTCATGGTGGATGCTAGCGTCATCCATGCCGTTATGTACGATCACGACGGGGAGGACATCTTCGTCATCGACGCACACGTCCATCTCTGGGACGCATCGGAACAGAACATCAAACACGAGGGCGGCGAGGAGTTCATCCGGTGTTTTTACGACTATCACACGACGTTCACGCCGGAAGACCGCCTGTGGGACCTCTCGGAGTACCGCCGCTACGGCTCAGACCGGATGCTCGAGGACATCTTCGGTAACGCCGCCGCGGATATGGCTATCTTCCAGCCGACGTACCTCACCGACTTCTACGAGGAGGGGTTCAACACCACCCACCAGAACGCCGAACTCGCGACGGCCTACCCCGAGCGGTTCGTCCTGAACGGGAGTTTCGATCCGCGCGACGGCGAGACGGGGATCGAGCACCTGGAGGACCTCCACGAGACGTACGACATTTCGGGGGTCAAACTGTACACCGCCGAGTGGCGCGGCGAGTCGAAGGGGTGGCGACTCGACGACGAAGAGGCGTTTCGATTCCTGGAGAAGTGCGCCGAACTCGGCATCGAGAACGTCCACCCGCACAAAGGGCCGACGATCCGACCGTTGAACCGCGACGCCTTCGACGTCAAGGACGTCGACGACGCGGCCTCGTCGTTCCCGGATCTCAACTTCGTCGTCGAACACGTGGGCCTGCCCCGGCTCGATGACTTCTGCTGGATCGCCGCCCAGGAGCCGAACGTCTACGGCGGACTGGCGGTCGCCGCGCCGTTCGCCCAGAACCGTCCCGGGAAGTTCTCCGAGATCATGTCGGAGCTTCTGTGGTGGCTTGGCGAAGACCGGCTCCTGTTCGGCTCGGACTACGCGCTGTGGAACCCCGACTGGCTCGTCGAGACGGTGATGGAAGCCGAACTGATGCCCGAACACAGAGCCGAGTACGGCGTCGAGTGGGACCTCGAGACCAAGCGGAAGGTGATGGGCGAGAACGCCGCGGCGCTGTACGACATCGACATCGAGGACAAGCGCCGAACCTTCCGTGACGACGAGATCAGCGACCGCTTCGACCTCGGCGATCACTACGCGAGCGGCGAACCCGCCGCGGCCGACTGATGAGCGACCGCACCGCCGACGCGGCCGTCGCTTCCTTCGAGGAGTCGACCGTCCGCGACGCGCTCCAATCCGTGACCGACCCGGAACTCGATCACTCGATCGTGGCCCTCGAGTACGTCGATTCGATCGAAATCGACGGCGCGGAGGTGACTCTCGAGTTTACGCTCCCGACCGCGTGGTGCTCGCCGGCGTTCGCCTGGATGATGGCAGTCGACGCCCGCGACGCGATCGAATCGTTGCCGGCAGTCGAGACGGCGACCGTCGTCCTCCGCGAGCACATGCACGACGCGGAGATCAACCGTGGCGTGAACGAGCGGCGGTCGTTCGAGGACGCGTTTCCCGATGCCGACGGCGGCATCGA
Source organism: Natrarchaeobius versutus (assembly GCF_041205745.1). Lineage (NCBI taxonomy): Archaea > Methanobacteriati > Methanobacteriota > Halobacteria > Halobacteriales > Natrialbaceae > Natrarchaeobius > Natrarchaeobius versutus. Next base: position 98,927 of record NZ_JBGFCC010000003.1, on the reverse strand, counting down.
CGGCGTCCGCGCCAATCTGGACGAAAAGGCCCGTGTCGCACGACAGTACGACGCCGTCGAAACCCTGATCGAGGCCGGTTTCGACCCCGAAACGATCGTCTCGCTTCGACTCGCCGATCTCGAGCGGTTACCAGCGGAACTCGCCGACGAGTCTCCCCGTCCCGGCACAGCGGCAAACGCGGGTATCTCGGACGAGAACGCTACGGAGCGGATCGTCGTCTACGCCCAGGCGCATACGGTCGGGGTCGTCGTTCCCGCGGAGCCGATCGAGCGGTACCTCGAGAAAGCCCGCGCGACTGGCGTCGTCTCGACACCCGAGAACGCGCTGTTCCGGACGCCCGAGGGCGAGACGATTCCGCCGGATTCGTTCGAGCTGGTTCACCGTCGCGGACGGCTCACGCAGGTCAACATGTCCGGTCAAGCCGGGATCTGCGACGGGCTCAACGAGGCCAGAAAACGACGGGTCGACTCGGACGGCGGCGAGTAGCGGGTCGACTCGACGCGCCCCTCGAGTCTCCTGTCGCGTCGTCGCGAAAGCGAACCGCGAGGATTAGAGGCCCGTCACGTTTTCGCCGTCGGTGAGCGTCGCGGTTCCGTCGTCTTCGCCGGTTCCATCGACGCCGTTCGGACCGTCGTCGAACCCGACTAGGTCGTTCTCGCCGTTTTCGTCGACGAGCACGCCGTGGTCTGCAAGCGCCGCGTCGTCGGGGACGGCCCACGGTGTGAACGAACAGCCCTCCGACTCGAGGTCGGCCTCCTGTTCGACGAAGATGGCGGTCGTCATCTCGTACTCGCACTCGATCGCTTCGCCCTCGGGCGGGACGGTCACCGTGTGGTCGTTTATCTGCATGGCGAGCTGGGCGCGCATCTCCGCGTCGGTGAGTTCCTCGTTGTCGACGTGGGTCGCGAACCACTCGGCGACGTCGTCGTTGTCGAGTGTTGCGACGAACGTAATCTCACGGCTCTCGCCGGGTGGGATGTGGGTTTCCGACGTCCCGCCGACGACGTCGACGTCGTGGGCGTCCCACTCCGCGACGAGTCGATCGTTGAACTCCATCTCGCCGGTGAACGCGGGGGTCGCAAGCGGGTACGCGTTCGGGTTGTGGACGTCGAAGGTGAGGTGGACCTCCGTCCGTTCCTCGTCGACGTCACCCCATGCCGCGTCGGTGTCTTCGATCTCGACCCGGGGCTCGAGGATCGTGTCCGACCGCTCGGACGCCCCTGGCGAGAGCGAGTGTTCGCCCTCCATCTCGGCGAGTGCGTCGGCGATCATCGGCTCGAGGTCGGTCTCGATCTCGTCTTCGTGGGCGTGTGATGGCGATCCCGAGAGCGGTCCGACGTCGGCGTGGACGACCACGTCGGCTTCTACGTCGCTCACCTCGCCACTCTCGATGTGTGTCGCCCACCACGCGGGAAGCTGGTGGTACTGGAGGTCGGTTCGAAGCTCCGTCGTCGAGTTACCCGACGGAACGGTGACGTCGGCCGACTCCCCGTCGGCGAGGGAGACGTCGTTCATCGCGAGCGCGTACTCGACGTCCAGATCGTCGATTTCGAGGCCAGGATTGGGGTTGTCGATCCAGACCGTCGTGATCACCTCGATCCGTTCGTCGTCGACCTCGCCCCACGCGTTGTCCTCGAGGCCGGCGTCGGGAACCCCGAGCACTCCTGTGGCGAACAGGCCGCCGAGGACGACGACGAGACAGACGACGACCGCAGCCGCGACCGCCGCCACCTTCCTGATCATACGTCCGCCTCTGGCACTGAACTACAATATAGATGGGGTATTCAGAGCGTGTTAATTATCTGTCCTAAACAGGAGAAACAGGCTGTTTGAGACAGAAACGCGTTGTTAGTTTCGAGGTGTTTATCAGACGAATTACTTCTCGGGGCCGTCCGTCGTGTCCGGATACCGATACCACCGATCGGCGATTACTTTTCGACCTCGAGCAACGCCACCCGTTCGCGAACCAGCGCCGAAAGCGGGGCGTCGGTCGCTCCGCGCTCCGCGTCGGTCACGTCGAAAAAGCTACACAGCCGCTCGTCGTCGCGGTCGTCGAGCGTCGGCTCCACGTCGACGACCGCCTCGAGATCCCGAACGGCCTCGAGGGCGCGTGCCTCGGCGTTCGCTCGATCTGCGTCCGCCCGATCTGCGTTCGCCCGTTCGGCGGCTCCCCTTCCCCGCCCGTCGGGATCGACCGGAAACGCGTCGATCAGCACGACTGCCGGGATTTCACCCTCGCTGACGCCCATCTCGAGCGCCCGATCGATCTGGCGACGACCGGCGGCGTACAGCAGGATCTCGACGGCGCGATCCCTGGCGACGTTCTCGTCGCGTTCGATGGCCCTGTTGGCCAGCTCCACTGCCCGCTCCAGATGCCGGCGGTCGGCGACGTAGCGAGCGTCGAACGCCTGGATCGTGACGCCGAATCGATCGCCGACCTCGCCGATAGTCGCGACGAACGAATCGAGATCGCCGATCGAGAGCCGACACTCGAGGAGTTCCATCAGGCCTCCCCTCCGCGGAATCGCTTCATTAGAAATCACCCAAGCTCGACTGGCTCTCGTCCGCCTCTGCTCGTTCGTCCGCCGACGGCTCGTTCGATCCGTCGCGTTCGCCACGGCCGGTACTCGAGTCGGCCACCGCTCCGTCCCTGAGACCGACCGGCTCGACGCCGTCCATCGAGGGGTCCTCCCGCCCCGCGTTCTCGAGGATCGTTTCGGCGGTCTTCTCTCCTTTGAGCACCGAGAGCACGACGCCCTTCTCGGCGGTTCGCAGGTCGGCGGGCTCCTCGATTCCGGCGTCGTACAGCCGGCGGGCGCGCTTACGGCCGACGCCGCCGACAGAGACGAGTTCGAGCAGTTCCTCGCCGACGCCGTGTTCGACGCGGGCGCGGGCCTCCCGAACCGCGACGGTCCACTCACTGTCGACTTCTCGGGCGAGTGACTCGGCGGCGCCTAGCAACCACTCCGCGGTGTCGACTTTCCCGCGCAGGTCGCCGGGACCGATCTTGTACCGCTCGGTGATCGCCTCCTCGTCGGCCTCTTCGGCCCAATCTTCGAGCAGTTTGCCGGTTTTCAGGGCGGCGAGCCAGTCTTCGAAGCGGTTCTCCTCGAACTCGCTGGGTGCGTCACCGAGCAACTCGCGCTCGCGCTCGTAGTAGAGTTCGCCGAATTTCTCGTCCTCGCCCGATCGGAGGTAGAGTTCGTACATATCGGGGGTGCGCGAGACCAACTGGTAGAGCCCCAGCGCTGTCGGGCGCTCCTCACAAGTCTCGAGGCCGTGGACGATCTCCGCGGCGCTCATCGGATCGAGGTAGAGCCGCGAGACGGTGTGTCCGAGGCTCGTCGCCTCGAGTTCGACCTCGGTGGCTTCCTTACTCGCCAGTTCGGCCGCGGAGGTGAACGCGTTCGTTGCGTCGTCGGTGACGGCCTCGGCGTTCGAATCGGTCTTTCCGCCGTCGCGCTCGACGAACTCGTTTCGCTCGAGATACGAGAGGACGTCGTCGGTGACGGCTTCGAGGCGACCCGCCTCGGTCGACTGGCTCGCGTACAGGGTGGCCTCGAGAAAGTCGAGCAGGCCCGATCGGGTGCGGGCAAAGCCGGAGGCGATGGTGGCGAGAACGTGGGTTCGGAGGGCGGGCTCGGCGGCGAGCTTCGAGCGGACGTCCTCGGGTTCGGCCCAGACGTACCGGTCGAACAGCTCCTCGCTCTCGTCGTGGCTCTTTGCCAGCAACACGGCCTCGCCGTAAGGATCGAGCCCGGGGCGACCGGCCCGTCCCATCATCTGGTGGATCTCGAGGACGTCGAGAGGAGCCATCCCGCCGGCGCTCGGATCGAACCGTCGCCAGTCGCGGACGACGACGCGGCGGGCGGGCGTGTTGACGCCGGCCGCGAGCGTCGGCGTCGCCGAGATGACCTTCAGCAGGCGGTCGCGAAAGGCGTCCTCGACGAGACTCCGCTGGGTGGAAGAGAGGCCGGCGTGGTGAAACGCCGAGGCGCGTTCGACGCAGTCGGCCAGGTCGCGGCTGGTCTCGGTGTCGCTGTCGTCGCGAATCTCTGCGGCGAGGTCGGCCAACTCCGTTCGCTCCTCGTCGGTGAGTTCGGGACTCGAGACGCCGCCCAATCGTCGGGCGGCGGCCTCGGCGTTTCTGCGGGAGTTGACGAACACGAGCGACGAGCCACCTTCCTGGAGGATGTCGCGGACGAGCGCGGCCTCCTGTTTTTCCGATCCCTCGATCGGCACCTCGCGGGTCGAGCCGTCGTCGAAGTTGAGTGCGTTGCCGTAGTGGACGCCCGTCCGGAGGTCGATCGGCCGCCAGTCGGAGTCGACGAGTGCGGCGTCGAGCCAGCTGGCGACCTCGTCCGCGTTGCCGACCGTCGCCGAGAGCGCGACGACCTGGAGGCCGGGGTTGAGCTGGCGGAGCTTCGCCAGGGTCACCTCGAGCGTCGGTCCGCGATTGCGGTCGTCGATGAGGTGCACTTCGTCCGAGACGACGCAGGTGAGATCGGAGAGCCAGTCGGCGCCGTTTCGGACGAGCGAGTCGACTTTCTCGCTGGTCGCGACGATGAGATCCTTGGTCGCGAGCCACTCACTGGTCGACTCGTAGTTGCCGGTTGCAACGCCCGTCGTGACGCCGAAGGACTCGTAGGCGTCGAACTCGGCCTTTTTCTCGCTGGCCAGGGCGCGCAGCGGGACGATATAGAGCGCCTTCCCGCCGCGTTCGATCGCCGACAGCATCGCCAGGGCGGCGATCATCGTCTTGCCGCTTGCGGTCGGCACGGCCGCGACCAGGTTCTCGCCGTCGGTCGCGCCAGCCTCGACGGCCTCGGCCTGGGGCGGGTAGAGCTCCTCGACCCCTTCCTGTCGAAAGTGCTGGATGGCACCGGGCGGGAGCCCCGACAGCTCCTCGAGATTCATTACCCGTCGTTGGTGCGTCCCGCGGTTTAAACTGTCGTCTCCCGCCGATCCCGCGACACCGGTCGGCGACAGATCGATGGGTGTGGCGACCGAACGACGCCGTATGGCCGACCCTGACACCGTTCTCGTCCCGACGTTCGGCCGCCCGCAAGAGGACGATGCCCTCGCGTACGCCCTCGAGACGTTCCCCGACGCCGACGTCACGCTCCTGGCCGTCGTGACGCCGCTCGACGCCCCGTTGAGCGAGGGCGGCGTCCTCGAGCGCGACGAGGAACGGGGGGAGGCGACACGCGAGCGGGCGGAATCGGTACTCGAGTCGGCCGCCGAGTCACTCGACGATCGGACAGTGATCGACCGAGTCCGCATCGAGGTCGCGGAGGGACGCCCCGGCACCGTCGTTCCCCGATACGCCGGCGACGAACGGATCGACCACGTCGTCGTCTACGGCCACGGAAAGCGCGCGACGGGGTTGACCCGCCGGCTGCTCGGTCGCGGGATTGCGGCGACGGTCGTCGAACGGACCGAGCGTCCCGTGACGGTGATCAGATAACGCTCGAGTGGGAACCGATCAAACGATGAAACCGGTGTACTACTGCCGACGCTGTGGGGAAGAAATCTCGCGACACGCCGAGGAGTGCCCACACTGTGGCTACTATCCGCAGTCGATCGCCTGGCGCGTCGGTGTCGGCGCGCTCGTCTTCGGCGGCGCGCTGGCGCTCGTCTCGCCGCCGGTTGGCCTGTTCGGGGTCTTCGTCGGCGTCCTCGCGATCGGCGGGAGCTACCTGCTGTCACCAGCAGGGTAAGCCGCCCGGTCACGGACTCGAGGCGTCCGGCGGCGTCTCGAGACGCGATGTCGATCAGGCACCGACGATCGTCGCGAGCAGCCGGTAGAGCCCGTATCCGACGGCGATCGAACTGGCGAGGGTGAGCAGCCAGAAGGTGATCGTGAAGGCGATCTTTCGCCTGGAGACGCCGGCCGATCCCGCGGCCAGTCCGCCGCCGATCACCCCCGAGAGAATGATGTTGTTGAGCGAGATCGGAATGCCGAGAGCAATCGCCAACTGGGCGATGACGAAACCGGGGACGAGCGCGGCGATCGACCGCCGAACGCCGAGTTGGGCGTACTCCCGTGAGGTCGCCTGCAGCAATCTCGGCGCCCCCATCCAGGCGCCGGCGAGGATACCCGCCGCGCCCAGCGCGAGCAGGGTGATCCCCGGCAGGCCGAGTTCGACGCGAAACAAGTTCTCGAGGGGCCCGGTCGCGAGCCCGACCTGGGAGCCGCCCGAGGAGAAGGCGACGATACCGCCGAGGACGAGCAGGAACGACCGGATCCCGTCCTCGACCGAGACGAGGACGCGCTTTCGGACCCAGTAATACGCGAGCGCGCCGAGGACGATCGTCACGAGCACGGTCCCGAGGTCGACGCCCGCGACCAGCGTCGGACCGCCGCCGAACTGCCGGGAGACGGCTCGAGCGATCGTTCCCTGGTCGGTCGCGGGGTCCGGAATCACGCTGATTCGGACGTTCGCGACGATCGCGCCGACGACGCCCGCGAGCAGTGGGACGCCGACCGATTCGGGAACGTCGTCCCGGCGGAGGACGACCGCCGTGGTGTAGGCGAGTCCACCCGACATGATCGGCACCAGCGCCCAGAACGTACCGAGACGCTGGTACGTGTCGAACGCCGGATCACCGCCGAGCGAGAGCCCGACGCCGACCATCGCGCCCGTCGTCGCGAACGCCGCGGGGATCGGATACCGCGTGTAGATTCCGACGGCCATGAACGTCGCCGCCGTCAGCAATCCGGCGGTCGCCGCGAGCGGCGTGATCGCGACGCCGTCGATGAGGTCCGCACCGACGGTCTCGGAGATGCTCCCGCCCTGCATGAGCGCCCCCGCGGCCGCGAGCAGGCCGATCACGAACGCGGCTCGCATCGTCGAGATGGCGTTCGCTCCGATCGCCGGCGCGAACGGCGGCGAGTTACTGTTCGCACCTAGGACCCACGCCATGAACAGACACGTTACGATCGCGATCCCGACGAGGACGACGAACGACAGCGCGACCATCCGTCACGCGACGTTCAACGAGGGGCCGGATAAGCGTTCGTCCGATCGCCCTCGAGTCGGTTCGGACATCTACCCGGCCAGCCTCGAGCCGATGCCGAACACGCGTACTTGGTGCTACGGGGCGTGCTGGCCTGCCACAGCCGACGTCGAGGACTGGGTCGTGCTCAGCGACGCGCTCGAGCGACCGTTCCGTCCCGGAATATCGGGTGCGACGCGGAATCCCGTCAGTGCTTTACCCACATCGGTCCAACCGTCGGCCATGAAAGTCGAATTCGACGAGGACACCTGTATCGGGATGTATCAGTGTGTCGCCGAGTGGGACGCCTTCGAGAAGGACAAAGCGAGGGGAAAAGCGATCCTCGAGGGGAGCGAGGAGACCGAAGACGGTGTCTTCGTCCGCGAGGTGCCCGAAGACGCGGAACTCGACGCGAAGTTCGCCGCGCGAACGTGTCCCGTCGACGCGATCAGGATCTACGACGACGACGGCGAGCAGTTGATTCCCTGATGCACTCGACGGAACGGTCCTAACAGGAAGGGCGAATTCGGCGATACTGGTCGTCACTCGAGACTGGACGGATTCGTCGATCGCGGATCACTCGCGACCGCTCGGTGTGGACGTGGACGTACACTCGCGGAAGGCGTGCCTCTGAGACGGATTGCTGTAAGCTGGTGAAACGACGACCCGCCCGCGATTTCACCGGTAACCCGTTACGACAATCCGATACACCGCTGATCGCCGCCCGCCAGAGATCGGGATGACCCGCCGGGGGCGCTCGACTGTGATCTTCCGCGAGTGTACGCCGAACTATCGCACAGAGTGACAAGACACTGCGGCCAAACAGTGTTGGTACGAGAGCGTCTATCGATACCGGTATCCGCCCCGACAAACCGTCCATGCAACCGAATGGCCAACTCGTAGGACCGGTGGGCACGAACCATCGACTGGCCCCCGGTGATCGAAATGCGATCGTTTCCGCAGGGGGCCGCGTCGCTGAGCGATCCACCCGGAGGGCACGAGCGCACTCAGACGATTTGCTGTCCGTCAGTTCCAGCGTGACCGCGATTCGAAGGCGGTTGCAACGGTGGACTCGCTGCACTCCTCCACCGAGACTCGTCTCACACGGTTCGACTCACCGCCGGGACATCGGTACAGCACTCCGTACCGGGTCTCCTCTCTTTGCACTCTCCTCTCTTCGTTTCACAGACACTCCACTGGTCTCCGACGGGGCAAAACCCACCACCCAAACCGCCCCAACCGTCGAGCTATCTCTCGGTATCGCTGTATACGAGCGTCGAATCGGACGAGTTGACACCGGTCGACCCCGCCGACGATCGATCTGCCGCGTTCGGAAAGGTAAACCGTCGATGCTGGCTACATCGAGTCGATGCCTCGAGACTCGCTCCCCCGAATCGGCCTCGGGACGTACTCCGCCGACGACCGCGAGCAGTGGACCGAAAACGTCAGGACGGCCCTCGAAGTCGGCTACCGCCACGTCGACACGGCGCAGGTCTACGAGAACGAACGCTACGTCGGCGAAGGAATCCGATCCAGCGACGTCGACCGCGAGGACGTCTTCCTCTCGACGAAGACCGTCCACCACGACGTGCCTCCCGAGTCGGAGCAGGTCCCCCAGGCCATCGACGGCTGTCTCGAGCGGCTGGGCGTCGACGCCGTCGACCTTTGTTATGTCCACTGGCCGACGGGAATCTACGACCACGAGGCGGTGTTGCCGGCGTACGACGAGGCCTACGAGGCCGAAAAGATTCGCAACGTCGGCCTCTCGAATTTCACTCCGGAACTGCTCGACGAGGCCCGCCAGCACCTCGAGGCACCGATCTTCGCCCACCAGGTCGAGATGCATCCGTTGCTCCCCCAGGAGGAACTGGTCGACTACGCACGGGAACACGACCACTGGCTCGTCGCCTACTCGCCGCTGGCCCAGGGTGCGGTGTTCGACGTTCCCGAGATCCGTGAGGTCGCCGAAAAACACGACGCCTCGCCGGCCCAGATCTCGCTCGCGTGGTTGCTCTCACACGATCCCGTCGCAGTCATCCCGAAAGCCAGCAGTCGCGAGCACGCGACACAGAACCTCGCGGCCCTCGAGATCGACCTCGACGACGAGGACCTCGCGCTGATCGACTCGATCGACCGCCGACACCGCGTGATCGATCCCGACCACGGACCCTGGAACCGGTAGCGATTCGACGACACCGCGTTTCTGCCCGGTTCACGCGCTCTATATGGGTGCGTCTCATTCGCTCTCGTCGACCACGACGATCAGCGTCGGCTCCGAGCGAGTCACGTCACAGTTCTCGAGGTCGTCGACGCGTTCGACCGAAAGCGTCGTCTCGTCGACGTCATCCTCGAGGAGGAGACGTGCCTCGAGTTCGACGCTGTGTTCCTCGTTGGCACCGATCGCATCCGGATGTTGATAGCTCTCGTATCTGACCGACACCTCGTCCCCGAGCACGTCGTCGCTTCCGGCCACACAGCCGTAGATCGTTGGGTGATCGAGCGGACGCGTGAAGACGAACTCGTTGGTCGCGCTGGCCGTTCCGACGGAAACCTCGGCTGGGGTTCCGTCCCGGTCCGTCGGGTCCTCTTCGGCTGGGATTACGGTCACGGACTCCTCGAGATCGGTATCGTAGCTGACGCCGCCGCCGAGGACGTCCGCGCCAACGAGGACGAGACTCACACAGAGCAACGCGAGGACGACGACCCCCGCGGTACGGAGGCTGATCGTGACCCCTCGTTCGCGGACGGCGTAGCCCAGCCCGACGAACAGCGCCGCCGAGACGGCCAGCGCCAGGAAGATTCCGGTCTCGCCGGGGTCGTACCGGTTGACGACGTACCAGACGAACACCGTGTAGGTGATCGCCGCCAGCGCGAACGACACCACGTCGAGAGCGCCGCGACCGATGGCGACGCCGCCGGCGAAGAAGCCGACGAACAGGGCGAACAACAACGCCGATCGGACCGTGATCGAGAGCCCGAACACCACGTCCTGGACGAAGTACAGGAGCGCAACGAGGGCGAAGACGACGCCCAGCGCGTACAACACCTTGCCGCCGTCGAGGTCGAGGTTCATGGAGGGACACCTAGGCGTTTTGAACCGATCACAATCGTTCTTTCGAATGGCTACCTGTTTGACACATATGGCTGTCCGGCCTTCACCGACGGCAAACCGACGAACGCTCGACTCCGATCACGACCGGAGGCGACGTCAAAGGTTCCCGAGACGTCGTCAGTCGGCTACGTCCCGCCAGTCAGGTGCCGTCGAGAACGGCCTCGAGGAGAGGTCGTCGAACGCCGCGTAGACGGCCTCCGAAAGCGCCGGGTGAACGTGGACGGACCCCGCGACGTCGTCGACGGTTCCGGATCCGCGTTCCATCGCGACGACCACCTCTTGAATCAGCGTCGAGGCCTGCGGCCCAACGATGTGACAGCCAAGGATCTCGCCGTCGGGTGCGGCGAGGACCTTCACGAAGCCGTCCGTCTCGAGGATCATCCCCAACGGCGCGGCGTCGAACGACACCGTCGTCGACTCGTACTCCCGTTCGTTATCCTCGAGCTCTCCACTCGTCCGCCCGACGCTTGCGACCTGTGGCTTCGTGAAGATGGCGTGGGGCATTGCGTCGTAGTCGACCGTCCGCTCGGCGTCGCCTCCGACGTCCCCAACCTCGCTCTCTTCCAGTAGATTCGCCGAGACGATCTCGGCCTCGTAGTCGGCGGCGTGTTTGTACGGCTGTGTGCCGACGACGTCGCCGAGCGCCCAGACGCCGTCGACGCCCGTCTCGAGCCGGTCGTCGACTTCGAGGTGTCCCGCGTCGTCCGTTTCGATCCCAGTCTCCTCGAGCGAGAGGGTATCTGTGTTCGGTCGTCGACCGGTCGCGATCAGCAGGCGCTCGCCCTCGAGTTCGATCGCCTCGTTGTCGGCCGATTCCACCTCGACGCCGACGCCACCGTCGCCGCCCGAGACGCGCGTCGCCTCGTGACCGGTGTAGACGTCACAGTAGCGCTCGAGCGACTCGGTCACGGCGTCGCTCACCTCGTGGTCCTCTCGCGGGACGAGTCGGTCGCTTCGCCCAACCAGAGAGACGTCGGTCCCCATCGCGCCGAAGAAGTAGCCGAGTTCGGCTCCGATGTAGCCGCCGCCGACGATCACGAGCGAATCGGGCCGCTCCTCGAGGAAGAGCGCGTCGTCGCTCGTGAGGTAATCAGCGTCCTCGATGCCGTCGATCGGCGGAACCGTGGGCCGACTTCCGACGGCGACGACGACGGACTCGCCGCGGAGTTCGACGGTTTCTCCCCCACCGTTCGTTTTGTCGCCACCCCGGTCGGTCGCCTCTTCTTCGAGGTCGACCGCGACGGTTCGGTCGTCGACGAACCGTCCCTCGCCGCGATAGAGCGTGACGTGCTCGCGCTCGCGGAGACTCCGTTCCTGTCTGTCGGCTTTCCCGTAGACGGTTTCCCGGATCGCGGACGTGATCTCGCCGTAGTCGACGTCGTTCACCTCGGCGTCGATCCCCGTTTTCGCGGCTCCTCGAATCTCGTCGACGACGTCAGCGCGGTGGATCAGCGCCTTCGAGGGCACACAGCCACGCGTGATACAGGCCCCGCCCAGCGGCCCTCGTTCGATCACGGCCGCCTCGAGCCCTCGGTCTGTGGCGGCGGTCGCGACCTGACTGCCCGATCCACCACCGATTACGACGATATCGTACGCGTCCATATCTCGTTCCGACGATGGCTGATCGCCTAAAACCGGAGCCTGCACTGGAGCGCGCCGTCTCGACGTCACTCCCGTCTACCGGCGGTCTCTGGCTCGGATTCGCCGCCCCGCGCGTTCCAGTGTAGATCGATACTGACGGTGTCGTCGACGAACGGAAGCACCGTCTTCCGTCGGTCGGTATCGATCCGATCCGGCGGGGAGATCCGTACTGACTCTCCGTCGACGACGATTTCGACGTCGGTCGCCGTTGGGAGACGCTCGCGAAGGTCGTCGATCGCCCGGACGGGATCGACGGGTTCGGCGCTGGTCGTCGGTTCCGTACCGTCTTCCTCGAGGGGAATGCCGCCCAGGACGGGGCGGATCGAGACGTCCTCGCTCCGGTTCGAGAGCACGGCGTTGACGGCCGCGCCGACGAGGATGAGGAGTCCGCTGACGTACAGCCACGTCATCAGGACGATGATGCCAGCGAGCAGGCTATTTTGGGCGCTCGCCGAACTGTACTGGACGTACAGTTGAAACATCGACTCCGCGGCGACGAGTCCGACGGCGGTGATGGCGACGCCCGGAAGCGCCTCGATGAGCGCCATATCCTCCTCGTCGGGAAACAGGTAGTACATCGGGACCAGCGCGACGCCGACGGCGACGACGAGGAAGAGCCGCTGTCCGAGCCAGCCCACGGGACCACCGGAGCGGCCGAACCCACCGGGTGCGACGGATTCGATGGCGACGACGGCGGCGACGACCGCCGTCACCGAGATCAACACGACGACCGCGTCGTGTAACTGATTGAGCAACGTGTTCTGTGCCTGGGACTCGTAGATGTCCGAAAAGGCCATGTCGAGGCTCCTGAATATCCGCAACGCTCCCCAGACGAGAGCGACGATACCCAGGGTCGAGGCGGCGGGCGGCGTCGTCTGGAGTTCCGCGACGAGTACGTCCGCCGCACCGGGAGTCAACGCCGCTCGAGTGATCGAAACCAGTCCATCCTCGAGACTCTGGTTCCCGACGGAGCCGATGACCGCGAGCAACAACAGGAGAAGCGGTAACAGCGAGAGAAAGGCGTTGTAGGCGATGCTCCCGGCCATAAACGTGACCCGTTCGACCCTGAGTTCGTGGACGATCGCTCGCAACACGGTTTCGACGCGATCACGCCGGACAGTCATGGTTCCTGGTGTGTCTCAAGACGGTATAACCACTCCGTCTGGAGGATTGATACGGGCTGTTGTCAGTCAGTTCCGACGCAACCGCGACCCGGAGCGGTTGGGCCGGTAATCGGCACAGCAAACCGTACGAACGGACGACAGACCGATCGAGCCAGTCGTTTCCAGAACGTCTTCCAGAGCCGCTTTGTCGCCAGAACGTCTTTCAGAGCCAGTCGTCGCCCGGATCGTCGTCGGTCGCTTCCAGATAGGATTCGACCGCGGCCGCGAGATTCGAAAGCGCCTCCGCTGGCGTCTGGCCCTGGCTCGAGACGCCGGTCACCTCGTCGTCGGCGATGTGCAGGCCGTGGTCGTTCTGGCGCATCGTCACCTCGGCCTCGGCGAGCGCGTCGTACTCGTCGGGGTCGACGTCCGAGTCAGTAGTCATACGAGACCATTCTCGTCGGGGGACGAATAGCCACCGACAGTCGGTGATGGATCGACCGAGCAAAGAGCGATGGTCGTGCCGGCCGACTCTCCGGTCAGAGCAATCATGACGACGTCACGACGAGCCGTTCTGGTCGGGCTCGCGGCCGCACTCTCCGGGTGTGCCACGCCGCGAGCGGAATCGACGGCCGGATCCGTCGAGGTGACGGACACGCTGTATCAGGTGTCGACGATCGACGCCCTCTCCTGTGGGCACTTCGCGGACGAACAGACCGTAGGCGGGCTGTTAGAACGCGGCGGATTCGGCCTCGGAACCGTCAACGAGTTAGACGGCGAACTGGCGGTGGTCGACGGCGAGGCGTACGCCGTCAGGGGCGACGGAACGGCCGTGGCGCTCGAGCCGGAGACGAAAACGCCGTTCGCCACGGTGACGGCGTTCGAACCCGACGCGACGATCGAACTCGAGAACGTCGAGAGCTTCGAGGAGTTCGCCGACCGCGTGACGGAGCGACTCCCGCGAACGGATCACTTCCACGCGCTGAACCTTCGTGGGAGCTTCGAGTTCGTTCGAACCCGAAGCGTCGACGGTCAGGTCGAGCCGTACCCGACTCTGGAGGACGTACTCGAGAACGAGACGGTCTTCGAGTTCGAGGACGTCGAGGGAGAGATGCCGACGTTTTTCATCCCCGACCAGTTCGAACAGATCCACCCCCCAGGTTATCACGCCCACTTCATCACGTCGGCCCGCGACGGCGGCGGTCACGTCTACGACTTTCGCGCCGACTCCCTCGAGGTTGAGATCGATCACCTGGACTCCGTCGAGATCGAACTGGCACAGCGGGACGTCGAGGAGTATCCACCCTGTTGACGTCGTGATCGATTTCCCGTCGTGTGTGCCCCCTCGAGACCGATTCTCCCGCGGTCAGATTCCGGCCGCCGGGAGTGTACCTTTATCAAGGCGTTCTTCGAGGTACGACGCATGTCGACCGAACCCGACTCGAGTCGAACCACCACCGCGGCAGTACCGACGCCTCGGGCGGGTCGGGCCCTGCTCGTCCGGACGCTGGTCGGTTTCTGGGCGCTCTGGTGGTCGCTCGTCTTCCTCACGAACGCCTTCGACGGGCTGGTCGAACTCGGCGTCCTCGGCGACGGCTGGGCGTTCGCCTCCGGAAACTACCAGTTTCTGCGTTCGATCACCGCGGTGTACGCCCTCCCGGAGCCCGCCGTCGCGGTGATCTTCGGAATCGGCGTCCTCTGGGAGCTGGCGGTTGCGATACTCTGCTGGCGAGCGCTCGTCGCCGTGGCGTGCGATCCGTTCGACCTGGCCCCGGTCTACCTAGCGTTCGTTCCTGCGGTCGGCTTTTTCGCCGCGTTCACACTGCTGACCGAACTCTTTCTCGCCTACGACCTCGCAGGCACCCACGTCGGGCTGTTCGTCGCAACGCTTCTTACGCTCGTGGCGATCGAACTCGTCGTGTCGGGTCGCGGCGACCGATGACACACCGCCTCGAGGCGCGGCCGAGAAAAAGCCTTTAACGACGCCGGCGCTTACGAGTAGCAAATGGTACTCGACGATCTCGGAAGCTCTCTGCGGGGCACCCTCGACAAACTCCGCGGGAAGTCACGGCTGAGCGAGGAGGACATCGAGGAGATCGTCAAGGAGATCCAACGCTCCTTGCTGTCGGCCGACGTCGACGTCTCGCTCGTGATGGAGCTGTCGGACAACATCAAAGAGCGCTCGCTCGAGGAAGAGCCCCCCGCCGGGACGCCGGCGCGGGATTTCGTCCTCAGAATCGTCTACGAGGAACTCGTCGACCTCATCGGCGAGTCGACCGAGTTACCTCTCGACGAACAGACGATCTTGCTGGCCGGCCTCCAGGGTTCCGGTAAGACGACGTCCGCGGCGAAGATGGCGTGGTGGTTCTCGACGAAGGGACTTCGCCCGGCCGTCATCCAGACCGACACGTTCCGGCCCGGCGCCTACGATCAGGCAAAGGAGATGTGTGCTCGCGCGGAGGTCGACTTCTACGGCAACCCCGACAACGACGACCCCGTCGAAATCGCCAGGAAGGGCCTCGAGGAGACGGCCGATGCCGACGTCCACATCGTCGACACCGCGGGTCGCCACGCCTTAGAGGACGACCTGATCGACGAAATCGAGCAGATCGAGGGCGTCGTCCAACCCGACACCTCCTTGCTCGTCTTGGACGCCGCGATCGGCCAGGGTGCCAAAGAGCAGGCCCAGCAGTTCGACGAGTCGATCGGCATCGAGGGCGTCGTCATCACCAAGTTAGACGGGACGGCGAAAGGTGGCGGCGCGCTGACCGCGGTCGATCAAACCGACTCCTCGATCGCGTTTCTGGGGACCGGCGAGGAGGTACAGGACGTCGAGCGTTTCGAGCCCGACGGCTTCATCTCCCGCTTGCTCGGCATGGGCGACCTCGGCCAGCTCGCCGAACGCGTCGAGCGCGCGATGGCCGAAACCGACATCGAGGAAGAAGACTGGGACCCCGAGGACATGTTGCAGGGCCAGTTCACCCTAAACGACATGCAAAAGCAGATGGAGGCGATGAACAACATGGGGCCACTGGACCAGGTGATGGACATGATCCCCGGCTTCGGCGGCGGGATCAAAGACCAGCTTCCGGACGACGCGATGGACGTCACCCAGGAGCGAATGCACTCCTTTAGCGTCATCATGGACTCGATGACCGACGCCGAAAAGGAGTATCCCAAGGCCGTCGGTGCGAGCCAGATCGAGCGCATCGCCCGCGGGTCGGGCACCAGCGAGGAGCAGGTCCGGGAACTGCTTCAGCAGTACAAGATGATGGAACGAACGATCAAGCAGTTCCAGGGTATGGGCTCGGACCAGGAGATGCAACGGATGATGAAACAGATGCAACAGCAAGGCGGTGGCGGCGGAATGGGCGGGATGGGTCCGTTCTGAGCCCTCCTCGAGGCCGATCCCCTGCCGGCTTAGCCGTCGGCCGCCTCCGCTTTCAGGGCTGATCCCGGCGGCAATTCGTCGATCAGAACGACGGCGTCGCCCTCGAGAACCGTCGTCTCGTCTGCGTCGAGGACCGTCGTTTCGATCCGGTACTTCGACTCGCCGAGATCCTCGGTGATCTCACAGATTGCAGTGGCGCGCTCGCCGATCGAAAGCGGCGCCAGAAAGGAACTCTCCTGTGAGAGGTAGATCGTCAACCCCGGTAACCGTGCGAGCGCCGCACTGATGATTCCGTTCGCGAGGACGCCGTGGACGATCCGCTCGCCGAATCGCGTCTCCGCCGCGTAGGCGGCGTCCAGGTGGAGTCGGTTCGTATCGCCAGTGGCGTCGGCGAACGCCTCGACGTCCTCGGCCGAAATTTCTTTGGAGAACCGAGCGACGTCGCCGACGGAGACCGTCGATTCGTCCGCGCCGCGATACTCGAACTCCCAGCCGTCGCGCTCGTACTCAGTATCGGTTCGCACCTGCCGTCGCGGCGGCCGGTCCTCGAGTTTCCTCGAGCGGTGGAGGAGATGAGGGACGAAGTAAGACAGTTCGGTCGTGGTGAGGATGCCGACGAGTTCACCATCGTCGTCGTTCGTCGTCCGGGACGCCGTCGTCTCCGTGGATCCCTTCCTCGAGTCGGCGACGACCGGTAGGTGTTCGATGCCGTCAGCACGGAGCAGGGAGACCGCATCGACGACCGACGAATCGGGGGAGACCGTCTCGAGCGGGGCGGACATGACGTCGGCGAGCTCGAGGTTTCCGACGTCGCTTCTCTCACAGAGGGTGGTCGCGAAGTCCCCTTCGGTGACGATGCCGACGGGTGCGCCGTCGCGGGTGACGACGACGGAGCTGACGCGTTCGTCGTCCATCAACGTCGCGGCGTCGGAGACGCTCGCGTCCGCCGACGCGGTGACGACGTCGGTGACCATGATCTCGGAGGCGGGAATCGTCTCGTGCATGTCGGCGATGCTATGCGTTCACGACACATCACTTCTCGCCCTCGAAACGCCAGTTCAGTCGTGGGGTCGGTCCGCGATCTTCGTTCTTTCGTCGTACTCGGCCCGAACTCACGCGCTATTCGGCGATCGGTAATTCGACGACGAAAACCGAACCGTCGGGTTCGCGGTCTTCGACCCACACTGTGCCATCGTAGCGATCGACCAGCGTCTGAACGAGGTACAAACCGATCCCGCTCCCGGCGCTTGCAAGCCCTTTTTCACCCCTTCCGAAAATCGTCGACTTCCGGGAGTCCGGTATACCCGGTCCGTTGTCCGCGATCCGGACCGCCACTCGGTCGTCGAGCCGTTCGGCAGACACGCTCACTTCCGGTGTAGCCTTGTCGTTGTGTTGAACGGCATTCTGCAGGAGGTTCCGAAACACGGCCTCCAGCATTTCGTCGGCACTGAGCTGTACGGCCGGAAGTTCACCCTCGATCGTCACGTCCGCATCCGGATGCCCCGAACGAGTCTCCCTGACTTGCTGAACGACCGTCCGCGCGAGGGGAACGCGTCGATCTTCGGCCTCGGGCTGTAACATCACGTTTGCCAGATCACGCGCGGTCGTCGTGAGATCGATCGCGTGTTCGGCCTTTTCCTGGATCGTCGCCAGCTCCGGATTCGCCTCCTCGTCGATCTGTTCACGAAGTGTTTCCGCGGAGCCGTCGATGACCGCGAGGTCGTTTCGGATGTCGTGTCGGAGGACTTCGTTGAGCAGTTCGAGATTGTCACGCTGTCGTTCTAACTCCCCTTCGTAGCGCTTGCGTTCGGTGATGTCTCGAGCGATACTCAGGACTCGCGTCTCGCCGCGATAGGAGACGATACTCGAACTGATTTCGACAGGGATGGTCGTTCCGGCGTTGGTTTCGTGTGCGGTCTCGAACACCTGGATCTCGTCGGCGGGCATGTTCTCGATGAGCGCCGTGATCTCCCCGGGATCGAGTCCGTCGTCGATCTCGTGGATTCGCATCGAGAGTAGCGTTTCCCGCGAGTATCCGAGCGTCCGGACGGCAGACTCGTTTACGGCTTCGATCCGGCCGTCGAGATCGAGAACCCACGCCGTGTCGTTCATCGCGTCGATCAGGTCCTGATACTCGCCGTGGGCCCGGTGTCGATCAGAATCCTGGTCGTCCGCGCTCATGTGTATCCCTCTCTCCCAACGGACAAAAACCGTCGGTCGATAGTTCCGTCACGGGGACGATCGAAACGAGTGATCGGTGCAGTTTCCACTCACCCCTCGAGCGGGCGTCCGTCTTCGGTCGGCGGTGCGACGTGGTCGACGTACTCCTCGAGTGTCGGCTCCTCGACGCGGACCCGAACGCTGATTTCGCCGAGTTCGTCGGGTTCGCCGACCGAGAAGTTGACGCGGTCTTCGAAGGCCGCCTGTTTTTTTAACGCGAACGAGAAGACGTTCCCCTCGCGATTCGAGAAGAACTCGCCGCGTGCGGTGTCGAGGATCTCCTGGCGGTGGAGCAGGTCGGAAAAGTGGTCCATCGTGTGGGTCTCAGCTCTGATCTCGCCGAACCCTTCCTCGAGTTCGGCGTTCGGAAACACGTTCGCGATCGCGCCCGTGACGCGACTCGTCACCTCGGTGTCGTACACCGGCGCGGTGATCTCCACGTCGACCCGGTAGACGTCGGTCATCGTCGCACCTCCGTCGGTTCGTCCCCGGTCGCCGCCTCCCTCGCCGATCCCTGGCGGATGATCGCCCGGATTCGGTCGTGAAAGGCCTCGAGCGAGTCGGTGTTCTCGATCACGACGTCCGCGCGGTCCATCGCGTCGTCCATCCCGAATCCGCGCTCGCGCTCGTCGCGGGCGGCCAGTCCCTCGCCGCCGTCGTCCTCGCCGACGTCCCGACCGCGGGCGTCGATGCGCTCGCGGCGAACCTCGAAGGGGGCCTCGATGCTGACCAGCGTGAACGATTCGCCGAATCGCCCCTCGAAGGCGTCGACCTCGACGCCCGATCGAATGCCGTCGACCAGAACGGCATCGTGGCGCTCGAGGCGGTCGTCGATCATCGGAAGCGACCGTTCGGCGATCGCCGCCGGGCCGTTCTCCTCGCGAAGCGCCTGCGCGACGGTGCCGTGGTCTTTCGCGGGGTCGAGCCCGCGATCCGCGGTCTCCTGGCGGACGACGTCGCCCATCGTCACCACCGGGATTCCCTCCTCGCGTGCGACGGTGGCGGCCTCACCCTTTCCGCTTCCGGGCAGACCCACCGTTCCGATGACGTGCATCGACTCCCAATAGCGGTGAGAACTGCTTAAGGACTGTGCCTCGCCGTGGCCGCTCGTCACTGTTTCGACTCGATCCAGTCTCGATTTTCCTCGAGACGATCGAATCTGTCGATCTGTGGCGCCCCGAGTCCTTCTGGACCGTGCGTTCGCTCACCCCGTGGCGTTTTACCCGTCGGCGTGGAGGGCCAAGTCGTGAGAACGTCTACGAAAGTCATCGCCGTCGGCGTCCTCCTGATCGTCATCCCGATCCCAGTCTTGCCGCCACTGGTCGGCACGACGATCGGAACGATCCTCGTCCTCGCCGGTCTCTTCCTTCGATTTCTCGACCTCTAGTACCCTCCCAAGCGTCGACTGATGAGCGAAATCGACACTCACCGCATGATTTCGCTCCTCAGTTCAGGCTTGGGAAGCCACTAGGCGGACACGAGGTGGGATCGACGGTGACCCAACACGGGCGGAAGTCGACGAGGAACGGAACCGACGCTCGGCGCTAGCCGGAGGGGTGCTCGAGGTGGTGGTGACACTCGAGCCGGCGTCGATTTTCGCCGTGAATCACAGCGTTCCGTCTCCCGAGCGCTCCTGTGGCGCCGGTTCGGGGAGCAATCGCGTGTAGTAGGCGGCGTGGACGGTGTAGAGGTACGCCTGTACCAGTCCGCCGACGACGACGGTGAGACCGATCGCCGACGCCCGGAGGACCGTCTCGCTCACCTCGAGTTGAATATCTGGTTGGGCCACCGCGAACTCGGCGATGTACACCGGCGTGAACATCGCGAAGTTCAACGTTCCCCAGAGGAGGGTGTAGCCGACGACGCTCAGTAGGTTCGATCGGACGACGTGGATACTCCGGCCGAACGAATCGAGCGCCCGCTCGCCTTCGACGACGATCGCCGCGTCGAAAAACTGCAGGAACATGAAGACGACGAAGAACACGAGGAAGAAGACGATCGCGACGAGCGCGACGATTCCGACTCCGATCGGGAGCCCCCCGGCGTCGAGTTCCATGGCGGCGAACCCGGCCCCGAACCCGACCATCGCGATAATGGACACGAAGAACGAGGCGATCATCAGGACGACTATCAGGGCGATAATTATCCCGAGGAACAGGAGTTGTGCCCCGAACATCGAGACGTACCGTTCCTTCCCGACCTCGAGGAACCGATCGACCGTCGTCGATCCCTCGAGTCCCTCGAGGGCCATGCCGAGGATGCCCGCGAGGAAAAACGGCCAGACGAAGACCGTAATGCCGAGCCCGACCAGTCCGAAGAGAGCGATCAGCGCGAACGAGTCGGTGAAATCGCCGAGCGACGACACCTGCTGAATCGCCATTATCGCCAGTCCGACGACGAGGATCACCGGATTTCGCTTGAGGACCGATATACCGTCACGGAACGCGGAGAGTACTGCCATCGAACCGAGTTCGTACTTGTAATGTAAATATTTTCAGAAGAGTCAAACTCAGTTTTGAGTCACGACGATTGGATAGAAGCGACCACTCGATCCCGGCGAATCGCGTAGCGGAGAATCGGTCCGAACGAACGAAAACGGAGAACCGACGATCGAGCGCGCTACTCGAGATAGCCGAGTGCGTCCTCGATTCGGCCGAGTTCCGGCCCGGTGGTGTCCTCGCCGACGATGTAGCCGGCCTCGTTCGCGATCAGTCCCGACCCGACGAGGGGCGCGCCGTAGTTGACGGTCCCGACGTCGGCGCGGACGTCGAGGGCCTCCTCGAGGAAGTCGAGTTCGTCGTCGGTCGCCTTCGGGTGACAGAGCACGCCGGAGTTCGTCGCGACCGCGGCGGTGCCGACGGTTCGCACGCCGGCGAGGTCGCCGCGTTCGACGGGAACGTCGAGGGTGTCCGCGACGATCTGGAGCGTCTCACGTGGAAGGTCGGGGTGGACGTACGCACCGTAGTCGTTCGCGAGGACGACGTTGCCGGCGGCGTTGATGTTCCCCGGAAGTTCGGCGACGGGGACGTCGAGTTCCTCTGCTAGCCGTTCGCGTTCGAACTCGAGGACGCGCGAACTGACGAGCAAGCCGTTCTCGTTACCCGTCGCTAGGGCACCGACGGTCGAGGAGCCGCCGACCGTCGTCCGGATCGCGGGCACCTCGAGTTCGTCGGCGAGGGTTTCGGCAACGTCGTCGTCGACGTCGTGTCGAACGAGTACGCACGAGTCGGTCGCGCGGGCGAAGACGCCGACGTACGACGACCCGGCGAAGGCGAGACGTTGCAAGTTTACTCGGCGACCTCGGCCTCGACGACGGCCTCACCCGCTTCGTCGAAGCGAGCCGCGCGGACGCGGAGCTTCCGTGGCGGGTTCGACCGACCCTGCGACCAAATTTCCTCGTTGATCGAGGGGTCGAGGCGGATCGCGTCCTCGTCGACGGCGAAGTGCTTTGCGAGGTGTTCGCGGATGAGACGCATCGCGTAATCGGCGGCCTCGTGGTTGGGTCCCTTCTTGACGTCGCGCAGTGGAACGGTAACGACACGTTCCTCGAAATCACTTGCACTCATCGTTACTCGTCAGTGTCGTTGCGCCGCCAGTTGCGTCGCTTCGGGTTTCGGGTGACGTTCATATCGGTCTTCATCATGACCCAGACCGGGACGCGGCTGTTCTGGTTCTCGAGTTTGGCAAGACGCTTTTTCTTGCCCTTCGATTTCTTACCCATAGTAGCCACAGGTAGCCCACGCTGGCTTAAAATCTTGTCCATTGGCAGGCACCGACCGCTCGAGCGCGCGTCGCCCCGTCTCGGGTCTTTTGCGAGAACCGACCGCTCTGTGGGGAAAACGGGGCGTCCCCTCCGTCCGGAACGGCTCACTCGAGCGAGAACGACTCGACGGTCGAGTACACCGGCCCGTCGCTCGTCAGCGTGCTCTCGGTCAGTCGGACCTCCTCGATTCGCGTCTCGCCGATCGTAAACTCCTCGCCGTCCGCGTCGTTCGACTCCCGGACGAGGTCCTGTACCAGGTCTTTCCCACCGGCGTGTTCCATCCGTGCGAGCGTGACGTGTGGGGTGAAGTCGTGCGCTTCGGGGTCGAACCCCATCGCAGTCGTCCGACCTTCGATCGACTCGTGGAGTTCGGCCAGTTCTTCGCCGCCGGTTTCGACGCCGAGCCAGACGACGCTGATGTACTCGAGGCTCGGAAAGACGCCCAGCCCGCCGTAGCGGACGGTGAATGGATCGACGCCGCTGTCGTCGACGGCCACCTCGAGTTCGTCGGCGAGTGGCGGAATCCGATCCTCGTCGACGTCGCCGAGGAACTTGAGCGTGACGTGGGCCTGTTCGGGGTCGGTGAAATTCAGCCCCGAGGCGTCGTCGAACTCGGTCTGGAGGTCGGCGACCGGCTCTGTGAGCTCCTCGGGAAGGTCGACGCTGACGAACAGTCGCATACGGGCGATCGGACGCGAACGGTATTCAACGCGGCGCTCTCCGAGTTCGTCCGTCGCCCATCGAGTGGGCGGATCGCAACGCGGCCTACGGGTTCTGTGCTTCGCTCTCGAGCGCCTCGAGGCGTTCGGCGAACAGCATCTCGAGCAGTTCGGGGGTGATGTACGCTTCGACGAACGCCGCGAGGACGAGCATGAGCCAGGCGAAGACGACCAGCGAGGTCGTCCGAAGGAGGTACGGCTTCGTCAGGAAGGCCTCACGATGACCGAGAATCCGTTCGGCGAACCGATAGAGCAGACGGAAGCCGACGCCAGCGGCGATAAACAGCGCCGCGAGTTCGAAGATGCCGTGGGGTGCCAGGCCGACGATCACGTAATCGAAGCCGATGTCGCCGACGATGGCCGCGACGAAGTTGCCGACGATGAGCCCGTTGAACAGCATGACGAACGCCGTGAGCACGCCCACCGAGAGCGCCCCGACGATCGACAGCAAGAACGGTTGCGTGTTGTTGACGATGAAGAACGTCGCCGTCAACTCGAACTCCTCGTCCTCGAGTTCCGGAAACAGCTCCTCTTCGAGGAGTTCGAGGACGAGTTCGAACAGGTTGACCCCCGCGAACAAGAGCAAAACGCCGAGGACGATCCCGAACGCGAACAGCCCCGTGGAAAACCAGACGTACCGGCGGTGTTCGACCCAGGCCGCGTCGAGCCACTCGAGCAACCAAGGAGCACGCTGGGAGGAGACGATCGCGATCGCGGCGAACGCGAGACCGACGACGCTCGCGCCGGCTACCGGAAGAACGTCGTTGCCCGTCGCGACGGTTACCGCGGCCGTGACGAACGAGACGACGGCCAGCGCCCCGAAGAGGATGCTCCAGTTTCTCACCGCGTTCGGGCCTGGAGTCGGCCCGCCTTTCGGATCGGGGTCGTTCGGATCCGGCGTCGATGGCGCCGGACTCGTGGCGGGGTCGGCATCCATACCGTCGTTCGAATCGGCGAGATCGACCCTGATTCGTCTCTCGTCATCCCCAGGGCGCCCGTCGTCGAAGCCGTCACGGTCGTCCGCTCTCGCTCCGTGGGCCTCCGCGTCGTCTCCGTTTCCGGCGCCGTTCATGTTCGTCCGTTAGACAATCTGGAGGATAAATCCGCCGACTGTTCTCCGTCGTGCGAGGTCGATGCGAGCGAACGCCGCTTCTCGAGCGTTCGCGACCACTACCGCTCGAGGGCGTTTCGACACTGCCGGCGTAGCTGTCGGCGACCGCGCTCGTCGCTTGCGATCGTGGCGTAGTTGGCGGCCGACTGGAGGAGCCACAGCGCCGTGTACGTCCGTTTTCGTTCCTCGAACCCGGATTTGAGCATCGCGTGACGCGCATACCCCGCCCGGAACGCTCGCCGGAGTTCCCAGCGGTGTGCGGAGGAGAGCCGCCGCGCGTACACGTCGATGAACCGGATTTCGGCTCGAGCGAGCGCGTACTCCGCGTGGGTGACGTGGGCGTTCCCCCAGTCGAGCACCGTCGTCACCGCGCCCGATCGGTCGACGAGCAGATTGCCGGGCTGGTAGTCGCCGTGTGTCAACACCGGACGACAGCCGTCGTCTCCGGTGAACGTAACCGGTAGCATCTCGAGGAGCGGACCCGGATCGAGTGCGTGCCAACCGACCGGTTCACAGACGCGTAGTCGTCGCCGCCAGTCTCGGCCTCCTTGGAAACGCCCATCACAGCGGGCGAGGCCGCCGACGCGGTCGAATTCGGCCGGTGTGGCCGCGTGGAGCCGTCCGAGGAGCGAACCGGCGTCGGCGACCAGCCGCCGTCGAACCTCGGACTCGAGGTTCGGGTACGACGGCCCTGGATTCGTCCCCACGCAGTGTTCGTACAGCGCCCACCGGTCGGGTAGCTCGTCGGCGCCACCCTCGAGCCGTCCCGTCGCGAGGACGTTGGGAACCGGAAGCTCCGTCTCCCTGCCGACGACCTCGAGAACCGCGGGCTCGATCACGTCGCCGGTCCAGACGTTCACACCGCCGAGTTTACAGACCGCACGTTCCGGGAAGTCGGCGTCATCCATTCGTACCCTCGACGCGGTACCGCCTCCGCCCTCGAGTTCGATCAGGTAGGTCTCCGCAATCGCCCCGGTAGCCGGCCGTCGACACGACCGGACTGTGGCGTCGAGGGTGGCGTCGACGATTCGTTCGACCGCTTGCCGGCTCATCGCTCGAGGCTACGACGGCCGTCGTCGTAGTCGTTGATCCCGTTCTCGCCCGTCGCGGCGCGGCCGAACGTACAACTGGGCCCGCGTCGTGGCACTGGACGACCGTGAACGACGGTTCGATCGAGGTGATTCGCCGGACACGCGCCGCGGCCGAACGTCTCGGCCGGCGGGCGTACCACCGGGTCGCGGCCGCGAACTACGAACACCGGCTGATCTCGAGGCGAAATCGAACGCCGGCGGGGAGCTTTCGCTGTCTCGAGCCGCTCAACCGACACGGAACGGACGCGATGCTCGCCGAACTGGACGAGGCTTGCGGCCCCGACGCGGTCGTCTTCGACGTCGGCGCACACGTTGGAATCTACGCGCTCGCGCTTGCAAGCGGGGAGCCGGATCGGCGGGTGGTCGCGTTCGAACCGTCCCTCCCCGTCGTCGCTCGTCTCCGGGAAAACGCTCGCCTGAATTCCCTCGAGGACCGGATCGACGTCCGCCCGATCGGTGTTGGAGACGATGTCGGGTATCGGCCGTTCTATCGCGCTTCGAATCCCGAACTCTCGGCGTTCGACCGGAAGAGTGCCACCCGCTGGGACGGGTCGGTCGTCGACGTGCGACGAGTACCGGTCCGGACGCTCGACGCGTTAGTGTTCGGCTCCGAGGCGACGAAGCGGGTCGAACCCAAGACGGCGAACGAGCGCCACGAGTCCGTAGACGGCCGAATCGAGCCTCGATGCTCGTTGGCGGGTCCGGAAACCCGTCCAGTCGCGGGGGTTCCCGTTCCGGACGCTCTCAAAATCGACGTCGAGGGAGCGGCCCCCGAGGTCCTTCGCGGCGCTCGAGACGTCCTCGAGCGCCATCGCCCGATCCTGTTCGTCGAGATCCACGAGGAGGGGTTGGAACGGGACGTTCCAGTGGAAACGAAGGGGGTTCTCGAGGCGAGTGGATACGTCGTCCGAGAGCGGCCCGGTTACTGGCGGTGCGAGCCGAGTTCGTAATGCCCGGTCAGGCCGACGGAGCGATTGGTGTTGTTTCCGCGTTTCAGGGCCACTCGGGCCGGCCAGGGATTCGTTCGACGACCGCTCGAATCGCACTCGAGTTCGCCCCGCCGGGCGCCCCGGTGAGAATCGCCGAAGCGAAACCCTCCCTTCGACTGCAACCGATCGCTCGAACCGACGAGTCGTCGGACTCGGAGGTCTTCGCCCTCGAGTGGGGCTCCCTGAGGGTGGCGCGCCAGCCGGAGGGGATTGCGGCGCCTGCGGTCCCCGATCGTCTGCCGGGAGACGCCGTGATGGGTCCTAAAGTCGCGTTCCATCTGCTCTATTAGGCTTCCTCGAGTGCAATTACCCGACGACGGTTGACCGCGTAGAGCATTCCGTCGCCGACGATGGGCGGCGACAACGGGACCTGGGAGGGCTCGTACCGGAACCGCTCGTCGCCCGTCTCGGCGTCGAAGCCGATCAATGCCCGATCCTCCTCGACGGCGTAGACCATTCCGTCGGCGACGACGGGTTCGGTCTCGCGTTCGAACGGCGCCGACCACAGCTCTTCGCCCGTCTCGAGGGCGAGCGCGTAAAACGTCTCGCGACCGTCGCTCGCGTAGATCGTTCCGTCGGCGACGGCCGCCGTCCCCTCGACTGCGTTCCCATCGAGGTCGCGGTGCCAGATCGTCTCCCCGTTTTCCAGATCGAGGAGGGCGATGCCGTTGCGGGAGGTGACGACGACGCCCTCGTCGGTCGGCACCGAGCACAGTTGCATCTGGTCGTCGCGTTCGCGTTGCCAGCGCATCGACCCGTCGTCGCGGTCGTAGGCCGTCACCTGATGGGGCCAGTTGGCGACGTAGAGGGTATCGTCGCGAACGGCCGGTCGGCCGTACGAGACGCCCACTGGATCGTCCTCGTGGTGGGTGATCCGCCAGCGTTCGGTTCCGTCGTTCGCCTCGAGGGCGACGAGATCGTTCGTGCCGTAGATGGGCGCGTAGACCGTTCCGTCGACCGCGACTGGATCGACGGACGGGCGGTGCTCGGGCGACGAGGGATGGAACCCGACCCCCGGCCCCTCCCAGCGCTGGCCGCCGAACCAGCGTCCGAGACCCGGAATCCGGATCCCGCCGCCGGCGCCGAGACCGAAGACGCCGGCCGTCGACGTCACCGCGAGCGCGTCCGTCCGGTAGGCGGAGGCCGAAACCCGGGCGGGACTCGAGGTGTAGGGGCCCCGGCGTGCGAACCGGCGCTCACCGGTGTCGGCCTCGAGGGCGAGCAGTCCCTCGCCGACGGCGTAGATGGTGTCCTCGAGCCGGATCGGCGGCGCGGCCCCGCGGAACCAGTCGGTCGACTCGTGGCTCCAGGCGACGCGCACATCCTCGGTCGGCCCCGACGCGTCGGGGTTGTAGCCGGTTCCGGCCGGATCGTACTGGGAGACTGGCCACTCGAGGGCGGACGTGTTCGACTCCGTCTCCGCGACGGAGCGCTCGCCGACGATGGTCTCTTCGGTGGCGGCCACGGCTCCGACGCCGCCGACGAGGGTCAGCCCTGTGGCGGCGAGAAGCTGTCGTCTGGTGGAGGGCATCGACTCTTCGTTGAACGTGTCGCTCACGCACACGTTAGTCTACCGATCGATTTCGTGGCGTCGAGGAACGATCCCGTGGCATCCGACGAGTGGTTTCGACGCGTCGGGCGAGCGGTTCCGCGGCGTCGGACGATCGCGCTCGAGGCCGGCCCAGAACCGATTCGTGTCTCTCAGCCGGAACGAATGCGCTTTTATCGGTGACCGACCAATCGGTCGTATGGTCAGTCGCCGCCTCATCGCCCTCCTAAGCGTCGTCGCCCTGTTTACGGTGTTGATCGGAATCGGCGCCGCGACGGGGACGCCCGAACCGATCCTGACGGTCGAGAACGAAAACGACGTCGAGTACCACGTCACCGCCTACACCGTCGAGGACATGGACGAGGCGGGCTATCTCAACTTCGAGGTGACGACCGAAGACGGCGACCAACGGCTGGTGAGTTTCGCCGATCTCGTCTGGCCGAACTACGACCGGAACGTGACGCTCGTCGACGACGGCGTCAACAGCCACGAGGTCACCGTCGAACCCGGAGAGAACGTCACGACGACCGTCGACGGCTGGGAGCACGGCGATCAGACGATCTACATCCTCGAGGAGGGCGACAACAGGACCCACGTCGCGACGTTGACGAAGACCTGTACCAGCCGCGGGCAGGATCACGGAATCAGCTTCTCGAACGGTTCCGGACCCAGTAGCTCGACGGTGTGTACGGGCGAGTTCGTGAGCTGGATGTTTCGATAGCGCCACTTCCGCGATCGGTATCCGCCTCGAGTCGCGCCGAAATCCGCTCACACCCGAGATTCACGCCGCCTGCGGCGTTGGCTGATTCACGCCGCTTGCGGTGACGGCCGGTCGTCGACCCGTCGCCAGCCGAACTCGAGCCAGACGACGCTCGCGAGAAACAGTGCCATGCCGATGACGTCGCCCAGGCCACCGCCGTGGGCGACGGCCGTGAGAGGGACGCCGACGAGACCGAGCAGGGGAACGAGCGGGGCACCGGCCCGTCGGTAGCAGACGCCGATCGCGACCACCGCGACCGTCGACCCGACGGTCCCAATCAGGGCCGCGGCGCCGACGATCGGATCGGCGACCATCGTCTGGACGGCCTCCGCGACCACTTCCCGTTGTTCCGCCGGGAGCGTCTGGGTTTCCCTGATCAAGATCCCGGTTGCGATCCCGGCGATCGCCTCGAATCCGAGGTAGAACACGAGGTAGATCGCGGTTCCGATCCGGCCGATCGTGGCGACGGGGCCGTCGTAGCCGTTCAACAGGACGTAGAGGCTGATCCCGAGCAGTCCGAACAGGGGTAACAACAGGACGTGGATGAAATACCAGGTGTCGGCGACCGGCGAGAGCGACTCGTAGAGGTTCTCGCCGCCGTGGGGATGAACCCACAACACGGCCCCGAGGGCCACCGGCGTCGCCAACAAGACGAGCCACCGGCCGAGGAGTCTCGAGGTGGTGAACCCCTCGTCGCTTCTCGGGGTTTCGCCTGGACGCTCACTCGCCATACTCCACCTCCGGCGGACGATGTCGGTCCTGGTCACGGACGGTTGCGGTCGGCAGTCGGTCGACCCTCGAGAGCTGTCGTCGGCGTTCGGTTGTCATCGACATTTGCAATCGTGAGGACGTCCGCCGAACGCCTACGTAAGTATTATCAAAGATTGAACACGTGTTCGATCGCGTTCAAAACGATCGTTGAGCGCGTTCGATGGAGTTCGGCGGTGACATCGACTCGACGGTCGATCCACTGGGAACCCGCCGCCGATCACTCAACGATCGTTGAGTCACGGCTGTGACACGATCACGCGTCGGGGATCGAGTCGCGTCGGACGCGCTCGGTTCGGGTCACCGACAGGTCGTCGTCGACCGTGAGTCGGAGCTCCGCCTCGTCGAGTCGGTACGTGATCTCGTACTCGTCTTCCCCGACGCGTTCGGTCCGCCAGTCGTCTGACTCGAGCCGTCCCATCAGGTCTCGAAACGCCAGCGTACGGAGGTCGATTCCGTTGTCCCAGTGAAACCCCATCGATGCGGGGTGAGTCGCGAGCCAGATCGACGGCGGTCCGTGGACGACCCGCCAGCATTGGCGACAGCGCCCGCGAACGGTCCACTCGAGGGGGCTGTCGGCGGATCTCTCCTGAAACTCGAGGTCGACGGCACCGCCACACTCGTCACAGACGTTCTCGCGAAACTGCCAGAACAGCGCCAGTCTGTTCGCGTTCGCACTCGCGAGCAACGACTCCGGATCGCGGTCTCGAATCTGTGCGGGGGTCACCTGTATTCCGTCCATTCGCCGGCCGCAGTCGCCACACTCGCGAAGCAAGGCGAGGTCGTCGACGACCACCCGGAGCGCCTCGGCGTCACAGAACGGACAGCGACCGTCGACGTCGACCGGCTCGAACTCGACAGCGCCGGCGTACGCACCCGACAGGAAGAGCCGGACGATGGATTCGCCCGCGAACGTGAACTGCCATCCCTCCTCGGTGTGTCGGAGGTACGTCCCGTCGAGTTTCTCTAAGTGGTAGGACAGCTGTGACGTCGAGTCGATCTCTACCCGGTCGTAGACGTCTGAAAACGAGAGCACCGGCATCGGATCGTCCGTGCCGAGTTCGATCCGGTCGAGCGCCTCGGCAAACGCCCGGAGGATCGCGATGCGTGTCGGATCTGCGAGGACGCCGAAAGCGTCCGCGGCTTCCTCCTCGTTCGACATACAGCCGTCTTCCGCCGGAGGGCGTATTAGTGTTCGTGCGGGTTCCGCCGTCTCGGATCGTCACCGCCTGATACTGGCGGACAGAAGTCGATACGGAGTCGATCGTTTTGCTTGGGGCGGCGCCGAGAGCGACGACCCGTATTCACGATCGACTTCACGTCGTTCTGTCCGGCGGTATGACTCGACGGTCAGCCGCCAGTCGATCGACAGTATAAGGCTCTCCGCTCGAGAACGTCTACGCGATGACGACGCTCTCGATCACCGATGGACAGGTGTTGAGGCCCGACGGGACGGTGACGCGTGCGGACGTGCTGGTGGATCAGCACGACGGCGAGATTCTCGAGATCGGCACGGATCTCGCGGGCGACGAAACGCTGGATGCGTCGAACGCGCTCGTGACGCCCGGATTCGTCAACGGGCACTCACACGCCTCGATGACGCTTTTGCGAGGGTACGCAGACGACAAGCGACTCGAGTCCTGGCTCAGCGAGGATATCTGGCCCGCCGAGTCCGAGTTGACCGGCGAGGACATCCGTATCGGCGCCGAACTCGGCGTTCTCGAGATGATCAAATCCGGCACTACGGCCTTTTCTGACATGTACTTCGAGGTCCACGAGATCGCCGACGTCGTCGAGCAGGCGGGTCTGCGGGCGCTTCTCGGGTTCACCGCGATCACCGTCGGAAAAGACGACGACGGTGCGCGCGCCGACATGGTCGAGAGCCTCGAGGTCGCACGCGATCTCGACGGCGCGGCTGACGGGCGGATCAACACGACGTTCCAGCCCCACTCACTGACGACCGTCAGCGAGGCGTACCTCGACGAATTCGTCCCCAAAGCCCGCGAACTCGGCGTTCCGTTTCACTTTCACGTCAACGAGACGACGAACGAAGTCGACCCGATCGTCGACGAACACGGCGTCCGCCCGCTCGAGTACGCCGTAGAGAAGGGACTGCTCGAGCCCGAGGACTTCGTCGCCCACGGCGTCCACGTCGACGAGCGCGAGATCGAGTTGTTAGCCGAGACCGGTGCGAGCGTGATCCACTGCCCGGCCTCGAACATGAAACTGGCGAGCGGAATGGCCCCCGTCCAGAAGCTACTGGATGCGGGCGTGACGGTCGGACTGGGGACCGACGGTGCGGCGTCGAACAACGATCTCTCGATGTTAGACGAGGCCCGCGACGCGGCGATGATCGGGAAACTCGCCGCCGACGACGCGACCGCGGTCTCGGCCGAAACCGTCGTTCGGATGATGACCCAGGGGAGTGCCGACGCGCTCGGACTCGACGCCGGTCGCCTCGAGGAGGGTGCGCCCGCCGACCTCGCGGTGATCGACCTCGAGGCGCCACATCTGACGCCGCGTCACGACCTCGTCAGTCACCTCGTCTACGCGGCGGCGGCCTCGGACGTCCGCCATACCGTCTGTGACGGCCAGGTGCTCATGCGCGATCGCGAGGTCTTGACAC
Source organism: Natrarchaeobius versutus (assembly GCF_041205745.1). Lineage (NCBI taxonomy): Archaea > Methanobacteriati > Methanobacteriota > Halobacteria > Halobacteriales > Natrialbaceae > Natrarchaeobius > Natrarchaeobius versutus. The sequence continues at coordinate 67,084 of NZ_JBGFCC010000003.1, read as the reverse complement.
TCGACGAATCGGCGGTACTCGAGCGAGCACAGGCGGCGGCGGCAGCGCTGGTGGATCGGATCGACGGCTGACTGGAGCCGGACTCGGCGCTTCGTTTCGAGAACGTAAAAAACGATCAAAACGCCCAGGGCCCCTCGTAAACGTTTTAACTGAATTTTGCACTTTCGTTACAGTCCCGAACCGTCCAGAACGTCTGGCGGGGTTTATTCACTCTCTCCTGAACGATCCGATGGATGACAGGGAACACAGCACTCGCAGTGACGATCGCAGTCGCCGTTGTGCTGTCCGCGCTCGCACCGCTTGGCGTCGTGGGCGCACAATCGGACGCGCACGATGACCTGTCGCTCGTGGTCGCGGACGACGGACTCGTCTCCGTGACCGCGAACGAGAGTCCAGTCGAGAATGCGACGGTCGTCGTTTCGGTCGATGGTACCGAGCCGTACGAGGGTACCGGTGAGTACGCGACCGACGCCGATGGCGTGGTCGAACTCTCGAGTCCCGACGAACCGGTAACGGTGTCGATCACGGTTTCGACTGACGTGGACAGCGTCGACACGAAGACGACGCTCGTGGCGATCGACGAAGACGGCGAGGAAGCCGACACCGGTACCGATGGCAACGGAGCCGACACCGGTAACGAGTCCGCCGACGATTCGCTCGGCGGTCTCGTTTCGTCGTTCGTCCACGAACACGACTCGAGCGTTCCGTTCGGGCACCTCGTCTCGAGTTTCGTCCACGAGCACAACGCCGGCAACGCGCCGGATACCGCTGATCGACCCGGAAGCGTGCCGGATCACGTCGGCCAGCCCGGTACCGCGTCGGATCACGTCGACCGGCCTAACGGGTCGGATACCACCGACCAGTCCGGCACCGATACAGCGAGTGATCGGAGTTCGCCGACCGAAGACGACGGGAGCGACGACAGCAGTAGCGGACCGCCGAGTCACGCCGGCCCGCCGTAGCTCCTCCCTCTCATCCGATCGCTCGAGGACCGACGCGGTGCGACGACGCGGGTAGGGTACGTCGAATCTCCAGTCAGAGGCACGCGTCGTCGCTGGTGTCGGTGGCCGATCGCAGACGCGACCGTCGACGCTCGATGCGTCGTGTGACGATCGGTTCTCTCGAGCGGCACTCTCTTTGTGACGGCGTCGTCGCTCGAAGACGGCGACAGTGAACGTTCACAGGAAATTACGTCTCCGCTTCGGTACCGTTTTGGCTCCGGTCTCCGTCTATCGATACATGACCGACAGTTCGTATCCCCCGATCAGCGATCAGCTGGACGATCTCGAGTCCGCACAGGAGGAGGGCCGGCGCAAGATGGAGTGGGCCGCCCAGCACATGCCGATTCTCGAGGTCGTCCGCGAGGAGTTCGTCGACGACCAGCCATTCGAGGGCGAGCGAATCGCGATGGCGATGCACGTCGAGGCGAAGACCGCGATTCTCGTCGAGACGCTCGCGGACGGCGGTGCAGAGGTCGCCGTCACGGGCTGTAACCCGCTGTCGACGCACGACGACGTCTCGGCGGCGCTCGATACCCACGACAACATCACCTGCTACGCCAAACGCGGCGTCGACGACGAGGAGTACTACGCGGCAATCGAGGCCGTCATCGCCCACGAGCCGACGATCACCGTCGACGACGGGATGGATCTCGTCGCCGCGATCCACGAGGACTACCCCGAGTTGATCGACGGCATCGTCGGCGGTGCGGAGGAGACGACCACCGGCGTCCACCGCCTGCGTGCGATGGACGACGACGGCGCCCTCGAGTACCCGGTCTTCGCCGTCAACGACACGCCGATGAAGCGGCTGTTCGACAACGTCCACGGCACGGGCGAGTCCTCGCTCGCTTCCATTGCCATGACGACGAACCTCTCGTGGGCCGGCAAGAACGTCGTCGTCGCCGGCTTCGGCTACTGCGGGAAGGGCGTCGCCCGCAAAGCCGCTGGACAGAACGCGAACGTGATCGTCACCGAGGTCGAACCGCGCCGCGCACTCGAAGCCCACATGGAGGGCTACGAGGTCATGCCCATGTCTGAGGCGGCCGAGATCGGTGACGTCTTCCTCACGACGACCGGCAACCGCGATGTCGTCGTCGAAGAGCACCTCGAGCAGATGGGCGACGGCGTCTTGCTCGCCAACGCCGGCCACTTCGACATCGAGATCGACCTCGAGGCACTCGACGATCTCGCGGTCGACCGCTACGAGGCCAGGGAGGGCGTCGAAGCCTACGAACTCGCGGACGGCCGTCGTCTGAACGTCATCGCCGAGGGCCGCCTCGTCAACCTCGCCGCGCCCGTCTCACTGGGCCACCCCGTCGAGGTGATGGACCAGAGCTTCGGCATCCAGGCTGTCTGCGTGCGAGAGATGCTCGAGAACGGCGACGAGTACGGCCCGGGCGTCCACGACGTCCCGGACGAACTCGACAAGGAAATTGCGGAAATCAAACTCGCAGCCGAGGGCGTCGCGTTCGACTCGCTGACCGACACCCAACGCGAGTACATGGGAAGCTGGGACCACGGAACGTAGGGACGTACGGCTCGGATACCCGATACGGGCGTTCGAGTGCGCCAGGGACGTGACGTACACTCTGGTCAGTTGGGCACTCGACGCACACTCGAGTACGACAGGTGCGATACGGAGGCGCCGTCCGCTCGAGACGGCCGAAGCGCTGAATTTCTCTCGCCGGAATGGGTGGGCAATGGCCGATTCGTCTTCGTCCGGAGCCGACTCCGAAACCGAGTTTCCGATCGCCCCGCTTCTCGAGCGATCTCGGATCGAGTCGGACGGACACCTCGAGATCGGCGTTTCGGTCTCGGGAACCGCCGCGATCGAGGAGAACGAACTCGACGTGCTCCTTCGGGACGATCGGATCGCTCCCGGCGAAACGATCGATCTCGGTATCTTCGTCTCTGGAACCGGCACGGTTAGAGAGAACGAACTCAACGTCTTCTACGACGGAACCGACCTGCTCGATCTCGAGGACCCGGGCGTCGTACGCCGGAGTCTGGCCGCCAGTTCGTCGACCCCGGCCGTCGCCGAGACGGCCGATGGGGGAGAGAGCGAACTGTGGCCCGGGTCGGTCGGAGACGGGACGCGAGAAGCGACGGGCGCCCTCGAGTGGAAACCGCTCGGCGGAAACGGACGCGACGAGCCGGTGTACCTCCTCGAGATCAACACGCGAGCGGGCGCTTCGCCGGGGACGTATCCGCTCCCGGTCGTCTTTACGTACCGATCCGAATCCGGTATCAGGCAGGTCGAGCGGGTGCCGACGGTCCGCGTCGCCGGCTGGCGCGAGCGGTGGGCTCCGCGGATCGTCCGCGGAACGGTGGCACTCGCCGCGCTCGTCGCTTTCGTGGCGGGTTTCATCTGGTTCTCGCCGTTCTGACGAGGGGGCGACAACGACACCCCGATCCAACGGATCGACACCGATTCGTCGTCGACTACTCGGCATCCTCACGTTCGAGAAGCGACAGGATCAAACTCCCGTCGTCGACCTTGCTGATCGTGGTCGGCGCCGTAAACGTCGTGCCGTCACTGCGCTCGCCCGTACACTCGCCGGTCCAGCGCCACCCGTCTTCGACCGTCGGCACGGCGCTCGAGTCGAACCGTTCGACGGTCTCGTCGGTGAACAACGTTCGCCAGCGGGTACCGAGAAGCTCCGCTCGATCGTGGCCGAACTGGACGGCGAACGAGCGATTCGCGAACGCGAGATCGCCGTCGGGATCGACGATCGCGATCGGCGTCTCGAGAAGCTCGATTCCCTCGAGCGACCGCTTCGATAGCGCCGCGAACCGACGAAGCTGGACGAGTTGATGAATACGCCGGCCGAGTCGCTCGATCTGTGGAACACTCTCGGGGCGCACTACTGTATCGACCAGCGAGGGGTGGCCGTGTCTATCGACGTCGGTGACGTCCGTAGCGCGCTCGTGGTCGTCCACGAGAAAGACGATCGGAAGGTCGGGATCGCGGTGGCGAAGAGCCTCGAGGAGCGATGTTCCGCCGGGTTCGGTTCGGTCGAACTCACTGACGAGACAGTCGACCTCCCCGAGACGCCCGAACGCGTCGCTCGTCGATCCCGCCGTGTCGACCTCGAGCAGTTCGTCGTCGAGGATCGTCTCGACGCGCTCGAGATAGGCACGATCGACCGCGAGTACGAGGACGTTAATTGGCGAGCAGACCGCCGATTTCGGCGGCCCGATCTCGGGACAGGTGACGATCATCGACCCTCCGACCGTTCCGGCCGGGCTCGGTGACGGTGGTCGCCGGACGACCGCAGTTGGCCACCCCGACCCCGGTTACCGTGACGGACAGGACGATCTGGTCGGGAATTCGTTCCTCCCGTAGCATCCTCCTGTGAGGTGGCCGCGGCCTCGAGTCGGCTCTCGCCGCCGAATTCTCCCCCACGGTCGACGTTCGGAACGGTACTAGCGGTCATCGTAGACTGTCCCGTCTACGGTGACTGTTCCGTCGCTTCCCACTTCGACCGCGTGACCGTCGTACGAGAACTGGACGCGGCCGCTGACGTCGACGTCGTCTCTGAAGAGTTGATCCAACGCCTCGGGGTCGACGACGTCGTACAGCGGTTCGAGGTCGAGCGGATCGGTGTCAGTTGCACTTGCCAGCGCGTCGACGACGCGGAGGCTGGGAGAATCGCGGTAGTAATCGAGCGTCGTTCCTGCCATACAGGGGCAAACGGCGGACGTGGGTATCCCGCTGTTCGTTATACACGTAACCGCTTTGCGCCCGGACGCTACGTGTATAGAATCGAGATGTGGTACCACGGGGTTGCCCGCCACATCTTCGGTTCGCCCGCGACGTTCGCTGAACTTTACGGCTCGTCGCCGATATTTACCACACGGATCATTCCCGTTCGACGCGTACCGGATGTATGATCGCTTCCCCGCGTCCGTCTCGAGTCCATTCGTCCGGAAGGCGACTCCCCCGCGGGTACGTCACGTGTCTGTTCGGTTTCGTTGCCACATCACACGCACTCGGGTTCGACCCCTTCGTCGGTCCCGTGGCGGACGTGGCGTTGGATCCGTTCCTCGGGGCCACGGTCGTCTGCCTGCTCGGACTCGCCGTCGATGGCGGTTCACCATCGAACGATCCGATCGAACGACTCGCGGACGACGTCCGGACGTTCGTCGACGAGGCGGGAGGTGACTACGACGAGCGATCGAGCGAAGTGACCTTCGACCTCGAGCGAGACGACGAGATCGGTCGCCTCTCGTCGGCGATCGACGACATGGCGGCGCTGGTGAGGGTGTACCAACAACGCGACCGGGAACTACGGGGGCGCGTCCAGCAACTCGAGCGCCGTTCCGCGTTCACCGACGACGTACTGGACGCGATCGACGACGTCTTTTTCGTTCTCGACGAGGACGGCGAACTCCGGGAGTGGAATCAGACGCTGGTCGAAGTCTCGGGCTACTCGAACGAGGAGATCGAGCGGATGGACGGCCCGAAGTACTTCGACGACGCCGATCTCGACTCGATCGAAGCCTCGATCGAGGAGGCGTTCGAGACGGGCGATACGCACATCGAGACACAGATCGTCTCCAAAGACGGCGACCGGACCCCCTACGAGTTCGTCGCCTCGGTGGTGGCCGACCCGGACGGTGATCCGGTCGAGGTCGGCGTCGGCCGGGACGTTTCCGATCGCGACCGGTACGAGCGCGAACTCGAACGAACGACGCACCTCCTCGAACAGGCCCAGCAACTGACGAACGTCGGCGCCTGGGAACTCGTCGTCGAGGGGGACGGCTACGAGTTGCAGTGGACCGACGAGGTCGCCCGCATATTCGGCCTGGGACCCGAGACTGCCGCCTCGATCTCGCTCGAGGAGGCGTTGGCGTTTTACCACCCGGCCGATCGGTCGCGGCTTCGGACCGCGATCGACCGCGCGGTCGAGGAGGGCGAACCGTACGACCTCGAACTCCGGGTAATCACGGCTGACGGCGACCGTCGCTGGGTTCGTGCAATCGGTGATCCGGTCGTCGGTGGCGAGCGGTGGTACGACTCCGAGGCGGCGGCGGGTGATCGCGAGGTCGTCGCCGTCCGCGGCTCGATCCAGGACGTCACGGATCGAACGGAACGCGAGCGAGAACTCGAGCGAACGCGGGCGTTTCTCGAACACATCCAGCGGATCGCGGGCGTCGGCGGCTGGGAAGTCGACGCTGAGACTGAACCGTCGACGGTACGGTGGACGGACGAACTCTACCGGCTCCACGACCTCCCGCTCGACGTGACTCCCGATCTGGAGACGGCCATCGAGAGTTACCATCCGGAGGATCGGTCCCGCGTTCGCCGCGAGGTCGAGAACGCCCTCGAAACGGAGTCGAGCTACGATCTCGAGGCGCGTCTGCGGACGCAATCGGGTGACGTCAGGTGGGTTCGCACGTTCGGCGCTCCGGTCTTCGACGACGGACGCCTCGTGGGGTATCGCGGTGCCGTCCAGGATATCTCAGATCTGAAACGACGCGAGATCGCCCTCGAATCGCTTCACGACGTCGCCCGTCGATTGCTCGGAATCGACACCGTGGAGTCCGCTACGGAGCTGGTCGTCGAGGCCGCCGACGAGATCGTCGAGGAGGGAGGGGCGGCTCTCTATCGTCTCGATCCCGAGGTGAACCGCCTCGAGCCGGCCGCGTCGGACGGTTTCGTCGACTGTTGTGGGGGTGCGCGTGCGATACCGGTCGGCGCCGTCGACTCCCCGCTCTGGAACGCGTTCGCGACCGGCGGTCAGACCGTCGTCGACGATCCGTCGTCGGGTGATCGACCGACGCCCTTTGGTGACGCCGTCGAGAGCGCGCTCGTCGTTCCAGTCGGCGATCACGGCGTCTTCACGGTTGCTTCGACCGCGTCCTCGATCGCCTTGCAGGATCGACAGCTAATCGAAACGCTCGTCGCTACGACCGAGGCCGCGTTCGATCGCCTCGAGAGCGAGCAACGACTGTTGGAACGTGACGAGGAGCTGGCGGCGCGAAATCGCCGGCTCAGACGCCAGATCGCGATCAACGGGATCATCAGGCGCATCAACCGATCGCTCGTCGGCGCCGAGAGCCGGGCGGAGATCGAACGGACCGTTCCGGAGCGCCTGCTCGAGGTCGACGACGTCGCGTTCGCGTGGATCGGGTCGGTCGACGCCGACGGATCGTTCGAGCCCCGAACGTGGGCTGGAACCGACGAGGAGTACCTCGACGACGTCGCGCTCGATCCGTCGACGGCGGCGGAACCCGCCGCTCGGACAGCCAGGAGCGCCGAACCGACTGTCGTCTCGAACGTCGTCGACGATCTCCAGGCCGAAACGTGGCGAACGCGGGCGTTCGCCGCCGGCTTCCAGTCGATCATCAGTGTCCCGCTGTCGCTGGAGGAGTACACCCACGGGGTGCTCACGGTCTACGCCGACGAGCCGGACGTGTTCACCGACCTCGAACGAACCGTGTTCGCGGAACTCGGCGAGAGCATCGCGAACGCGGTCGAGGCGGTGCGGACGCGGGAGGCGTTCCACGCCGAAACCGGCGTCGAACTCACGCTCGAGTTCGAGGCGCCGGACGACGTTCTCTCCCGGATCGCATCGGCGACGACGGCTCGCGTCGAGTACCGTGGACTCGGAACCCACGCTGGTGACGAGTCGCGACTGTTCTTCGGCGTCAGCGGGGCCGAGCCGGCGGACGTGTCGGCGGCGCTCGAGGCGCTCGTTTCGGTGGCCGACTACCGATTGATATCCCGATCGGACGACGAGTGTCTGTTCGAGGCGACGGTCTCGGGCGAGGTGTTGGCGTCGCGACTGGTGCGTTTTGGCGCCAATCCGCGGGCGGTTCGTGCCGACGGCGAGCGGATCGTCGTCACGGTCGACGTCCCGACCGGGGCCGACGTCAGGGAGTTCGTCGCCATGGTTCGAAGCCACTACGACCGGGTCGACCTCCGTGGTCGACGCGACGTCGAACGCGCCGTCCACACCCGGGGAGAACTGGTTGCATCGCTGTTCGACGAGCTAACCGACCGCCAACTCGAGGTGCTCAGGACGGCGTACTTCGCCGGGTTCTTCGAGTGGCCTCGCGAGAGCACCGGCGAGGAGGTCGCCGAGATGCTCGACGTGAGCCAGCCGACGATCAACCGCCACCTCAGAACCGGCCAGGAGCGACTGTTGTCACAGCTGTTCGACGACGAACCGCCCGCACCCGTATTCGAGTGAGACGAACCGACAGTCGACCGATCGGATCGGCCGCCCCGTCCTGTGACCGCGTCTGAACTGCTGTTAGCGGTTCGGACGAACCGAGAGCGACGACGCGAGGACGGGGCTGTCGCGTTCGAAAACGCTCGGTGCGAGTTTCGGCCGGTAATCGGCTCTTTCGGACCGTTCCCTCTCGCTGGGAATCGAATCCCGTTTATATGTGTCCGGTCGTTCAACGTTGAACCGTAAGAGGTGGACGATCATGGAAACAAACACGATAAACAGGTTGGAAAGTCGACTCGGTGGCGTGACGATAGACGGACGTCCACACCAGCTCAGCGCGTGGGCAGTCGTCGGACTCCGGCTCGTCATGGGCTGGGTTATGCTGAGTGCGGGCTGGGGCAAGGTCGCGGGCGAGTTCAGCGCCCACGGCTACCTCGCGAACGTCGATGCGGCGAGTCCCGCAAGCGGCCTGTTCGCGCTGATGGCCGAAAGCGGCGCGATGATGGCCGCCGTCGACGTGATCGTCCCCTGGACGCAACTGCTGATCGGGCTGGCACTGATCGCCGGCGTCTTCGTCCGGCTCGCCGCCCTCGGAGCAGCCACCCAGATGGTGCTGTTCTACTTCGGCAGCTGGGACGTTGCGGGCGGCCTGGTCAACGACCAGCTCGTCTACGCCGCGGTGTTCCTCGCACTCGGGGCGTTCGCGGCCGGCCGGATCGTCGGCCTCGACCGCTACATCGAAGCACACCCGATCGTCGAGCGCTTCCCGAAACTGCGCTACCTGCTCGGGTGAGGGCCACGCCGTTTTTCCCTTCGTTTCTCCGCTCGTCCTCGCCGAGTGATACTTGAGTTCGATGAATCGGTCGAACGAGTACAGAGTGAATTGACCTCCTCCACGCCCTGAAGGACGTGGAATCCGACCATCGGATTTCCGCCGAGCGTGGCGTTCGAGGTTCCAACCCGCACTCAAGGGGAACCGGCAGCATCTCGGAAGACACAGTCTTCCGACGGTCCGCGAGAGCTTGCTCTCGCTTGATACCGGCGAAACTCTCGTTTTCTCCCCTGTGTAGGGCTGTGGCCCGGTCAAACAGGTCCCATCGGAATCCGTGTCATCGCCGTGCGAACCACCGCTGGTTCGCCACCCCTTGTGGTTCGGGGCCGGCATCTCACCGATTCCGTAGCATTCCGTGCTATACGGGACCATACAAAAACGCTTGCAGTCGGAAATCCGTCATCCACCGTCCGTGGTCGGTGACTGAGTTGTCCGCTCAACCCCTGATTGTTCGCTCCTCGGTTCCGACGGAGCGTCGGAACGCTCGTCACTCACGGGAAGACGGGGGCATGCGCTCGTATCTTTGTATACTCTTCGCCCCATCCGACCGTACCGGTATGGTTCGGTTATCGCCGGCCCCTCGGTGCGTGTCGGCTTTCCCGTTCTCGACGCCGCTCACCCCGTGAGAAAGCCGCCAGGCGGAATCCGCCCTGACGGCCGCTCGTCGGTGGGCTCGTCACCGAGATCCGGGGAGTGCTCGATCGTTCGTCGAATCTTTGCGCCGGTGTTCGTGTACGTTGTGACGATGTGGAGAAGTTTACTCATACACGAGTTCCTAGCCTCGTCATCGGTAAAAGTATTATTGCGATGATTCTTCCTGTTGGTCACATCCCTTACCAGTCGTCCCGAGCTCTCTCGAGACGATACGTCCCTCAGCTGGAATGGCCAGTATTAGTGTACGATTCTCGAATTACCCTCGAGTCGCAGCCGATCACGGCGGTTGAATTTTCGAACCGACATTGCCAGCGACGAACGGGCGTTTCGTTCGTCAGCGATGGAGGTGACAGGCCGCGCGGTGTATCTCGGTACCGTACTCGGGTTCGACGGCGTAGTCGGGTTGCTCGCGGGCGCAGATGCTCTCCTCGGCGAACGACTCGAGCAACAGTTCGGTCGCCCCGGCCCAGTTTACGCCGTCCTCGAGTTCGGCGTCCTCGCCGTTGTCCCGGTCGGTCGCGACGAGGTCGATCGCCTCGGCGACGATCTCGCCGGCCTCACCGCGAGGAAGCTCGTCACCGAAGAATTCGGCCCGGATCTCGGCCGCCGCCGTCGGCTCGAACGTCCGCCGTTTGACCGATCGCATGAACGCCCGGGTGTGTTCCCACTCCTCGTCGGTCCACTCGTAGCCCTCGGGGGCGATCAGCCGTGGACAGCGCGTTCGGAACCGACAGCCCGATGGCGGATCCAGCGGGCTCGGAACCTCTCCCTCGAGGACGCCACGAGCGCCACGTTCGCGCGGGTCCGGCACCGGAATCGACTCGAGCAGTGCCTCCGTGTACGGATGCTGGGGGTTCTCGAACAGCTCTTCTTTCTCGGCGAGTTCGACGACATTGCCGAGGTACATCACCGCGACGCGGTCCGAAAAGTGGCGGATCACGGAGAGGTCGTGGGCGATAAAGAGGTAGGTCAGGCCGAACTCCTCCTGGAGTTGCTCCATCGTGTTCAGGACCTGGGCCTGAATGGAGACGTCGAGTGCGCTCACCGGTTCGTCACAGACGATGAAATCCGGATTGACCGACAGCGCGCGAGCGAGGTTGACCCGCTGGCGCTGGCCCCCCGAGAACGCGTGGGGGTGGCGATTGTAGTGGTGGGGGTCGAGTCCGACCTTCTCGAGGAGCATCTTGGCCCGATTCTCGCGTCCTTCGTCGTCTAACATGTCGTGGGCGCGCATCGGCTCCTCGACGATCTGGCCGATCTTCATCCGCGGATCGAGCGAGGATTGGGGATCCTGAAAGATCATCTGGATCTCCGAGCGTTTCTGTCGGAGCGCCTCGCCGTCGAGATCCGCCAGATCTTCGCCCTTGAACGAGATCCGACCCGCCGTCGGTTCGAGCAATCGGAGGATCGTCCGACCGAGCGTACTCTTTCCACAGCCCGACTCGCCGACGAGGCCGAGCGTCTCGCCGCGTCGGATCTCGAAGCTGACGTCGTCGACGGCTTTGACCTGCGTTCGGTCGGCGCTGATCGGCGGGAACTGGTCGGTATCGACCGAGAGTCCGGAGAGCAATCCGGACTCCTGTGAGAAGTACTTCTTGAGCCCCTCGACTTCGACGAGCGGGTCGCCGAAGGCGACGTCCTCGCCGGTCATCTCCGAGCCCAGTTCGTCCGCTTGGCTCATCGGTTCTCACCTCCGCCGGGCGTGCCGGCAGTGACCTGTGGCTCCTCGTCTAGGGGAACGCTCTCGTCGTAGCCGACGTCGAACGCGTCGTGTTTGACGCAGGCCGCTCGATGAGATTGTCCGTCTGCCTGATCGACCGCCGTCACCTCGGGGTGGACGCGCTGACAGACCTCCTTCGCGTCGGGACAGCGCGGATGGAACCGACAGCCCGAGGGCGGGGAGATCGCTTCGGGCATCACGCCCTCGATCGGCTCGAGTTCCTCGACGGTTCGGTCGGGCCGGGGCATGGAGTTCAACAGCGCGGTCGTGTAGGGGTGTTTGGTGTCGTGAAAGAGTTCGTCGACGGGCGCCTGCTCGACGATCTCGCCCAGATACATCACGTTCACCCGATCACAGATCTCGGCGACGACGCCCATGTCGTGGGTAACCCAGATGAAACTCGTCCCGTACTTCTCCTGGAGTTCGTCGACGAGTTCGATGATCTGTCCCTCGACGGTGACGTCTAGGGCCGTCGTCGGCTCGTCGGCGATGATGAGACTCGGCTCGCAGGCGAGTGCCATCGCGATGAGCACGCGCTGGCGCATCCCGCCGGAGAACTGGTGGGGATACTCCTCGTATCGCTGTTCGGGATCGGGGATGCCGACCTCTCGGAGCATGTCGATCGCCTCCCGTTTCGCCTCGTCTTTCGCCAGATCGCGATTGAGTTCGATGAACTCGCGTAACTGCCCCCCGACCGTGAACACGGGGTTTAACGACTCCATCGGGTCCTGGAAGATGACGGCAATCTCGTTGCCCCGAATTTGGGTGCGCATCTCCTCGCTCGAGAGCATATCCGCACGCTCTGTGAGTTCGCCATCCGGCCCCTCTTCGACGCCGAAGATCGTCTCGCCTTTGTAGGTGATCTCGCCGCCGACGATTTCGCCGGGGCTCTCGATGAGCCGGAGAAGACTCATCGAAGCGACGCTTTTGCCCGCACCGCTTTCCCCGACGAGGCCGACGATTTCGCCCTCGTGGACTTCGAAGGAGATGCCGTCGACCGCGCGCACTGTACCGGCGTCCGTAAAGAACTGCGTCTTCAGATTCTCGACGCGAAGTAGTGGTTCTGCCATGGTTAATCGTTAGTTCGTGGGTCGAGTGCGTCCTGTAGCCCGTCGCCGAAGAGGTTGAATCCCATAATCGTCACGAGGATCGCCAGTCCCGGCCAGATCGACAGCCAGACGTTCGAGTGCATGTAGCCGTGGGAGACGTTGAGCATCTGTCCCCAGTCGGGCGTCGGTGGCTGGGCGCCGAAGCCGAGGAACGAAAGCCCCGCGACGATGAGGATCGTCACGCCGATCTGGAGGGTCGCGTAGACCAGCACGGGCGCGAAGCTGTTCGGAATAACGTGTCTGCGGATGATGTTTCTGTTCTTTACCCCGGAGGCCTTCGCCGCTTCGATGTAGTCCATCTCGCGGACCGACAGCACCTCGCTCCGGATGATCCGGGCGAAGACGGGGATGAACGTGATACCGACGCCGATGATGGCGTAGGTGATGTCCGGCGTCCCTCCGCTGATGAAGACCGTAAAGACGATGATGAGGATCAGCGGCGGGATCGCGTAAACGGTTTCGACCAGCCGCATCAGGACGTCGTCGACGCGGCCGCCGTAGAACCCCGAGACCGCGCCAACGATCGTCCCGCCGACGAAGCCGATCAGCGTCGAGACGATCCCGACGCTCACCGATACCTGTGCGCCGTAGACGATTCTGGTGAAGTAATCTCGTCCGTCGGGATCGGTCCCGAGCGGGTGTGAGAGCGTTCCGTCCACGTGAAACGCCGGCGGAACGTTCCCCTCGATCTCGCCCGGCGGCGGGATGCGTTCGGGGTGATCGAAGATCGGTAACGCCTCCGCCATCGCGAAGTCGGAGATCGCACCGAAGGTGAGTCGCGAGAGGTTGCTGTCGACCATCGTGTACGCCGAGACGAACAGGACGAAGGCAACGACGTACAACCCCCACCGGGCGGTGGTGTCCTGCATGACCTTGCCGAACGTGTAGCGCCAGCCAAACTGCGCCTCGACGTCCTCGCTCGGTCCTCCGTCGCCGTCGAGTTGTGATTCTCCAATTGCCATCGTTACTCACGGTCTCCGTAGGTGACGCGGGGATCGATGTAGGCGTACGAGATGTCGGTGATGATCACGCCGATGACGAACATCGTGCCGATGACGACGGTGATCCCCATGATCAGTTGATAGTCGAGTCCGATGATCGCCTCGAGCAACAGCCGTCCGAGCCCGTTGATGTTGAAGACGTACTCGATGAGGACGGCGCCGCCCAGCGCCGTCGAGAGGTTGAGGCCGACGATCGTGATGATCGGAAGCTGGGCGACCTGGAAGGCGTGTTTTCGAAGGATCGTCCGCTCCGGGACGCCGTAGGCGCGGGCGAGTTTCACGTACTCCCCCTGGAGCGATTCGATCATCTGCGTGCGCTCGACGCGCATCAGCGTCGCCATCTGTAACGTCCCGAGTGCGACCATCGGCAACAACAGGTGCCTGATCGTCTGGAAGAGCAACTCGGGATAGCCGCTGTAGCCGTAGTGGTCGGGCCCCCACCAGGGATAGACCAACCCGCTCGAGGGGAGCCATCCAAGCTGTATCGCGAAGACGAGGATCAGCATGATCCCGATCCAGAACGAGGGCGTGCTGACGCCGAGGAGGGCGACGATCCGGGAGATGTGGTCGGCGGGCTCGTTGCGTCGCGTCGCGGCCAGGATGCCGAGTGGAATCGCGGTGAGGAGCGCGAACGCGTACGCCGAGATGACGAGCATCAGCGTCGGTCCGGCGCGCTGGACGACCAGATCGGTCACCGGTCGGTCGCGCTGGATGCTGTGACCCAGATCTCCCTGGAGGAGATTTACCATGTACGTAACGTATCGTTCGTGTATCGGCCTGTCGAGGCCGTACTGCTGTTCGACCCGTTCGATGACCTCCTGGTCGACCTGCTGGCCCTGCAACATGAGCCGGACCGGGTCGCCGGGCGCCAGGTTCGCGAGGATAAACGTGATCACCGTGATCCCGATCAGGACCGGAATCGCCTGAATCAGGCGGGCGACCGTATATCGAAGTAGTCCCATAAGCTATCGTCAGTGTCTGGTGTTCGAAACGTGTATTCGTTCGTCGGTTGCGTACTATAAAGATACCTCCGCCGAGTACCGATTACTCGATGGAGACGTTGGAGTAACTCGAGACGAGACGCGGGTTGTACTGGACCTGCGGGTGTGGCTCGAGGCCCTGGACGTAGTCACGAGAGGCCATCGTGTTGTGGAACGAGTACGCCGGAAGCGACGGTAGTTCCTCGAGCATCTCGATCATGACGCCTTCGTAGAGGTCGTAGCGTTCGTCCTGGTCGGCCGACTGGCGAGCGGCGACGATGTCGTCGTGGAAGTCTGCGCTTCCCTCGTAGAAGTGTGCCTGGTTGATACCCACCTGGCTCTCGTGGTAGAGGTTGTAGAGGTAGGCGTCCGGGTCGGGACCGCCGGTCCAGCCCAGCAGGTACGCCTGGAAGTCGTCCGGGCTCGGATCCTCGTTGTAGACCGTCTGCTCGAGCAACGGCCCGAACTCGAGGGTGACGGCTTCGGCGCCGTCGTAGCCGAGTTCGTGCAGCCGGGTGACGATCCGCTCTGCGAGGTCGCCGCGGTGGTCGCCTGGCGCGAGGATTCGCGGGCTCCAGTCGTCGTCGACGGCGCCGTCGAGTAGTTCCTGGGCTCGGTCGGGGTCGTAGCCCGGATAGTACTCCTCGTGCCACTCGTCGAGCGGGAAGCCCCACTGTTCGTTGGTAATCGGCGGAATCGGCGCCGACAGCGGGTCCGCGACGTTCTCGAGACGCGACTCGACGAAGTCCGTCATCGAGAACGCGTGACAGATCCCTCGTCGAACGTCGGCGTCGCCCGTCGGCGCGTCGTCCCGACAGTTGAACGTCAGGTGCATGTACGACGGGCTCTCGGTGAGGTGGACGCTGACGCCGTCTTCGCCTTCCAGCTCGTCCCAGTCGTCGTTTGGTACGTCGGCGATCGCATCCGTGTCCCCCGCACGGATTTCGGCGACCCGACTCGCGGCGTCGACGTTGTCGACGAACGTGATTTCCTCGAGTTCGGGAAGCTCGCCCCAGTAGTCGTCGTTGCGCTCTAAGGTGACGTACTCGTTGTGCTCGAAGTCGCTCCAGACGAACGGTCCGGAGCCGACGGGGTTCGTGTTGAACTCATCGCGGTCGTCGTCGGACTCGCGTTCGCCTTCGGGGACGACGTAGATCCCCATCGTGTCGAGTTCCCACGGCCCGTATGGGTGGTCGAGGTCGACTTGCACCTGATAGTCGTCGACGACCTCGGCCGACTCGATCATGTCGTATTGCGCTTCGTTGACGCTGTCTTCTTCCTGGTAGGCCATAAAGGAGTGAGCGACGTCGTTCGCCGTAACCTCCTCGCCGTTGTGGAACTCGATCCCGTCTTGGATCTCATAAAGGAAGCGCGTGCCGTCGCGTTCGATGTCCGGGTAGTCGACGGCCAACTGTGGCTCGAGACCGAGGCCCTCGTCCCACGTGTAGAGGCTGTCGAAGACCAGCTTGGCGACCTGCATGCTGTAGGCGTCGTTGGAGTGGATCGGGTCGAAGTCCTCGTCCCGTTCTAACTCCTGGGTAAACTCCATCGTACCCGGGTCGCCGGAGGCCTGCCCGTTGCCGTTTCCGTCGCCGTTCCCGGCACCGTTTCCGTCGTCACCGTTGCCGTTTCCACCGATGCACCCTGCGATTGTAATTGCGGAGACCGTCGCACCCGAGGCGAGTAGCCCTCGCCGGGTGAGGTCATGGTGATTAGTTCCCATGATACGCATATTGCCGTGGGGGTAACTCTTATTGGTTTTGGTCTTTGTTCGCCCAGTATGAATATTTACTTAACAGAATTTGGGTAATTAAGGCAATTGTATACGGTTATTCTCATTGATGCTGAAAGGTGTACACTGGTGACTCTCTTTCGACATCAGTGCTGAACTATCCCGACCGACTGCATCTCTTTCGACCGCCCAGTTTGCATCGACGGTGACCGAACATCTTTTTCTTCCCGGCCGACACAGTATCGGCGTATGAACTATCGAGCCGTCGAAACCACGGCCGAGTACGTCGCCCGCCTCGAGACGGGGGCGGACTGGCGCGCCGAGATCGAGTCGCTGGCCGAAGCGGTCGACGCCGACGCCGCGTGGTTTACTGCCTTGGGGGCGGTCCAGGACGCCGAGTGCTGGTTCTACGATCAGGACGACTGCGAATACTACCCCATCGAGTTCGACGAACCGCTCGAAGTCGCCAGTTGCGTCGGCAACGTCGCGCTCCTCGACGGAGATCGGTTCGCCCACACCCACGCCGTCCTCTCGGACGCCGACGGGAACGCTTTTGCGGGCCACCTGGACGCGGCGACCGTCTGGGCCGGCGAGGTTCACATGCGCGTCTTCGAGGAACCACTCGAGCGCGAGTACGACGAGACGACCGAACTTGACCTCTGGCTCTGAGATGCGCACGGAAGACGAACGCTACTTCGAGCGCCTCGAATCGCAACTCGACGAGGCGTTCGACGTCGCCGAGTGCGCGAAAGAACGCGGCGCCGATCCCGAACCCGAAGTGGAGATTCCGGTCGCACAGGACATGGCCGATCGGGTCGAGAACATCCTCGGCATCGACGGCGTCGCCGAACGCGTCCGCGAACTCGAGGGTGAGATGAGCCGCGAAGAGGCGGCGCTCGAACTCGCGAAGGATTTCGCGGAGGGTCGCGTCGGTGACTACGAGACGAAAGACGGGAAAGTCGAGGGTGCCGTCCGGACGGCGGTCGCCTTGCTCACCGAAGGCGTCGTCGCCGCGCCGATCGAGGGGATCGACAAGGTCGAGATCTTAGAAAACGGCGACGGGACGGAGTTCGTCAACGTCTACTACGCCGGTCCGATCCGTTCTGCGGGCGGGACCGCACAGGCGCTGTCGGTGCTCGTCGCCGACTACACGCGCGCGCTCGTGGGAATGGAACAGTACGACGCCCGCGAGGAGGAGGTCGAACGCTACGCCGAGGAAGTCGCCCTCTACGACAAGGAAACCGGCCTCCAGTACACCCCGAAGGACAAGGAGACGAAGTTCATCGCGAAACACCTCCCGATCATGTTAGACGGGGAGGCGACCGGCGACGAGGAGGTCTCCGGCTTTCGTGATCTCGAGCGGGTCGACACCAACAGCGCCCGCGGCGGGATGTGTCTCGTCATGGCCGAAGGGATCGCGCTCAAAGCACCCAAAATCCAACGGTACACCTCCCAACTCGACGAGATTGACTGGCCGTGGCTCCAGGACCTGATCGACGGTACCTACTACGACGAGTCGGCGGACGAGAACTCGGCGGACGACGGCGACGGGGAAGGCGAGACCGATGCGGATGACGACGAGAGCGGTCCCGCGGACGAAGACGAGTCCCCGGACGCCGACGAGACCGAGGGGCCGCCTCGCGTCGACTCGTCGAAGAAGTTTCTGCGCGACTTGATCGCCGGCCGGCCGGTTTTCTCTCACCCCTGTGCGGAGGGCGGATTTCGACTCCGATACGGCCGTGCGCGCAATCACGGCTTCGCGACCGCCGGCGTCCACCCCGCCGCGATGCACCTGGTCGACGACTTCCTCGCAACTGGCACGCAGATCAAGACCGAACGCCCCGGCAAGGCGGCGGGCGTCGTCCCCGTCGATTCCATCGAGGGGCCGACCGTGAAACTCGCCAACGGCGACGTCCGGCGGATCGACGATCCCGCGGACGCCCTCGAGATCAGAAACGGCGTCGAGGAGATCCTCGATCTCGGCGAGTACCTCGTCAACTACGGCGAATTCGTCGAGAACAACCACCCGCTCGCGCCCGCGTCGTACGCGCCCGAGTGGTGGATCCAGGACCTCGAGGCCGCCGGCGGGGACGTCCAGGCGCTCCGTGACGACCCTCGGATCGACCTCGAACACCCCGGCGTCGACCGGGCGATCGAGTGGGCCACAGAGTACGACGCGCCGTTACACCCCGAGTACACCTACCTCTGGCACGACCTCTCGGTCGACGCTTTCGACGCGCTCGCAAGCGCCGTCGTCGACGGCTGGATCGAACCGTCGAACGGTGGCGATGGGACGGGAACCCTCGTCCTCGACTACGCCGACGGGATCGCCGCGGCCCTCGAGACGATCGTAATCGAACACCGCCAGCGCGAGGATGCAGGTCGCCTCGAGGTCGACGACTGGAAACTGCTCGCGCGAACGCTTGGATGTGAGATCCGTCACACGGCGACAGACGGCGCATCGGAGGTCGGCGACCTGGGCGCTGACACCGGGTTGGGGGGCGAGCCCGCCACCGACGCCGGGATCGAACTCGAGCGAACCTGGGCGATCGAGGACCTCTCCCAACGTGCACGAACCTGGGGCCACGAATCACCGGGTGAGAACGCGATCGAGGCGGTCAACGAGGTCGCCCCCTTCGCGGTCCGCGAACGGTCGCCGACTCGGGTCGGCAACCGGATGGGCCGACCGGAGAAATCGGAGCGTCGCGACCTGAGCCCACCCGTTCACACGTTGTTCCCGATCGGCGAAGCCGGCGGCGCACAGCGAAACGTCGCCGACGCCGCCACGCACGCGGAGACGATGTCGGATACGCCCGGCGTCGTCGAACTACAGATCGGTCGCCAACGCTGTGAGAGCTGTGGCACGGAGACGTTCGAGAACCGCTGTCCCGACTGTGGCGACCGGACGGTTCCGGATTACCGCTGTCCCGACTGCGAGCAGGTCATCGAACCGGACGAGGCCGGCCGCGTCGAGTGTGGCCACTGTGAGGTCGAAGCGACCTGCGTCGAGATCCGCGAGGTCGACGTCCACGGCGAGTACCGCGACGCCCTCGAGTCCGTCGGCGAACGCGAGAACGCCTTCGAGATCCTCAAAGGAGTCAAGGGACTCACCTCGACGAACAAGATCCCCGAACCGATGGAGAAAGGGGTTCTCAGGGCGAAACACGACGTCTCGGCGTTCAAAGACGGCACCGTCCGCTACGACATGACCGACCTCCCCGTCACCTCGGTGCGGGCGAGCGAACTCGACGTCGACGTCGGCCAGCTTCAGGCGCTCGGCTACGAAGAAGACATCCACGGTGAAGCGCTCGTCCACGAGGATCAACTGGTCGAACTCAAAGTACAGGACATCGTCCTCTCCGATGGCGCGGCCGAACACATGATGCAGACGGCCGACTTCATCGACGATCTCTTGGAGCAGTACTACGGCCTCGAGCCCTTCTACGAACTCGAGGATCGACAGGACCTCGTCGGCGAACTCGTCTTCGGGATGGCACCGCACACGAGCGCCGCAACTGTCGGGAGGGTTATCGGTTTCACGAGCGCGGCAGTTGGATATGCGCATCCGTACTTCCACGCCGCGAAGCGGCGGAATTGCGACGGTGACGAGGACTGCGTAATGTTGCTCATGGACGGCCTTCTGAACTTTAGTATAAGCTTCTTGCCAGACAAACGCGGCGGGCGTATGGACGCACCCTTGGTCATGTCCTCGAGGATCGACCCCTCCGAGATCGACGACGAGGCTCACAACATGGACATCGTCTCCGAGTACCCCCGCGAGTTCTACCTCGCGACACTCGAGCAGGCCGACCCTGGCGAGGTCGACGTCCGGATCGCCGAGGACACCCTCGGCACCGACGGCGAGTACACCGGCTTTTCTCACACCCACGACACGACCGACATCGCGATGGGGCCGGACCTCTCGGCGTACAAGACGCTGGGTTCGATGATGGATAAGATGGACGCCCAGCTCGAGCTCTCGAGAAAGCTCGAGGCGGTCGACGAGACCGACGTCGCAGAGCGGGTCATCGAGTACCACTTCCTGCCGGACCTCATCGGGAACCTGCGGGCGTTCTCCCGCCAGGAAACGCGGTGTCTCGACTGCGGCGAGAAGTTCCGCCGGATGCCCCTGACCGGCGACTGTCGCGAGTGTGGCGGCCGGGTCAACCTCACCGTCCACAAGGGCTCGGTGAACAAGTACATGCAGACGGCGATCCAGGTTGCCGAGGAGTACGACTGCCGCGACTACACGAAACAGCGTCTGGAGGTGCTCGAGAAATCCCTCGAGAGTGTCTTCGAAAACGACAAGAACAAGCAAAGCGGGATCGAGGACTTCATGTAGCGCGTGGCGACCCGATCCGCCGTCGTCTGCTTCTCATTCGTTTTCTGGCCACCATCGAATTCAGTCGACTGGGTCGGCTTTCGACAGATTCGTTCGGATGAACGCGAACAGTTGCTCTCGAATCACCGACGCGACGTCGTCCATCCCCAGCAGTACTGCGTGGTCGATCACGGCATCACAACTAACGACGAGAAACGCAGCTGCCGCCTCGGGTTCGACGTCTTTGAACGTTCCAGCATCGATACCGTCGGCGATTATTTCGGCGAGAGTATCGATAACTGACTGTTGATGGCCGACTAACCGTTCCCGAAATGCTTCGTTGTGCGGTGCATGAGCCGTCAGCTCCGCGAGGGCGATGTACAGTCCCTCGTATTCGCCGTATTCCGCCGAGTCGAGTACATCTCCGAGAAGAATACCACAGGCTTCGTACAGTCGATCTTCTGGAGTTTTCGCGTCGATCATCTCGAGTTGTTCGTCGAACCAATCGATCGACGAATCGAGAAACGCACAGATGAGCGCGTCTTTCGAGTCGTAATGATAGTAGAGTGCTGACTCTCCTCTCGAGTACTCTGCGGCGATTTTCTTCGTTGTGAGGTCTGCATAGCCGTGTTTCGACAGCGCCTGCATGACCGCCCAAATAATTTCGCTGTCAGGTACGCCCGTCCCGTGATCGACGTCTTCGCCGCCCATACTGAGTGGGTGCTCAGTCAGGTAATAAATGTTATGGTGCCTGGGTGAGAACTCGTAGGTATGTTCGATGAATGCCCCGGTTGTGGAGCGGTCCACCTCGATATGACCGTCGATTCGGCGGAATCCGTGGTCGTCTGTCCGGACTGTGGGCACGACCAATCGATCCACCAGGAGCCGCTTCTGATCGTCAGTGGAGCGGGTGGGACCGGGAAGTCAGCGGTACTCCGTGAACTTCGCGGGACGCGCGACGATGTCGTACTCCTCGATTCGGACGTCGTGTGGCGTGAGGAATTCTGGGACGAAATCGATTGGTACGTTCGAACGTGGCTTCGTCTCTGTCGAGATATTGCCCAGTCGAAGCGTCCTCCGGTTCTGTTCGGTGCGGGACTCGGCGTTCCTGCGAGCATCGAAGCACACCCTCAACACGAGTGTTTCTCGGAGATCCACTATCTCACACTCGTCTGTGACGACGACGAGCAAGCGCGCCGACTAGAGGCTCGTTCCCCAGGACGACACCCCGGCGAGTTCGAGATGGATCAGTCCGACATCGACGACCAAGTAGCGTTCAACCAGTGGTTCAAGAATACCACAGACGAGGAGTTCACAGTCGTCGATACGACTGACGCAACGATCGGCGAAACGACGACACGAGTTGACACGTGGATCTCTGATCACACGCCTACCAACACAGCTTAATCCGACCTTCAATCCCGTGTGTGGTTGATCTGCCCTCGCCACTCACCCGGTTCGAATCAATATCGCGCATAGTGGTTTACGAGGGAAACGACGTCCGTTCGGAACCCATCCGTATTCTGTACGCTCACGCCTGCTAACCATCGTCTTCCTTTTATATCCCTCCGACGCGTCGGGTTTCCTATGGCGTCCGAAGAAAAACGACCGCGATTCGGCTTCGGGACGGAAGTGTACACCGAGGACGGCAGACAGATCGGTCGTATCCGCGGCTTCGACGAGGAGGGGTTCTACGTCACGCTCCGGGATGGCCTCGAGGGGATGAGCGTCGAACACGTCCGATCGGGCCACGAGTTTGGCGAGGCCCACCTGATGTGGCGCTGTCTCGAGTGCGGCGAGATGGGAAAACTCGACCGTGAGCTCCCCGATAGCTGTCCATCCTGTGAAACCGGTCGGGAAAGCCTCTACTACTGGACCGAAGACTGATTGCGGGCAGACGGAAATCGTTTTTACTCCGCCTTTCTCACTGCGAGTCACGGATGGAGATCGTCGTCTTCGGCGCCGGAAGCCTCGGAAGCCTCGTCGGCGGAATCCTGGCCAGCGACCGAACCAACGACGTGAGGCTCGTCGGTCGCCAGTCCCACGTCGACGCCGTCCGGGAGTCCGGCCTCCGGATCACGGGTGAACTCGAGACCCACGTCGCTCCCACCGCGACGACCGACGGGCGGGCGCTCGAGGCGGATCTCGCGATCGTCACCGTCAAAACGTCCGACACCGCGTCGGCCGCCGCCGCGCTCGCGACCGGCTCGTTCGACGCCGTCTGCTCGCTCCAGAACGGAATGGGAAACGAAGAGACGCTCGCGAACCGACTCGAGGCACCGGTGCTCGCCGGCACGGCGACGTACGGTGCAATTCTCCGTGAGCCGGGCGTCGTGGCGTGTACGGGGCTCGGAGACGTGGTCTTCGGCCCGCGAGACGGCGGTTCGTCCAAACTCGCCGATCGAGTCGGCGAGGCGTTCGCCGTGGCCGGCCTCGAGACGACCGTCGTCGACGACATGCCTCGCCGACTGTGGGAGAAACTGGCGGTCAACGCCGGGATCAACCCGGTCACGGCGCTTTCGGACGTCGACAACGGGGCCGTCCTCGAAGGGCCGTCGAACGACCTCGCCCGCGCGGCGACCCGCGAGACGGCGCGCGTCGCTCGAGCGTGTGACGTCTCCCTCACGAACCGGGAGGCGCTCGCGGCGATGGAAGACGTCGCCGCGGATACCGCGGCGAACACCTCCTCGATGCGCCAGGATGTCCGCGCCGGAAAACGAACCGAGATCGACGCCATCAACGGCTACGTGGTCGACCGGGCGGCCGAACTGGGCATCGAGGTTCCGACGAACCGGGCGCTTACGTCACTGGTCGAGACGTGGGAACGGGGATCGGATCTCCGATAACCGTCGGTGACGTTCACTCGAACCGCAATCGGCGCTGGCGGTCGCTCCGGTTTCCGGTGTACCGTCGTGCGCTCGAGGCGCATCCACTCGGTGTGATGTCGACAAAAACGCAAAACGAACGTCAACAGCTTCGAAGCCGTTCAGAACGGTGCTTCCGGTCCTTCGTCGGCTTCGCCGTCGTCGACGGTTTCGCCGGGGAACGACGGACTCATGCCACCCATGTCGTCGCCACCGCCGTCCATACCGGTGTGGGCGTTGACCTGCTCGATCTCGGGAATCTCCTTGACCATCCGGCTCTTGATCGCCTGAATCGTCATCGGCGAGATACCACAGCCGCTACAGGCACCGCCGAGGGCGATGGTGACCTCTCCACTCTCGCGATCGAGATCCTGAATCGCCGCGCTGCCGCCGTGCATCTGGATCTGCGGAAAGTTTCGACGGAGGAAGTTCGTGACGCGCTCTTCGAGGTCGTCTCCGTCGTTTTGGGTTTCGGTACTCATGGGCGACCGTTGGGGGGCCGAGCCCCTAAACCTTCCGTCCCAGGTGTTCGATTCGGTTCGGACGAACTGCTGTCGATCGGCTGTGGCGTAGTCACAGGACGGATGCGCGATTCGGGTGACGCGAGAACCGCAGCGGCGAACAGAGGACGACCAGCGGGCTGTGCGATCAGCCGACCAGCGGGCTGTGCGATCCGCGTGTCACTCGGTACGGTCGTTCTCAGGCGAAACCGAAGACGCGCCGAAGTTCGGTTTCGATCTCTTCGACGTGTCGCTCGAGGACCTCCTCGAACCGGTCTTTCTCGACGAGTACTCCTGAGAGGCGGTCGTACGGCTCTTCCGGAAGTTCGATTCGGAACTCGCCGTCTCCCTCGTAGAAGGGCTCGCTCTCGTTTAGCACCTGCTGGTCGATCGCGTGGACGAGTTCCGAGTCGTATCGGTCGTTCATCCGGTTGAACGCGTTTTTGTACGCCTGCTGGAGCTCGGGAAAGTAGTTTGCGTACTTGTCTTCGAACTGTTCCGGATCGAAGTCGGTCATATCCGATCAGTCGGTCAGCACCGACAAAAGTCGGACGATCGGCTCCGACATCGGGATCACGTCGTTTCGGTTGACGTTCTTCCCAGTGTAACCGGTAGGCACCTCCTACATACGGTGGATGCGTGCGCAAGCGGAACTGCCACCCGAGTCACCATCGATAGCTCACCTATGCCGACGGATCAACACCCCATCCCAAGAGAGGAACTGCCGCCGGGATGGGGGCCGACGGAACTCCGTGACGATCGATTCGCCTATCGTCACAGCCGTCCACCGATCGAACTCATCGCCGACGTCACCGCCGCCGACAGATCCCATCCCAGTCTCGGAATCTGCCGGTGCTGGAAACTTCGCTACCGATACTCGCTTGCAGACCGGACGATTTCGGAGACGATCGGACACGTATCGACCCGCCGAGCGGCCGTCGACGGGCTCCTCGAGTGCATGCACTGCGTTCACGACGTCGTCAGCGACGCGGCGGACCCGATCGAAGTTCAACGCGTTCTCGATCGGGTTTCACTCACGTGTTTCGTCCCTGAATCCATGGACACGACGGCTCCGTGAACCGACTCGTGAGTGCTACTTCGGTGAACCGTCCCGTGAGTGCCGACCGTCAAACCCGTCTCGTGAGTTGATCCCGGAGCGTTCGCTGACATTGTCTGCAGAGTCTACACAACCGCGTCGCGATCGAAACGATCGGATAGGTGACCCGAAACTCCGCATACAGGTATTCGACGATCGATCGGTGGCGGTGTCCTCCTTTCCGGTATCGGTTGGCCGTTTCGGAGAGCGTACGCTGACGCGTTTCGAGGAGCGACTCCAGGCGCTCGTGGGCGGTCTCGAGGCGTTCGTGTTTCTTCCTGAGACGGTCGAACCCCCAGTCGAGAAGCGACCCCTCTGTGACCGACAAGAGGATCTCGGTCACGTCGTCGACGACGTCGATCGCGTTTCGCACCGACTGCCGTTCGGCTTCGAGAGCCGTTCGCATTCCGTCCGCTTCGGACCGCCGTTCTGCTGTCCTCTCGAGAACCGCGGTTTTGACCGATTGCGTCCACTCGCCCCCGGTTGTGAGTGCGAGCGCGACGTCGTCGGTAAACTCCGCCGCGATCGTCTCGACGAGCGTCTCCTCGTGACCGATGTCGGCGGTGCTGTGTGGCTCGATCGTTCGAGCGAACTCGCGTCGGACGACGGCACAACGGTCGGTCGTGTCGCCGGCCCTACCGGCTGGCGTTGTCTCCCGGACGAGGGTCGGAACCATCCCGTTTGTCGCCCGCGAGGCGCTTACGTTAGGCTGATCGACCGGAATATCCCGAACCCGTCGCTCGAACGTCTCGATCGCCTCGAGTCGCCGTTCGACTGCCTCCGCCTCGCTCGAGACGCGCTCTCTCGCCCGATCCGCGATCGTCGTCATCTGTGTTCACGGGCGCAGACGAGGCCGCCCGTGGCCGTGGATTGTGCGGTCAATACGAGCCGCCAGTTGCCGTCTCCGAGCGCGTTAGCCTCGGTCACGCCGAACGTTGACGACGGTTCGTCCACTCGACGCAACAGGTCGACGCCGAATGGAAGCGTCGGAAACGTCCGTCCGCTACTGTCGACTGCGTATCCGTGGACGTAGACGATCCACGCATCTTCACCTGTCTCGGGGATCGGGTATCGAGTACTGCCGAATCCGGCGACGAGCGAGAGCGACGAGAGATACTCGAGGCTCTCGACGATCGGATCCGAAGAGGGCGGGGCGGGCGCCAGGTGCCTCGCCGCTTCGCGCACGAGTTCGTCGCGTTCCGTGACGGAGAGCTGTCGTTCGAGTTCCGTCGCCATCGTCTCGAGTAACACCAGACAGAGCAGGTCTCGGTCGGCGACGGTTTCGGCCGCCGCCAGGTAGGTGTCCATGATCGTTCGCTCGACGTCGCCGTGGTCTCGAGCCGACAGCGACTCGAAGACCGCCCCGGAGACGTCGTGACAGAACTCCATGAGCGACTCGTTCCGTCGGTCACGAACGCCCGTCTCGGAGTTCGTCGACCGGCTGTCCCGACGCTCCCGGGGTGTCTTTGCCTCGGTCGCCTCTCCGGTCTGTCGTTCAGTAACGATCGGATCGTAGAACGAAAGCTGTGGATCGTACCGACGGAGGGCGTCCCGATACCGTTCCGTCGCCTGTGCCGCTTTCGCGGCGTCGCCACGGGTTGCGAATCGCTCTCCGACGACCGGAACGGGTTGTTCTCCGGACCGGGCACAGACGACGGCGTATCGCCCGTCGTCGACCGTCAACTGTTCGATGCGGCTTCGAATCTCTCTGAGTGTCGTTCCGACCATGCGTACTCTCCTCTTCTCCGTGGGCGCCTGCTCGAGCAATCGGCCCTGTCGGGCTGCTCGAGTTCGATCGCTCTCTCTATCCTTTAGGCTAACCTAAAACGATATAAAGGTGGTGGATTTTAGGCCAACCTAACGATTGATGCGGGCGTTCGGTTCCGGGACTGCGGGTCGGTCGGTCCGTCGTCGTTCTCGCCCCCCTCGAAGCCCATCACCGACTCGTGGCTTCGGATGGTCGAGATTCCCACAACCGTTATGGGTAACAAACAACGACCCTCTTCGGAAGGCCCAGTTTTAACCGGCAAGTCCGCAATCTGGAACCATGCCTGGTGCCTTCGACTCGCAGACCACGACATGGTACGACTCGCCGGCCGCGGAGTGGCTCGAAGCGCTCCCCATCGGTAACGGTCGTCTCGGCGCGATGGTCTTCGGAGGCCCTGGCGTCGACCGGATCCAGTTCAACGCCGACACGCTGTGGGCAGGTGGTCACGAAAACCGGACGAACCCGGTCGCAGGGGAGCATCTCGAGGAGATACGACAGCACCTCTTCGACGGCGACGTCGAGCAGGCACAGGCGCTCGCCGAGGAGAAACTGATGGGTGACCCGATCCGCCTGCGCCCCTACCAGCCCTTCGGCAATCTCGTTCTCGACGTGGGCCACGACGACGTCACCGACTATCGACGCGAACTCGACCTGTCGGCGGGTCTCGTGCGCGTCCGCTACGACCACGAGGGGACGACCTACACTCGCGAGTACTTCGTCTCGGCGCCGGATGACGTGATGGTGGTCCGACTCACTGCCGACGGTCAGGACGACGTGGACGTGACGGTCGGCCTCGATCGTGAGCGGGGTGCGCGAGCGGCTGTCCAGGACGACACGCTTTCCCTCCGTGGTTCGGTCACCGATACGCCGACCGACGACCGCGGTGCGGGCGGCTGGGGACTGCGCTTCGAAGCACAGGGCCGCGTGAACGCGCCCGAGGGAGTGCTCGAGCGTGTGACGGGTGCGGACGCACCGGGTGCGGCAGCTGCCGGCCTCGAAGTCACGGGTGCCAACGACGCGACGGTCGTGTTGACCGGGTGTACGAGCCACGAGACGGCGGATCCGACCGCGACCTGCGAGGACGTCCTGAACACCATTGCGGGCCGGCCCTACGACGACGTGTGGCGCGCACACGTCGCCGACCACCGCACCCTGTTCGACCGCGTGGAACTGGACCTGGGCGAGCCCGTCGACCGGCCGACGGACGAGCGTCTCGACCGGATGTCTGAGGGTGCCGACGATCCGCACCTCGTAGCGCTGTACGCCCAGTTCGGGCGCTATCTCCTGCTGGCGAGTTCCCGACCCGGGACCGAGCCCGCGAACCTCCAGGGGGTCTGGAACGACGAATTCGACCCACCGTGGAACAGCGGCTACACGCTGAACATCAACCTCGAGATGAACTACTGGCCGGCGCTGCAGGCGAACCTCGCGGAGTGTGCGGCCCCGGTGTACGACTTCGTCGACGAGTTGCGCGACCCCGGCCGGCGCGTTGCCGAGGCCCACTACGGCTGTGATGGCTTTACCGTTCACCACAACTCGGACCTCTGGCGAAACGTGGCGCCCGTCGACGGCGCACAGTGGGGGCTCTGGCCGATGGGCGCGGCGTGGCTCTCCGGACTGGTGTGGGACCACTACGCCTTCACCCGCGACGAGACGTTCCTCCGCGAGACGGCATACCCCATCCTGCGGGACGCAGCGGCGTTCCTCCTAGATTTCCTCGTCGAACACCCCGCGGAAGACTGGCTGGTGACCGCGCCCTCGATCTCGCCCGAGAACACCTACGTCACCGACGACGGACAGGAGGCGACGGTCACCTACGCGCCGACTATGGACGTACAACTCACTCGCGACTGCTTCGATCACTGTGTCGCCGCCGCGGACGTACTGGATATCACGGGCGAGTTCCACGAGGATCTGGTCGCCGCTACCGAGCGCCTTCCTCCGATACAGGTGGGTGAACACGGCCAGTTACAGGAGTGGATCGAAGACTACGACGAGGCTGACCCGGGGCACCGCCATATCTCCCACCTCTACGGCGCGCACCCGAGCGACCAGATCACGCCACGGGAGACGCCGGAACTCGCCGATGCGGTCCGAACGTCACTGGAGCGACGACTCGAGCACGGCGGGGGTCACACCGGCTGGAGCGCCGCGTGGCTGGTCAACCAGTTCGCCCGCCTGGAAGACGGCGAGCGGGCCCACGAGTGGGTCGAGACGTTGCTCACGGACTCGACGGCGCCGAACCTGTTCGACCTCCATCCGCCGTTCCAGATCGACGGGAACTTCGGTGCCACCGCGGGTGTCGTCGAGATGCTGCTAGGAAGTCACGGCGACGAGATCCGTCTCCTCCCCGCACTCCCCGACACGTGGACCGAGGGATCGGTCTCGGGACTGCGTGCTCGAGGTAATTTCGAAGTCGATCTCGAGTGGTCGGACGGGAGTCTGGACAGCGCGACCATCCAGTCGGGGTCCGGAGTGCGCTGTCGCGTGCGGGCGACGCCTGACCTCGCAGTCGAGGCGTCCGACGGTGGTTCGGTAGACGCACACTGCGACGATGGCGTGCTGGTCTTCGAGACGAGGGCTGGTGAGCGGTATCGTGTGAGCGCAGTCTCCAGCTCCAGGTGAACGTTTCAGGATTCGTAAACGAAACGTTCGATCACCGCATCCGTCTCGCACGTGGTTCCGTTCCCAGTCGCGTAGGGACCGAGGAAGACGCCCGTAAAGCCGGTCGCTACCTCCGTCGAGAGGTAGCGGGTCGCCGCCGATGCGAGTTTGTCGCCGTCTACGCGAAAGCGGTAGTCGTCGGTGTCGGCCACTACAGCCAGGTCGGTCGATGCCCCAACCGGGGTTCGTCCGACCACGTCCGTCGCGTCTCCAATACGGAGGCGGACGACGGCTTCTCGCTGCCCGTCCCGCCGGATCACACCGAGTTGATAGTGGTGCCGTTCGTTGGCTACCACCGCGAGGCCGGCCTCCTCGCCGTTGTCTGGATCGAAGGACAGTGACAGTTCAGCCCGGCAGTCGAAGGCTGTCTGCCGACGGCCGACGAAGGTCGAACCGGATTCGTCGAGGGTTTCTGGACCGCCGCGGAGGCGGAGCCCTTCTGCCCCTGTCTGATAGCGTTCGTAATCTGGGTTGCGGCGGAACTGCCACTCGACGTCCAACCCGTCCGCGAACGTGGTTTCGGTGTACTCGAGCGTGTTCGGTTTTGTCTGGCGTTCGCCGGGGAGGGACGCCTCCATCTCGGCCTCGAGCGGCTCACCGCCGTTGACTACCGGCCAGCCGTCCTCCCACGAGAGGGGTGCGAGGAACGTCTCTCGACCGAGATGGTGGTATCTCGGCCACGGGCCACGCTGGCGGATGCCGAGACAGACGAGCCACCAGTTCCTGTTGTCGTCCGCGACGATGTCGGCGTGGCCGACGGCACGGATATCCGCTCGTGGACGACCCCAGTGTGTCAGGACGGGATTGTCCGGACACCCCTCGTACGGACCCGTCGGATGGTCGGCACGCGCCGCCACGACCATGTGACCCGCGTGGGTCCCTCCTTCGGCGAGGAGCAGGTGATACGTTCCGTCTCGTTCGACGATGTGTGGGGCCTCGACGTACGGGTCACGGAAGCCGGTCCAGATCGTCTTCGGTTCGCCGAGTTCGCCGGTCTCGACGTCGAGTTCGGCTATACGGATCGGATTCTCGGTGTCTTCGTCGTGACACGTGAAGTAGCAGGTGCCGTCGCCGTCGAAAAAGAGGTCGGGATCGAACCCTGGTGCGTCCACATACGTCGGGTCAGACCACTCACCTGCTGGGTCCTCGGCGGTGACGAAGAAGTTGCCGTCGCCGCTGACGTTCGTCGTGACGAGGTAGAAGGTCCCGTCGTTGTGCCGGAGGGTGGGTGCAAAGATGCCACCGGACGGGCCGACGTTTCGTACGTCGAGTTGCGACTCGCGAGTGAGTGCGTGACCGATGGGTTCCCAGTCGACGAGGTTCTCGCTTCGATAGAGCGGGACGCCAGGGAAGTACTCGAAGGAGCTCGTAGCGAGGTAGAAGGTTTCACCGACTCGGCAGATAGTGGGATCTGGATGAAATCCCGGGAGTATGGGGTTCTCGTAGCGCATAGATATCTCTTCTCGTAATGAATTTTTATTCTACCGCTCTCGAGAAGAGATTTTGGATAGCGAGAGCAGAGCGGTTAGATCGACTCGTTCTTACTGGCCAACAGAGGAGCCACTGACCGCCTATACCGAGAGATACCGGGTACGGGTTTCTCCTTCGTGTATCCTCGAGATCGGGATGGACGAGACGCCGTGCTGACAGCCGGTGGGTGCGTCGAAGTAGTGTTCTCGGATCTCACACGGACGATTGGCTACCAGGAGACGGTCGCACCCGCTTCGGGAGGAGTGGCTACGCTCCGAGATGCCGCTTGGCCCACAAAATATGGCAAACATCGTCTCTCCTGGACAGTGGTGGGTGATCCACGGGCACAGTTTCGGGAACTCCGAACGATCAGGCGATGCTCGAGGGAGAAGTATCGTATCCTCCGAAACTGTGTTATCGGAATCTACCTCATTGAGTATATCGAAATACGATTTATTGCGTTCGCTTTCCGTTCTACCACTTCTGCGTCGAACCGCCGTCGTCGTCACTCTCGAAGCGACTGTCGGCGGATATTCCCGAACGGTCCCGGCGTGGCGAAGGTCAGAGGTGTGAGTGTCCCGGAGCTGGTTGGCGGCGTTCGTCTCGCGGCGGATCGTTTCGTCGAAGCTCGACTTCGGTCCGAACTCGTCCCTGAATTGGTCGGTCATGCTATCGTCGTCGATTTCCTCCGTTGCTCGCGAATCAGCGACCAACTCGCTCGTGTCTGCCGCTCGAGTGTGAGCGAGAAGAACAGTTTCAGTTGTTACGATATTGTCCGTGCGCTCTCGAGTCTGGTTCGTGTCCGTATTGGACCACCTTCTTCTCGACACACCAGGTGGTCTTCGACCGAGCGTTTCGCTCGGGTATCGACGGATCGTCGTTCGAATCGATTCCGTTCGATCCCTTGTGGTCGGCGTCGATTCGTCGTGATCGAATCCACGCGGGCGCGTCGATAATTGCATTTTCCACCAGCGTTTGGCGGCTGGCTCTCGCCGGGCTTTCCATCAGTCCGATCGAACTGCAGTGGGTGGTCTCATACGGATTACTGTAACGATTTACCGGCGCAACCGCGACTCGGGCGGCGGTTGCGCCGGAAATGACTTACAGTAAACCGTATCACTCGTTTCTCGTTTGTGGGCCTCGAGGCGACCGGTCGCTTGCACTCGAGACCTTCCAACGGGCGTCTCCCGACGGATCGTCCGAGTTCAGACATCGGGTGTGCTCATGAGAATATACTACATGGTGCTATATCGAACTGCCCGGCGCGTGTCACCACGGACAACACAGTGTTTATGCTGACCAACGGGCTATTGTTGGCACTGACCGGCGGAATCCTATGACGACGCCAATCCCTTTCGCTATCGACTTTCACGTTCACTCCGACGATTCCTACGACGGCCGTGAACCGATCGAACTCGTTCTCGAGCACGCGGCGGACATCGACCTCGACGGCGTCGTCATCACCGACCACGACGAGATCGGCGAGTCGCTTCGCGCCGCGTCACTCGCGCCGGAGTACGGGCTGATCGGTATTCCGGGCGTCGAGGTGTCGACGCGTCACGGCCACTTGCTTGCGATCGGCGTCGAGACGCGGCCCGATCCCGGACTTCCGTTCGACGAGACCGTCGCGACCGTCCGCGAACTCGGCGGGATCGCCATCGTTCCACATCCGTTTCAGCGAAGCCGCCACGGCGTCCGGAAACGACACATTACAGACGCGGACGCGATCGAGACCTACAATTCGATGCTCTTTACCGGCTACCGCAATCGCCGTGCACGGACGTTCGCCCGCCGGCGCGGGTATCCGGAGATCGGTGCGAGCGACGCCCACTACCTGCCGAACGTCGGCAAAGCCTACACCGAGATTCTCGTGACACCCGAGAATGGACGGGCCTCCAAAGCGGAGATCGACGGCGACGACCTCGTCGAGGCGATCCTCGAGGGCCGCACTCAGATCCGCGGCAAGCGCACGCCCGTCCACAAGAGCTCCGTCCAGTATGCGAAGGGTGCGATCAGGAAGTCGGCGTATCTCCTCACGTCTCGCACGCCGCTCGTTCCGACGGTGCCGGGTTCGATGGACCGATCAGGATAGCTGGTCGCCGACGAGTTCGTCCGCCAGTTCGACGAACTCCGCTTCCTTCCCGCGCGGAACGGTCGCTCCGGCCGCGACGTCGTGACCGCCGCCGTCGCCGCCGACGGCTCGAGAGGCCTCGCCTACGACCACCGAGAGGTCGAGACCGCGACGGACCAGCCTGTGCGTACCGCGTGCGGAGACCTTGGTTTCGACGTCGTCTGCGCCGCCGTCGTCCGTCTTCTCCGCGAAGGCGAGAATCGGCTTCGACCGGCTGATGCCGTCGTTGCCCATCGCCATCCCGGCGACGATACCGACGATTGTTTCGCGGATCCGATCGCCGGCGTGGAACCACTGGACGTGTTCCTCGACGGTGACGCCCTCGCGGGTGACGAGGTCGATCCCCGACGAGAGGTTCCGACGGTGATCCCGAAGCAGTTTCCGGGCGCGTTCGAGCGCCCCCTCGCGATCGCCCAGACAGACGCCGAGGCCGACGTCCGCTCGGTCGTAGCGGGCGGTCGCGTTCAGTAGCGTCGAGAACTCGCTCGCATCACGAAGCTCCGAGCCCACTGGCTCGTCCGAGAGGACGTACGCGGTCCCGACGAGGTCGTCGATCTTTCCCGCGGGAACGCCTGACTCGACGGCTCGCCTGACGAGCGCGCTCGCGACGGTCTGTTTCTCGTCGTTCGTGAGGCCGGCCCACCGGCGCCACTCGCCGTCGCGTTTCAACTCGAGGTCGAGGTCGTCGAGAAACCGGAGCGCGCCGCCCTCGTCGTTCGAAATACCTGGAATGCGGACGTCGGTGGCGTACTCGAGTAGCTTCGGGAGCGGACGGGTCTGTTTTCCGTACAGCGCGAGGTCGGTCCCGGTCTCGAGGACGCCGGCGTCGACGCCCTCCTCGACGATCTTCGCGTTCGCGCCGTGGAGCTCGCCGCTCGAAGCCTGCATGTCGCCGACGGCGCCGACGACGGCGAGCGCGGCGAGGTCGCGGTTGTCCGCTCGAGCCGCGAGCGCGGTCGAACTAGCATCCACGGCGGCGCCGCCGTCGGTCGTCACTGCACGGTCAGAACCGTCTGCTCGCTCTCGGTCCGCTTTGCCGTCCGCAACCGCCGCCAGCGCTCGCGCAAGGACGTAGCTCGCGCCGGCACCCGAGAGCTCCGAGGCGCCGTTGATCCCGAACAGCAAGGGGTTGAGGTGGTATTCGGTGTCCCGGTCGGCCGGCTGGTGGTGGTCCGCGATGATCGGTGTGAAAGCGCCCTCGTCCTCGCACTCGCCGATGACGTCCAGTTGCCCGCTCCCGAAGTCCGTAAAGAGGACCGTCTCGTAGTCGGTCGCCGCGATATCGGCGATGGCGTCCTCGTCCAATTGCTTCTCGAAGACGACTTCGAACGGAATCTCCGCGCGCTCGAGTGCCCGCGTCGCGATCGCGGCGCTCGTCAGTCCGTCGGCGTCGATGTGGGATGCGAGGAGGACGCGATCGGCCTCGTGGAGGCGTTCGGCGCACGCGGTCGCTCGCTCCGCGAGTTCGGGGACCGGTCCGGTCATCGGTGCATCGGTCGACTGTGGGTCGTCATGGGGGATAAACCTCCGGTCCGACGACTCCGGACTCACGATCGGCCGACGAACCGCCGCCCCGTCCGGCAGTACCGTTATGTCCTCCTGTCCGAACAGTTCGGTATGGACGTCTTCGTCGCGGGCGGTTCGGGGTTCGTCGGCCGATCGCTGTGTCGCGTTCTGGTCGACCAGGGCCACGACGTAACCGCGGCTTCGCGATCACCCGACCCGGCCGAACTGCCGGCCGGCGTCGAACCGGTCGCCGTCGACGTTACCGAACCGGACCTCGAGGCCGTCGTCGACGGCCACGACGCCGTCGTGAACCTCGTGGCGCTTCCGTCCCACGTCCAGTCGCGAGGGCGAAGTCACGAGTCGGTCCACGCGGACGGGACGCGCCACCTCGTGGAGGCGAGCGAACGAACCGGCGTTCGGCGGTTCGTCCAGTTGAGCGGGCTGGGCGTCGAGTCGGGCGTCGAGACGGCGTACTTCCGGGCGAAACGGCGGGCCGAGCGGGTCGTCCGCGAATCCTCCCTCGAGTGGGTGATCTACCGCCCGTCGGTCGTGTTCGGCGACGGCTGTGCGTTCGTGGCGTTTCTCGAGCGGCTGGCTCCGACCCCCATAATCGTCCTCCCAGGCGGCGGTCGGACGCTCTTGCAACCGATCTGGGTCGAGGAGCTAACGCCGCTGATCGCCGACGGCCTCGCGGACGACCGCCACGTCGGGAACGCCTACGAGATCGGCGGCCCCGAGGCGCTCACGCTGGCGGAGGTCGTGACGCGCGTCCGCGACGGCGTCGTCGTCCCGATTCCGATGTTCTTGACCGGCGCCCTCGCGGCGCTGGCCGATCCGCTCCCCTGGATTCCCCTCGGCAGGGACCAGTACCGTGCTCTCTCACTCGAGAACACGACGGACGACGACGCGCTGGCGGCGTTCGACGTCGACCCGGAGTCGCTCCGACGGTTCTCGGCCGACGTGCCGAGCGAGGCGGAGATCCGTGCGGGCGCCTCCGACGAGCGTGCGACGCGCGAAGGGAGTGCGAAGCAAGCGGTGAGTGCAAACCGGGAGCGGCGAGCAAGCCGCGACCGCCCCGATCGGGATCCGGAGGTGGGTCCGTGACGGGACTGTTCGAACGCGCGGTCGGCGAGGATTGGTCGACGCTTCACCCGCAGGTTCGGGACCGCTACGGCCTCGAGGTCGCGGGCGGCCGCGAGGCGGTCGGCGTCGGCCGAATGGACGAACTCACGCGAAGCCCCCTCGCACTGCCGGTCCTGTGGCTCGCCACGATAGACGACTTTCTCTTCCCCGAGGGCGGGACCGACGTCCGATTTTCGGTCGTCACGGAGCCGTTCGTCGACGGAAACGGGAACGAGGCGCTTCGCCTCGAGCGACGGTTCGACACGTCGCCGCCGCGGACGTTCGTCGACACGCTCCGGTGGAACCCCGCCCGCGACTGCATCGTCGATCTCTTCGGCACGCGCGGACACGTCGCCGCCGATCTCTACGCCGACGCCGAAGACGGCGCGCTCGCGCTCTCGATCGGGACCCAGTATCTCCGCGTCGGGGGGCGTTCTCTCGCGCTTCCGGGACCACTTTCGGCTCGAGGACGCCTCACTGACTGGTACGACGACGAGACCGAGTGCTTCCGGGTCGAGGCCGACATCGAGAACCCGCTCGTTGGGTCCATATTCGGCTACGAGGGGTCGTTTCAGAACGACTTCCGATCCGTCGACGACGGGTCGGCGAGCCGGCCGCCGCTGGCCGACGTCGAACTGCCAGGTGAGCGGGGGTGACCGACCTCGAGACGGCGACTCGAGCGGCGACCCCGGCTCCCGAGGTGGGCGTTTCGACGCCGCGTCTCGCCGGACGGCGTGTGACCGATCTGAGCGCCGTCCTCGGGGCGGTCGTCTGGCTCGCGCTCGTCGCCGTCTCGGCGCCGGGTGCCGGGTGGATCGCGCTGTCGCCCGTCGAACTGTACGTCGCGCTCGCGACGTTCGTCCTCGTCCCGCTCGGGATCGGCCTCGTTCCGCGCGAACACCGGGGACCGGCCCGCCACTCGAGCGGTGGCCGGACCCCGCGTCTCTATCCGCTCGCCGTCGTCGGACAGTTTCCTGCGGCAACGGCGGCCGTCGCCGCGATGGCCTTGCCCCGGGAATCGCTCGCGGCGGTCGCGCTGGTGGTTCCGTGGCTCGCCGTCACCGCCATCCTGGCGGTCCTCGGAGTTCGAAATCTCCGCTCTCGAGGCGTCGGACCACTGCCGGCGCTCGCCGTCGACGCCGCGCTTCTGTACGTTCCCGTCGCCCCGGTCGCGCTCTTGCTCTCCGTCGCCGGCGTCTCGGTCGGCTTCGCGCCGATCATCGTCCTCCTGACTGCGGTCCACTTTCACTACGCGGGCTTCGTCCTCCCGCTCGTCGTCGGCCTGGTGGCTCGAGTCGTCGCGGACGACCGGGAGTTCCCTCCGACGCTCGCCGGACGCGCGGCGGCCGCCTCGACGGTCGCGGTCGTCGTCGGCATCCTCGCCGTCGCGGTCGGCATTACTGTCTCCCCGCTCCTCGAGTTCGTCGCGGTCGTCCCGTTCGTCGCCGGCGTCGTCTGTTTCGCGGGCGTCACGATCCGCGGCGTCGTTCCCGTCGCTCCGCGGATACCGGGCGTTCTCCTCCTCGTCGCGTCGCTCTCGCTGTGTACTGGGATGACGTTCGCGCTCGCGTTTTCTTACTCCTCGCTCCCCGGTACCGCCGCGCTCGTCACGATTCCGGAGATGGTCCGCTGGCATGGTGCGGTCAACGCGTTCGGCTTCGCACTGCCGGCGCTGGTGGCGTTTCGACTGCTCGAGTGAGCGGCTGAGCGCCGACCCGATCTCGAGCGTTCGGGCGGGCGCCGACGCTGATCGTCGGCTCGTACGGTCCGCGATGACTGATTGCTGGTCGGTCGCCCGCCGTTTTGGGCCGACAGGGGCCGACTCATCGCAGTCCGTATCATACGGTCTGCTGTCAGTCATTTCCGGTGCGACCGCGATCCGTCCTGCGGTCGCACCGGTAAATCGTTACAGCAAACCGTATCAGGCGTCCAACCGCTCGCAGACGGCCCTCGCCAGCGCGTCGAACGTCGCCTCCGGCGGGACGACGTCGGCCTCGATGCCGTGTTCGGCGGCCGTCTCCCGCGTGGGTTCGCCGATGACCCCCACGACGGCGTCGGAGAGTCCCTCGAGCGCCTCCTCGCGGACGCCGCGGTTTGTCGCGGCCTCGAGGAAGTGCTCGACGGTCAGCGACGAGGTGAAGCAGACGGCGTCGAGGTCGCCGGCCGCGGCGCGTTCGGCTGAGTCGCCGCTTCCCTCGGGTCGAACCAGTCGGTACAGAATCGTCTCGTGGACGTACGCGCCGGCGGCCTCGAGGCCCTCGAGCAACACCGGACTCCCGTGATCGCTTCTGGCGACCTCGAGGCGTGCCCCGTCGACGTCGGAGTCGAGCCGTTCGACCAGCCCGCTCGAGGTGTACTCCTCGGGGACGACGTCGACCGCGTACCCCTCCGCGCGGAGGGCGTCGGCCGTCGCGGGGCCGATCGCACAGACCGTCGCCTCGCCGGGCGTCCAGCCCGCCGCGGAGACGAGTTCCGCGCCGGTCTTGCTGGTGAGCACGGCGTAGTCGGCGTCGATCCGCGGACTCGCGCCCGTCGGCTCGACCGCGAGCATCGGGTCCGGAACGGGGTCGGCGCCGAGGTCGGAGAGAACGGAAATCGCGTCGTCGATTCGCTCGTCGTCGGGGCGGAAGACGGCGACCGTCGGGCTATCGCTCATCGATCAGACCCCGTCCTCGCGCTCGCCATACTCGTTTTGCAGGAACTCGCGTACCGACTCGCGGCTGGCGGCGACGTCGCCGATCACCGTCACCGCCGGCGGCGAGATATCGGCCTCGTCGCGAACCTCGACGATCGTCTCGAGGGTGCCGTTCGCTACCTGCTGGCCGGGCCAGGTACCGCGTTCGATCAGCGCGACCGGCGTCTCCGGGTTCATCCCGGCCTCGCGCAAGGCGGCCGCGTAGTCGGGGAGTCGACCGACGCCCATGAGGACGACGATCGTGCCGCCGGTCGCCGCGAGCGCCGTCCAGTCGACGGCCGACTCCTCTTTCGTGGGGTCCTCGTGACCGGTGACGAACGAAACCGAGGAGGCGTGATCCCGGTGTGTGACTGGAATCCCGGCGACTGCGGGGGCGGCGATCGCCGAGGTGACTGCGGGGACGACCTCAAAGGGCACCTCGTGGGCCGCGAGGTACTCAGCTTCCTCGCCGCCGCGGCCGAAGACGAACGAGTCGCCGCCTTTGAGTCGTACCACGGAGTTGCCCTCGCGGGCGAGTTCCACCAGCCGCTCGTTGATCTCCGACTGCGGGGTGCGCTCGCCGCCGGCGCGCTTGCCGACGTCCTCGCGTCGGTCCTCGGGGAGCGCGTCGATGATCTTCGGACCCGGGAGCTTGTCGTGGAGGACGACGTCCGCGTCCTCGAGCAGTCGCGTTGCCCTGACTGTCAGTAACTCGGGGTCGCCGGGACCGCTCCCGACGAGGTAAACCGTTCCAGGTTCGGTGACGGGCTCCGTATTTGGGCCCGATTCGCCGTCCGTGTCCCTCTCGTTCGACGTCATCCCGTTACTTTCCCTCCGGTTGATCGTCTTCGGAGACGGGCGCGCCGTCTCCGGCGTCCTCGCGCGCGCCCTCGATCAGTTCCGCCGCGCCGCGGTCGGCGAGGTCAGCGGCGAACTCGCGGGCCGCCTCCGCGTGGTGTTCGACTGGAAGGTCACGGGTGGCGGTCACTGACTGCTCGCCGTCGCGGTCGAAGACGCTCACCCGCGTGTGGACGTACTCGCCCTGCAGGATGGCGTAGATGCCGATCGGTGCGATACAGCCGCCGCCGAGTTCCGCGAGGAGCGTCCGTTCGACGGTCGTCTCCACCCGACTCCGCGGGTGGTCGATCGCGTTCTGGATTTCGCCCGCCGTCTCGCCGTCGACGGCCGTCACGGCGAGGGCGCCCTGGCCCGGTGCGGGAACGAACGACCGGGTGGGCAGTTGCTCGTAGTCGACGGCGTGGAGGAGTCCGCTTCGCTCGAGGCCGGCCTCGGCGAGTACGAGCGCGTCGTACCCCGTCTCGACCTCGCGGCCGAGGGCCTGCTTTTCGAGTTCCGAGAGGCCGTCGAACCACTCGTCGACCGTTCGGTCGTACGCCGGTTCGAACTCCTCGTCGCCCGTATTCGCTTTTCGTTCGCTATCCGCCTCGCTCCGGTTCTCGTGTTCTTCCTGTAGCGCGGGCGCGAGCAACTTCTCGAGGCGGGTGTCGACGTTGCCCCGAATCGGTTCGATTTCGAGATCCGACCGTTCGGCGAGCACCTGTGCGCGCCGGCGCAGACTCGAGGTGCCGACGGTCGCTCCGTCGGGGAGTTCCTCGAGCGTCGATCCGTCGGGCGTCACGAGGACGTCGCCCGGCGATCCGCGTTCCGGAACCGCGGCCGTGACGAGTTCGTCGGGCTGTTCGGTCGGCATGTCCTTCATCGAGTGGATCGCACCGTCGAGGTCGCCCTCGAGCACTCGTTCGTCGAGTTCGCGGACGAACGCGCCCGTCTTTCCGAGCCGGTGGATGAGTTCGTCCCTGATCTGGTCGCCCGTCGTCTCGACGGTGACGAGTTCGACCTCGTACCGTCGATCCTCGAGGGCTCCTTTCACCAGCGAGGCTTGCCGCCGGGCGAGAGCGGATCCTCGCGTCGCCAGTCGTAACGTCCCGCGCGTTCTCATAGGCGTCAGTCGTCGCCTGAGGTATGAAAAGCGCACGCTTGTCCCGCGCTCGTCATCGCCGATCTCTCGAGACCCGTTCGTCGGGCGGACAAGTGTGGGCCACCATCCCGTCGACAGCTTGGATCGTCAGGCGGCAGGTGTGGCCGCCATCCCGTCGACAGCCTCGTTAGCGTCGGGTTTCGCTTGTCTCGGATCGCAAACGCGAGACGGCGAGTGTGACGAAGAGGGCGACGAGGCCAGCCACCGCACCGAATCCTGGAACGCCGTCGGAATCGTCGGCCGCCCCGGCTTCGCCGTCGTCGTCAGTACTGTCACCCATCTCGACTTCGCCTTCGTCGTCAGTACCGTCGGCCGAGTCGTTGGTTCGCTCCGCTCCGGGGTCGTCGGTTTCGGGCTCCCCGGGATCGGACGGCGCGTCCTCGTCGGAAGCCGTTCCCATTCGTTCGAATCCGTGACTCGGTACAGACTGACTCCGTCCGCGCCGGTGCTGTGGCCCTCGAGGAGGGATGTGGCGAGCGTGTCGTCGACACCGACCTCGAGTCCGTCGACGTCGTTCGCTTCGGGCGAGATGCCGAGCAGTTCGAACGAGAGGTCGTCGACGTATGCGCGTGCGTAGGCGTCACCACCAAGATCCATCTCGTCGGCACTATTGATGAACACTCGAACGGTGGCGTGGGTCGCGTCTTCGGGCGGAACAGTCGTGTCCGAGAACGCGTCGAACTCGGTCGTGCCCTCGGATCTCATCTCGGAGAGATCGACGTCGTCGCCTTCCGACACGCCGAGTTCCGTCCCCGCTTCGTCTAGATAGTCGACTTCGAGCGTGACGTAGCTATCCTCCGGGGTCGCTTCAGTTCCGACGAATCCCGCAAGTTCGTACGTATAGCCATCCCGAACAGGGACCGTCTGCTCACCCACTGCGTCGTATCCGTCCCCGCCACGGTCACCGATCGCGTACGACCCGACCGGCGGACTTTGCTCGCCGTTCGGGTCGACCGGCCCGGACCGCTGGGGATCGATACAGCCGAGATTCCCGTTTCCGGGTGAGACGTCGACCCACGCGTCGAACTCGTTGGGATCGCAATCAGCGTCCAACAGCGTACTGTCCCTGACCCAGATTTCGACCGTCGCGGTGCTCGAGTCGTGTTCGTTCTCGATCTTGTACTCGAATGCGTGCGTGCCGACCTCCGTGGGTTCCTCGAGGCTGAACGAGCCGTCGTCCTCGACGGTGAGCGTTCCGCCGGCGAACGAGACCGAATCGCCCGGCTCGTAGTCGGTGGCGCTCCCCGAGAGATCGCCGCCGCCGAAGTTCACGAGTGTCGCGTCTGGGGTGCCGAGTTCGTCCACGCCGTTGCCCCAATCGTCGAACAGGGTGTCCGACGGCTCGAACGCGTGATAGATGCCGACTTCGGTCGTGACGTCGCGGGCGTTCACCGGGTCCTCTCCCGAATCGCCCGCTTCGATCGAGAGGTCGTCGAAGTAGACGCCCGCAGGATCTTCGTGCCCGCTCGGACGGACGACCGTGAGTCGGAGGGTCGCCCGTTTCGCGTCGTCGGGGGCGTCGGTAACCTCCGTGAACCGATCGAAGTCCGTGCTCGATTCCGACTGAAGATTCTCGAGTGTAAATCCCTCCTCAGCGATCACGTTACCGTCCGAATCGAGGTACTCGAATTCGACGGTCCCGGAGTACTCGGCAGCGTCAGTTCCGTACTGTCCCGAAACGGTGTACGTCTCACCGCCAACGACGTGGACCGTCTGTTCGGTGTCTACCTCGTCGTCGAGGTTGATGTAGTTGTCCGTGAACGACCGTTCCCCGACGGCCGTGTGATCGGTCTCGCCAAACGGTAACGCCTCGAGATCGAGACAGGAGATATCGACACCTTCCCATCCCACCGGTTGGTCTTGTTGGGTTCCGTCCCACTCCTCACACAGCGGATTCTCGAGTTCGTGGTCGTAGACGTCGATCGTCACCGTCGCGTCGTCGTGGTCGCCCTCGAGACCCAGCCGATAGTCGAACTCGAAGGTTCCCGTCTGCGTCGGGTTCGTCAGGCTGAACGTCCCATCGGCGTTTACCTGCAGATCGCCGCCGGCCAGCTCGGCCGTCTCCCCCGCATCGTTGTCGGTGACGCTCCCGCCGAGGTCGCCGCCGCCGAAGTGGGTGATCACCGCGTCGTCGTCGAATCCGCGATCGTCTTCGTCCTCGCCGAACTCGTCGTCGAACAGCGTCCAGTCGGGCTCGAGCGTCTGCTCGATTCCCGTTTCGACGCCGTCGACGTCGAACGTGGTTGGTGCGTCGCTAAATTCCTGGAACTGCACCTGATCAGCCCACAGCAACGGTCGATCCAGACCGAAGTCTCCCCCGTTAATCAGTTTGATTCGGATGACGGCTTCGTCGGCATCCGGCGGGGCGACCGTCGACTCGGTGAACTGGACAGGCTCAGTATGATCTTCGGGCTGGAACTCCCCGCTGTCGATCATCCCGTCGCCGATGAGGGTACCGTCGTCGAGAAACTGCACCTCGAACTGTGCGTAGTCGTCCGTCACGTCGTCCGATCCGACCCACACGCTGAACTGGTATTCCGAGCCACCGGTCACCGAAACTGTCTACGTGACGACCGATTCGTCGGTCGTCGGTTCCAGATCCTCCCAGTCTATGAAAACGTACTCTCCTTCTATGGGATCTGGCATGAAATCTGGCTCGGGTTCGTTACACTCGATTTCCCCCTGTTCGACGGTCCAGTCAACTGGATCTTCTGCTTTTACTTGACCTTCCACAACGCAGGCCGGATTCTCGAGTAGATTCGGACCGAGCGACGCATCTTCCTCTCCTAGGGGTTGTATAGACGACTGTACCGTGAACGCTCCCCCGTCGGAACTGGTATCATCCCGCTCACCACTACTGTCTCCGCGTTCGTCCGTCGTCTCCCCTTCCGACTGGTTCTCGAGTGGCTCGTCCGTCGTCCCGTCGCCCCCCTCGACGGACAGAGACGGTCCACCCCCGGTGAGACCGACCCCGCCTACCGTCCCCACCAGAACTAACGCGGCGAGTGCGACCACCCCAAAAACACCCACTCGCAACGATTGTTCGCTTTGCATGAATTTTGCACACAGTATCGAAGTTTATACTTTCCCGTCCTGGCTCGTATCGTGCTCGAGACATCGTCTCACCGGCGAACAGTTATGCTCGGTGGCTGATTAGTCGACGTATGAACGGAGGCCAACTCGATGATGTTTCGCAGGTTCTCGGCCGGGCGGACGTTCTGGACGCCTGTCGAGACGAGCCTCGTTCCCGGGGCGCGCTCGTCGAGGAACTCGAGCGCTCGCGGGCCACGATCTACCGGGTGACGAACGACCTCGAGGACGACGGCTTGCTCGAGTCCACGCCGAGGGGCTATCGGACGACGACCACGGGTGCGGTGATCCTGGAGGCCGCTCGCCGTGCCGTCGACGCCGTGCAGGCAACCGATCGATTGGAACCGTTGCTCTCGGCCGTCGACTCGCCGGAACTCGCGGCGAACGCCCACCTGCTGACAGACGCCGAGATCGTCGTGGCGACGAAAACGGATCCGTACGCGCCGAACGATCGAGCGTTGGAACTCTGGATGGACTCCGATCGTGTCCTCGTCGGCATGCGCGCGATCGGCACGCGAGAGTCGATCGTCGAGGGAGCGGCGGCGATGTTCGATCTCGAGATGGACGTCGAGATGTGTGTGACGCCGGCGGTCTTCGAGACGTTCCGGAACGTCACGCCAGACCTGCTCGAGCGCTCACACGACGCCGAGACCGTGTCGATGCGCGTGGTCGAGGACGTTCCGTTTTCGTTCGCCGTCCACGAGGACGTCGTCACGGTCGTTGCGAACGACGACACTG
Source organism: Natrarchaeobius versutus (assembly GCF_041205745.1). Taxonomy (NCBI): domain Archaea; kingdom Methanobacteriati; phylum Methanobacteriota; class Halobacteria; order Halobacteriales; family Natrialbaceae; genus Natrarchaeobius; species Natrarchaeobius versutus. The sequence continues at coordinate 22,931 of NZ_JBGFCC010000003.1, read as the reverse complement.
GTATCCCGACGGTGCTCGCTGTTAGCGATTCCGAAGCCGCACACGCCTGGCTCGACGGTCTATTCGAGACGGTTCGTACCCGGGCGATTCCCGCGAGTGATTTCCTCGAGCGAGATACCGCGTAACGCCCCCATCATGTTCGGATCCTGATTGATCTCGAGGCGTTGAGAACCCGATCGGTGACCGACGACACTGTACGAACGACTCGGTGGCGAGGAGACGATTTCGACCGTCGTCGGCCACTTTTGCGAACGGGTACTCGCCGACGAACAGGTCGCACACTTCTTCGAGGACGTCGACATGCACCACCAACGGGCACACCAGACCCTGTTTCTGAGTGCCGTCGCCGACGGGCCAGTCGAGTACGACGGCAAGGACATGCGGGCCGCTCACGCTCATCTCGAGATCGATCCCGCGGACTTCGACGTGATCGCGAGGCACCTCTCCGCGACCCTCGAGTCGTTCGACGTTCCCGAAGACGATCGGGAGGCGGTGCTTGAGGCAGTCGCCAGCTACGGGGATGCGATCGTGATTGTGGCCGACTGAGCGACGCATCAGCGTGGCGATCCTACTGCGTCTCACTCGTCGTGACTTCGCGCGACCACGCCACACACGTCTCAGCATTGTTCCGTTCGGACGCTCAGGGGCTCGAAACGCCCGTTCGGCGTCGACGAAGGAGGTAGTAGCCCGCCAGCAACGGCTGTAACGGCGCGACGGAGAGGCTCAGAAAGGCCAGCCCCAGATAGAGGCCGGGATTGGGCCGCCACGAGTCGCCGTAGGTGCTGACGTAGGCGGCGTCCCGGTGGATCGCGATCGGGAAGGTGCCGAACGCGATCGCCCCGGCCAGTCCGACGGCGGTCAGGAACAGTCCCGGAAGCGAGAGCAAAACGGCGATCACCGCCCCGGCAAAACCGATCGCGGTCGTCACGAGCGATGCCGCGACGACGAGCCACCAGCCGGACCAGTCGGGTCGCGTCCCGAATCGCTTGTGACGCCGATAGAGGTAGAAGACGCCGGCGACCGGCGGCCACAGCAACGCGAACAGGGCGTTCCCCCACGGACTCGGTCGCCAGTGCTCGCTCGCGGCCCCCTGTCGCCGAACTCTGTGCGCGTCCGCGAACAGCGAGAGTGCGAGCCCGACGCTCAGGAGGGTATAGCCGAACGTCCCGACCAGCACCAGCCCCGACTCGAGGAACGGAACGCCCGACTCCGCCTCCTGAAGTACACCGACGATTCCGACGCCGATCACCGGCGGAAAGAGATACAGCAGGCGCTCGACGAGGCGTTCCCACCCGAGCCCATCGAGGGGCGTCGCGACTCGAGCCATCAGCCGGCCGGTATCGAGCCTCGGTCCGTCTCGGTCGGCGGCGCCGCCTGCTCGGCCGTCGCTCGCGGCGTGGGTCGAGCCGATCCCGTCACAGCGCCTCTTTGTACGCCTCGAGCGTCCGGTCGACGTCCTCGTCGGTGTGGCCGTAGCTGACGAACTGGCACTCGAACTGGTTCTGCGAGAGGAAGATTCCCCGCTCTTTCATCTGTCCCCAGAAGACCCGACGCCAGCGGTCGGTTTCGGCGTTTTTCACGTCGGCGGCGTTTTTCGGCGCTTCGCCGTCGCGGGTGAAGATCACCTTGAACATGCTGGCGGTGCCGGCGACGGTATACTCCGGGGCCTGGTCGGCGACGATCTCGGAGAGGCCGTCCCGGAGTCGGTCGCCGAGCTCGTCGACGTGCTCGTAGACGCCGTTTTCCGCCGCGAACTGCAGGGTCTCGAGGCCGGCGACCATCGTGACGGGGTGGCCGGAGAAGGTGCCGGCCTGGAAGACGGGGCCGGCGGGGGCGAACTGCTCGATGATTTCGGCGCGGCCGCCGATGGCGCCGACGGGGAAGCCGCCGCCGACGATCTTGCCGAACGTCGTCAGATCGGGCGTGACGCCGAACTCGGTCTGGGCACAGCCGAGGCCCCCGACGCGGAATCCCGTGATCACTTCGTCGAAGATCAACAGCGATCCGTGCTCGTCCGTAACGTCGCGGAGGAACTCGTGGTAGCCCTCCGCGGGATGGACGATGCCGTAGTTGCCGAGGATCGGTTCGGTGAGGACGGCGGCGATGTCGTCGCCGTGTTTCTCGAACGCCTCGCGGACCGCCTCCTCGTCGTTGAACGGCACCGGGATCGTGTGCTCGGAGAACGACTGTGGGATCCCCGCGGAAGAGGGTCTGGGATCATCGGCGTCGCCGTCGACCAGCGTCGACTCCTGGGCGCCGTGGTAGCCGCCCTGATTGATAACGATCTTGTTCCGACCCGTGTAGCCGCGGGCGAGTCGGACCGCGGAGACGGTCGCCTCGGTTCCCGAGTTGACGAATCGGATCTTTTCGACGCTCGGGACGTGGCGGACGACGAACTCGGCGAGGTCGACCTCGACTTCGGTCGGCGTCCCGTACATCGGCCCCTCGCTGGCTTTTCGCTGGATGCCCGCCCGAACGGGATCGGGGAGGTCGTGACCGAGCAGGAGTGGTCCGAGTCCCATCACCCAGTCGAGGTAGCGGTTGCCGTCGGCGTCGATGACGTGCCCGCCGTCGCCCTTCTGGACGAAAAACGGATAGGGTTCGATCGCTGCGCGAACGGCCGAGTTGACTCCTCCCGGCATCACCGACAGCGCCCGATCGTAGAGGGCACGCGAGTTGTCGTCGTTCATGTGGGGGGCGTTCGGGTTCGGACGGCAAAGTAGTACCGAGGTTCGCTCGAGCGACAGTCGGCACGTCAACGTCGTCTCTTCTCATCGGGACGTTCCGCTGTCGATCTGAAATAATAATGAAGCGGTATAAAATAACAAATATTAATAAAACACTCTCATTTCTAGTGGTATGGATCGATTACCGACGAGACGCAACGTGCTCGAGGCGGGTATCGGCTGTACTGCACTCGCCACTGCGGGATGTCTTGGCGCCGCTGACGGCGACTCGGAGACGTTCAACATGGCTTCGACGTGGGAGATTCGATCGCTCGATCCCGTCGAGGGAGACATGACGCTGGGACAGCTCGGCGTCTACGAGAACCTCGTCGGGGTCGATCGTGAGATGCGCGTTCGCCCGGAGCTCGCCACCGACTGGTCGGTGGGGGACGACGAGGTGACCTGGACGTTCGAGTTGCGCGAAGACGTCGAGTTTCACGACGGAACGGCGTTCGACGCCGAGGCGGCTGAGTTCTCGCTCGAGCGGGCATTCGACGAGTCGAGCCGGCTGGTCGGACTTCCGATCGCCTCGATCGATGCGACCGGCTCGTACGAACTCGAGATCGTCACCGACGAGCCCCACTCCCCGTTGCCGGCGTACCTGACGCTTCGAGACGCCGCGATACTCAGTCCGGAGGGCGTGGTCGACGGAACGTTCGAGGAGGTGAGCTGTACCGGACCGTTTACCTTCGAGGAGTGGGAGCCCGAGCAGTCGGTGACGATCTCCAGAAACGAGGACTACTACGGCGCGGCTCCGAGCCTCGAGACGGTCGTCTACGAGCGGATCACGGACAACCAGACGAGAGTGTTGAGCCTACAAAACGACGAACAAGACGTCTGCGATCTCCTCCCCGCGTCGGCGGTCGACACCCTCGAGTCGGATCCGGACGTTACCGTCGACGTTTACGACGTCTCGGCGATCCGGTTTCTCGCGTTCAACGTCGCTCGCGAGCCGTTCAACGACGTTCGCGTTCGTCGCGCGGTCGCCCATGCCATCGACGCGGAGGCGATCGTCAATGACGTCCTCGAGGGGGTCGGCCGGCCGGCGACCGGGCCGTTCTCCCCGTCGCTCACTCACTGGGCGAACGAGGACCTCGAGCCGTACGCCTACGACCTCGACCGCGCCGCCGAGTTACTCGAGGAGGCGGGATGGGATCGAGACGGTGAGGGTAGGAGCCGCGACGGCGAGCCCTTCGAGGTGACGCTGTGGACGTACACGCTTCGGCCCGAACTCGAACTCCTCGCCGACGTTCTCCAGGATCAGCTGTCGGCCGTCGGCATCGACGCCTCGGTTCGGGTGACCGAGTGGGGAGCCCTCGACAGCGCCAAGCAGTCCGGCGAGTTCGACGTCTCCCTCGAGTCGTGGTCGGCGTTTTGGTGGCCGGATCCGGACCGCCTGGCCTCGTTTTTCCACTCCGAAGATACGCTGATTTACACGGGCTACGAGGACGAGACGACCGACGAGCTGATCGAACGCGGACGTACCGTCTTCGACCCGGACGAACGCGAGGCGGTGTACGACGAGTTCCAGGAACGCATTCACGCCGACCTTCCCGCGTTCACGCTCACCTACTCCCAGTACGTAACGGGATATCGAAACGCCGTCCAGGGGTTCGTTCCAAATCCGAGCGAGTACGCACACGGTCTCGAGAACGTCTCGATCGAGGAGTGAATAGATCGCGGTGTGGATTCTAGCGGTCCGCTGGGGCGTCGGACTCGATCGAATCCGCCGGGACCCGATCGACCCACTCGGTCGCCCACTCGTCGAGTTCGTCGAACACCGCCTCGAGCGCTCGTCCCTTCTCGGTCAGGCTGTAGTAGACGGCGATCGGCGCGGCCTCTTCGGTTCGACGCTCGACGTAGCCCCGTTCCATCAACGGCTCGAGCGCGTTCGAGAGGGTGCGCGACCGGGCGCCGGTCGACCGCTTGAGTTCGTTGAATCGTTTCTCGCCTTCCATCAGGTCGTGGATGACGTTGAGCCGCCAGGTCTCGCCGATTTCGTTGAGCGAATCGATCGTCGGACAGGCTCCGGGATTTCGTCGCTCGATCTCCCGCTGTCGTTTCTCCTCCGGCATGATGTCCGTCCTAGAGGCGTCGGTGCGGATAACTATATTCTTTTTTGCACGAACGCGGCGGAACCGGGTCGCAACTCAGTTCGTACGCAACGCGGCGGATACCGGCTCGAGCGTCCGATCAGTTCGACGCGGCGTTCGATTCGGTGTCGGTCGAGGCGTCCAACGCGTCTCGATCGTGCGGGGCCGCGAACTCCCGATCGGGTCCGGCCGGGACGAATCCGGTCGGGTTGATGTCGGTGTGACTGCGGTAGTAGTGTTCTTTGACGTGCTCGAGGTTCACGGTCTCGGCGACTCCGGGGTGCTGGAAGACGTCCCGCGTGTAGTCCCAGAGGTCCGGGTACTCGACGAGCGCCCGGGTGTTGCACTTGAAGTGGGTGTGGTAGACGGCGTCGAACCGAACGAGGGTCGCGAACAGCCGGAGGTCAGCGAGCGTCAACCGATTCCCGACGAGAAACCGCCGCTCAGCCAGCACGTCCTCCCAGCGCTCGAGGGCGTCGAACAGCTCCGCAACTGCGGTTTCGTAGGTCGACTGGCTATCCGCGAAGCCGGCCCGGTAGACGGCGGTGTTGATCGAGCCGTAGAGGTCGTCGACGGTCGCGTCGATCTCCTCGCGCAGCGCGTCGGGGTAGCGGTCGACGCCGGCTTCCTCGGCGTACGCGTCGGCGAGGGTCCGCATGATCTCGATCGACTCGTTGTTGACGATCGTCTCGGTTTCGCGATCCCAGAGCACCGGCACGGTCACCCGCCCGGTGTACGTCGGGTCGGCCGTCGTGTAGACGTCTCGCAGGTAGTCGGCGCCGGTTTCGGTGTCGGGCGTACAGCCGTCCTTTTCAGGCGTGAACTCCCAGCCGTCGGTCCGTCGGTGGGGGTCGACGACATCCATCGAAATGGCCTCCTCGAGTCCCAGCAGTTTCCGGACGAGGACGGCGCCGTGGGCCCACGGACAGGCCCGGGAGACGTAGAGGTGGTACCGCCCGGATTCGATCGGATACGTCTCGGTACCGATCGCGTTGCGGAACGTCGTCGGCTCGCGCGTTCGACCGTCGTCGTCGAGTTCGTCGTCGGTGAACCAGGCGCCATCGACCAGTCGCCCCATCTACGCCACCTCCCAGAAGATGCCAGAGCCGCGTTCGATCGACGTGACCCGTCCCTCCGCTTCCAGGCCCCGAAGACGCTCGAGCGCCTCCTCGTGCTCGAGTTCGTACACCTCGTCGACTTCGCGGGTCGCGACCCGGCCGTAGCGCTCGACGAACTCGAGGAGTTCGGGTGGCTCCAGACGCTCGAGTGCGGGGTCGACTTCCTCGAGCGCCTGCGCGATCGCATCGAACGACTGAAATCCGCGCAGTAGTCGCCCGTCGTCGCCGTTCTCGACACGAAACGACGGGAACGCGTTCGCCCGGTTGCGCCGGGTTCGCGTCATGTCTTCGCGAAACGCGTCGCGGGCGCGTTCTCCGTGAAGGTTGGTTTCGAACCGGTCGACGTCGAGGCCGACCTCCTCGGCCAGTTCGATCAGCACGTCGGTGCGGTCGATCGTCCGGCGCTCGGCGGCGAACGCCTCGCGCACCCGCCGTAGGTAGTCGTCGGCGAGTTCGCCGTCCTGGAACGTGGCGGCCTGGTAGGCGATGCTCGCCGGATAGCTCGAGTTCGGCGGCTCCTCGAGCCAGACGTCGGCGTCGACCGGCATGCCGTGGCGCTCGGCCGCCTCCTCCCAGTGGGGGGCGACGTGGGCGGGTTCGGTGATGCCGTTGGCCGGATCGCGAAACGTCTCGAACTCCCCGACGAGGCCGCCCATCACGAACTCGATCTCGAGTTGATCGCCGTACACCGTCTCGAGGCGACGAACGATCGGTTCGGAACCCCAGGACCACGTACAGAACGGATCCGTGAAACCCGTGACCGTCGTCGACATTAGATACCCACCCCGATCGCGTACGGCCACTCGGGACCAGCGACCGCGGCGAACACCAGCGCACCGGCGGCCAGTCCGACGTTTTTGAGGAAGTGAACCCGTTCGTTCCCCCGTTCCATCCCCTCGAGCGTCCAGAAGTCGTGCATGGTTGGCGTGACGCCGACCAGGAACGCCAGGATCGCGAGCGCACCGAGAAGCGGAAACGCGCCCACGAGGATCGATCCGGCTCCAGCGATCAGGAGGAGGCTTCCGGCCGGCACCGAAATCGCGGCGAGCGGAACGCCCTTGCTCTCTGCGTATCCGACCATCGACTCGAGGTCCAGCAGGTTTCCGACGGCGAGGTATCCGAGGACGCCGGCGAAGACGATTCGCCCGAGTACGAACAGTTCGGGGCCGAAGGTGGCGTCGGCGACCGTCATCGGTGTGCCTCCGTCTTCTCGCGTTCGGTGTCGTCCGCGTTCGCCCGCCGGTTCGTCCGTGAGAGTGGTTTCGATCTCATTCTAACTCTACCGACGGCGGGGGGTGACATATATGTCAGGCAACGTATACTACACCACGTACTGCCCTGGAAAGCAGGTGTTCTGGAGTACACCGCCTCGATCGAGGCGTCCGCTCGTCCGAACGATTGTCCGTCGGTTCATGTCCGGAGGTGACTAGTTCGCGTCGCCGTCGGCTCGAACTTCGAAAACCGAAAAGAGAGCAATCCGTTCCGCCGTTTTCGTTCGTCCTCGAGGCGTCTCAGACGGCGTCCTGGCCGGTCTTCCCGGTTCGGACCTGGTGGGCGCTCTCGACGGGGAGGACGAAGATTTTGCCGTCGCCGGGTTCGCCGGTGTTTGCGGCGTCGGCGATCGCCTCGACGACCTCGTCGGCCGGGACGTCGGCGACGACGCACTCGATTTTGACCTTCTGGTGGAGGTCGACCGTGTACTCCTCGCCGCGCCACTGGCCCTTCTTCGCGGGCTGGGAGCCGCGGCCGGAGACGTTGGTGACCGTCAGCGACGGCGCGCCGACTTCCGCGAGCGCTTTCTTGATGGCACCGAGACGATCCGGACGGACGACTGCGGTGACCATCTTGAGTTCGCCGTCGTTCGGTTCGCCTCCATCCGCACGGATGATCTCGTCCGACGTGTGGCCGCCGTCGGTCGCGACGTCGGGACCGCCGAACTCTGGGTAGGTGTCGACGCCGTGTTCGGCGAGGTCGAGGCCGTCACGTTCGTGATCGGGCGTGACTCGAGCCTCTCCGGCGAGTTTGAACACACCCCAGACGGCTGCGGTCGCGAGCACCGTCCAGATCGTGATGACGGCGACGCCGATGATCTGCGGGGCGAACGCGCTGGCCTCGATCGAGAGGATACCGCCGGCGATCAGGCCGCCGCCGATGGCCGTCCCTTCGATCGACCACAGCGGGAAGAGGATGAGGCCGAGCATCCCCGCGGTCCCGTGGACCGGGAACACCGCACAGACGTCGTCGATTTTGAGCTTCTCGTCGACGAGCTTGAAGACGATCGGGAGCTGTGCGCCGGCGATGAAGCCGATCGCGATCGCACCCATCGGGGTGATGAGGTCGGTCGGACCGGTGACCCCGACGAGACCGGCGAGCATGCCGTTTGCGACGTACAGCGTGTCGACTTTCCCGTTCATCGCGAGCGAGACGGCGGAAGCGCCGAGTGCACCGAGGCCCATGCCGAGGGCGGTGACCATCGCGACGCTACCGACGTAATCGAAGTCACCGAGAACGAATTCTCCCTCTGCCATCGCTGCAGTATCGATTACTTCTGCGGCCGTCCCGACGTTGAAGCCGAACCAGCCGAAACAAAGGATGAGCGTCCCGAGGACGGCGAAGGTCATCGAGTGACCGGGGATGATGTTGACGCTCCCGTCCTCGTTGTACTTGTCCATGCGGGCGCCGAGGATCCAGGCCGCCGTGAGTCCGGCAACCCCGCCGACGCCGTGGACGACCATCCCGCCCGCGAAGTCGGCGAAGCCGAGCTGTTCGAGGATCGGCGTCCCGCCGGGGGCGTACCAGACCATCGCCGCGACGACGGGGTAGATGGCCGCCGCGAGAATGAACGTGTACGTCACGTACGCGCGGAGTTTTGCGCGTCCCGCGACCGCACCCGACACGATCGTGGCGGCGGTCATCGCGAACACCGCACTAAAGAGCCACATCGCCCAGTCGAACGAGCCCTGGCCGAACATCGTCAGCGGACTCGACTCGCCGCCGCCGAGTGCCGCGCCGACGTTGTTCGCGATCCCCATCCCGATCACGAAGAAGACGAAGATCCCGACCGCCCAGGTCAGCATGTTCTTCGTCAACTGGTTCGCGACGTTCTTCGAACGCACTTGTCCGGCCTCGAGCATCGCGAAGCCGGCGTGCATGAAGAAGATCAGGAAGGTGACCGTCAGCGCCCACATCAGGTTCATCCCCGTCGCGAGCGACTCGAGGTCGGCCTCGGTCGCCTGGAGAACGAACGACTCCATTACCGACACACCCCCATCGATACGTTCGAATCACCGCATATTGCTTGACAAACGTCCATGCTTTCCCCGATAATGGGGTGGTTCGTGTTCTGAATCACGTTTGACTGGCATGGACCTGTTATATATAAGGCTTAGCGTTGGTTAACGTCGAAAAATTGGCCGTAATAGGTGAAGACGTGAAAATCTAGAGTGGATATAATGTGTATAAGGATCGAGCATCTTTCGGTCTTTCTATACTGTGGCTATATATTGGACGTTCGTAGACGGCCGAACCGGTCGGCGGTCGGTGAATATTGCCGTTCGACCTCCCATTCTGCGCGTATTCGCGCCGAGACGGCTCGCGCGCGGCAGATGTTGCCGTTCGAACGCCGAGGCGGACGCCGGATGGACGCTCGTCAGAAACGATCGAACTCGACCCGACTCAGTCGAGTCGTTCGGCGACGTCCTCGGCGAAGTAGGTGAGAATGAGATCCGCACCGGCCCGCTTGATCGACAACAGCGACTCGTGTGCGACCTCCTCTAACTCGAGCCAGCCCTTCTCGGCGGCGGCGTGGAGCATGGCGTACTCGCCGGAGACGTTGTACGCGGCGACGGGGTGGTCAAACTCTCGCCGTATCGCGCTCACGATGTCGAGGTAGGGGAGGGCGGGTTTGACCATCATCACGTCGGCACCCTGCTCGGCGTCGAGGCGGACCTCGCGCAGCGCCTCGCGGGCGTTCGCGGGATCCATCTGGTAGTGGCGTCGGTTCCCGAAGCTCGGCGCGCCGTCGGCGGCGTCCCGGAACGGGCCGTAGAAGGCGCTCTCGTACTTCGCGGCGTAGCTCATGATCGGCACCTCCTGGTAGCCCGCGTCGTCGAGGCCGTTCCGGATCGCGGCGACCATCCCGTCCATCATCCCGCTCGGTGCGACCATGTGTGCGCCCGCCTCCGCGTGAGAAACCGCGATCCGCTCGAGCGACTCGAGGGTGGCGTCGTTGTCGACGGTCAGCGCCGGATCGTGCTCGCAGGTGGGGCCATGTTCGTGGTCCGCTTCACCTCGCAACTCCTCCTCGAGCGGCCCGCAGTGGCCGTGGTCGGTGTACTCACAGAGACAGACGTCCGTGACGACGTAGGCGTCGGTCTCGTCGGTGATCCGGCGCGTGGCCTCCTGGACGACGCCGTCGTCGACCCAGGCCCGCGTCCCCTCCGAGTCCTTCGATTCCGGGATGCCAAAGAGCATCACCGCCTCGACGCCGGTCTCGAGGACTTCCTCGACGCGGGCGACCGATTCGTCGACCGGCACGCGCTCGTGGCCGGGCATCGACTCGATGGGGATCCGTTCGTCCGTCGTCGCGTCGACGAAGACGGGGGCGATGAGATCGCTCGGCTCGAGGCTCGTCTCGCTGACGAGGCCGCGAACGCCGTCGCGCCGAAGGCGGCGGGGGCGGTGTGTGAGGTTCATACGAGCACTACTCACGGGCCGTCCAAAAGCGGTGCGTTCGCGGCCGATCTTCGGGTAAAACGAATTGTTCACCTAACCGGAAGCTTATACGGATTCCTCGAGTCGTCTCTGATATGCAACGTCGTCGCTTTCTCGCGACCGCCCTCGCCGGAAGCGCCCTCCTCGCCGGCTGTACCGCCCTCGAGGACCCCGACGCCGAAGCCGAACGCCCTCCGTTTCAGGTCGACGACCCGGGGGAGTCGACGACGGACGAGGACGCGGAGGCCGACTCGAGCAAGAGCGCGTTCCCGTTCGACGAGCCGTCGATCGTCGACTTCGAGACGGCCCCGCTCACCGCCACCGTCGTCGGCGGTCGCGTCTCGACCGACGACGGCCTCTCGGCTCGCCTCGAGTTCACCGAGCCGGCGACCGCGGACTCGCCCGCGACGCTCGTCTCGACCGTCAGGAACGATCGACCGTACGAACAGACGTTCCAGCCGCGCCGGCTGCTGATCCTCGACGATCCGACGACGGGGCGAACCGAGGACAACGACTCCGTCTATCTCGCGCCCGCGGCGGACCATCCACTCGCAGAGACGGAATCGGGCTACTACCGCGACGACGACGGCCGGTGGCGACTCGAGGACGTCGGCGACGACTGGTTTCCCGACCGGCTCACGCTCGAGGCGGAGGAGGAGGTCGTCGGCGAGCACTACCTGCTGGGCCACCACCAGTACGACAGGCCGCCGATCGAGGCCGACCGGTACGCGTTCGTCCGGCGCGAGGAGTCGTTCGAAATCGTCTGCTGGCCGACCGACGAACCCGGACCCGACGGCGACTCGGCGTTCGACGGCGAGGGCCCCCCGTCGTTTCCGGAACCCGACGACGACGTCCGGTGGTACCACGATGCGACCCCGGAGACGCCGGTGTTTCTCGAGCCGAGCGCGGAATCGGTCACGACCCCAGCGAAAGTCGAGTTCGACCTCGTCAACCACGGCTGCGAGTCGCTGTCGGGCAACCCCTACTACTGGCGGCTGTACAAACTCGTCGACGACCGGTGGTTTGCGGTCGATCCCTGGGAGTTCCCGCTCCCGCTGAGTTCGGTCCAGCCGGGCAACGTCGACGAGTCGGAACTGTTCCTCTACGACGGCGACCCGGTCGACCGGCGGGGGAGTCGGACGGTCGGCCACCTCGGCGGCGGCCGCTACGCCTACACGGTCGGCTACAGCGCGGGCTCGGAGACGCACGCGACACAGTTCGACCTCGAGGCACCGGAACTCGCAGTCGAACCCGAAGACGACGTCGCGATCGACGACGAGGGTGATCGGCTCGTCGTCCGACTGCCGAACTACGAGGACGCCCGGCGGCCGGCGACGGTCACCGTCTCCCGACTCGAGTCCGAACCCGGCCCAGCCGATGCGGACGAGACCGCCGTCGACGACCGACTCATCGCGGAACAGCTCCCGCGGCGCCCCTTCCGCACGCTCCGAAACTCGCTCCCGCTGTTCGAGGACGGCGTCGAACGCGTCGTGGTCGAGACCGATCGCGGAACCGCGCTTCGCCGGTTCGACTACGAGGAAGGCGAGCGCCGGACGTTCGCCTACGACGGCGACGCCTTCGAAGCGTCCGGCTCACTCGAGGAGGAGTGAGCGATTACCGGTCGGTCACCGGTCCGTCGGTGGTTCATCGGCAGTCAGTCGGCGGTTCGTTGGCGGTTCGTCGAGGGTCCGTCGGTGGTTCGTTGGCGGTTTGTCGAGGGTCCGTCGGTGGTTCGTTGGCGACCAGTCGATGGTTCTGTCGGCTCGTCGGCTATCCGTCGTCGTCGTCTCGTACCGGGCTGACCGTGATCGTCCCGGAACTGGCCGGCAACAGTTCGTCCGGTTCGCCTGTCACCGACGGCTACTGGGCGTCCTCTCGAAGCACCGCTTCGATCGCCTCGAGTTCGGCCTTTCGGAACGGACGGTCGGCGTCGTCTGAATCGGCGTCCAGTTCGCCGATCGCCGAGAGGATACCCGCACGCATCTCCGGCTTCGGCGGGAGCGGGTTCGTCTCGATCTCGTAGCCGACGGCCTCGCAGATCGCGGCGAGTGATTCTTTCGTAAACGCGGTCGACTCGATGCGCTCGTATCTGCCCACGGCGAGTCGGATCTCGTTTCGGAGCTCGTCGACGGTTCGTGTCATATCGGACGAACGACTGGGATCGTCGTGTAGGTTCCGGTCGTCTGCTCTGGGACCGCCGCCGCTGTATACGTAGCCACTCCTGCCGGCCGTCGTCGATGACGTCCAAAACCGACCGTTACGGCGACCGTTCGAACGGATCCACGTCCTCGAAGGCCGCCCTGACGCGCTCGATCGCCGACGCCGACTCCCCGTCGGCGATCGCGAGAACGGTACGAATGCGCGCCTTCCAGGGAGGGAGGTCGCCGCCGCCGATCGCGCCCGCCGCGCGGAGCGTTTCCCCGCCGCCGGGGCCGCCGTACAACCCGGCGGTCTCGCCCTCGTAACAGCGGGACGTGAGCACCACGGGAACGTCGTCCGCGAGTGCCGCCTCGAGGGCGGACCCGAGTTCACCGGTCGTATTTCCGAGCCCGGTTCCGGCGACGACGACGCCGTCGAGACCGTCACCTCTCCCCGTCTCCTCTAACGCGCGTTCGACCTGCCGTCCGCCGACGCCAAGCGCGTTCGTCACGATCTCGACGCGGACACCGGGGTCGAGACGCGCGCCGGGGATCGGACTCGAGTACCGGCCCGGCTCGCCCAGGAGTCGAAGCCCCGCCGGCGTTCGCTCCGTGATCGGTCCCGCGCCGGGCGAGCTGAACGTCTCGAGTTTGCTCGTGTGGGACTTGACGACCCAGCGGGCGGCGTGAACCGTGTCGTTGAACGCGAGATACGAGCCGCCGGCGTCGCGAAAGCGCTCGTCGACGGCGGTCCGAACCGCCAGTTCGAGGTTCGACGGGCCGTCGGTGCCGAGCTGGTCGAACGGCCGCTGTGCCCCGGTGAAGACGACCGGGAGGTCGCGCTCGGCGACGACGTCGACGTAGTAGGCCGACTCGGCCATCGTGTCGGTGCCGTGCGTGACGACGATCCCGTCGACGTCGCTGGCCCTCTCGACGGCGTCGACGATCGCCGTGGCGTTTTCGGCATCCATCTGAAAGCCAGAGCGCTGGCAGACCGATTCCACCGAAATCTCGGCGTGGTCGGCGAGTTCGGGGACGGCGTCGACGAGATCCTCGCCCGTGACCGTGGGCGTCTTTCCGGGCTCGTCGGTACCGTCGGCGGTGCTCGCGATCGTGCCGCCCGTGCTGAGGATTCGGACCCGTGTCATCTCGCTCGGCTAGGTCTCCGCGAGATCGTAAGTAACCGCGGTATCGGTGCTCCGTCACAGTTGATCGGTTTCGTCTCACACCTGACCGAGACGATCGTCGACCTCGGCGAGTATCCGCTCGGGGACGTCGATCGGAGATGCCTCGTATATAAACTCCCGATGTGGTAAAATCTCGATACCGAACGGAGACGCCCGTTTCACCCGAATTTAGGAGGGCCTAGCTCGAGACGTCGTTCGCTCGAGTTTAAAAGCCGTCCGTACTTTTAAGTGTGCGCCACCCGTTCGTCTCTGTTAGCAATGGCCATAGATCCACAGTTCCACGAGAGCCGCGAGCAGGTCGGCGAAGAAAACGGCCTCGCCGTCTGGGGACCCGTCGACGAACCCGAGGAACTCGGCATCCGCGGGACGCACGTCGCGGTCGATTACGACCTCTGTATCGCCGACGGCGCCTGTCTCGAGGACTGCCCGGTCGACGTCTTCGAGTGGGTCGACACGCCGGGCCACCCCGAGAGCGAGCGCAAGGCCGAACCGACTCACGAGGCCCAGTGTATCGACTGTATGCTCTGTGTCGACGTCTGTCCGGTCGACGCGATCGACGTCGACGCTGGCCGTACGGCGTAGGAACGACACGGCGAAAAGCGCCTGCAGACGAACCGTTGGAGTTTCACACTGGTGACCGCTCGAGCGGGTCCACCGATCACCGGTAAACCGCGACAACAGTCCGTATTACTCCGCGCGGTCGACGTCGACTTTCTCCTTGAGCGTCTCGAGTCCGTCGCTCTCTGCGAGTTCCTGCAACCGCTCGCGGAAGTGTTCCTCGCAGAGGCCGACCTTGACGCCGTCGGATTCGGCGGCGAAGGCGGCCGTGCGGTCGCAGTAGTGGCAGTTCATACCACCCCGTATGAACTCGTGTACATTGAACCCTCCGCTCTCGGTCAGAACGGACGCTACCGTTCGGTCAACCCGAGTCGTTCGTACTCCTCCCGCGAGAGGCCAGCTCGTCCCAATTCGGCGTCGTGAGCGTCTGATCCGCCGGTCACGAGCAGACCCTTTCGCTCGATCGTCCGCTCGATCGGCTCCAGATCGACCTCGCGATCGTAGGGGTAGTGCAGTTCGACGGCGTCCAGTTTCGCCGCTCGGACGAGCGCCGCCTCGAGGTCGTCGTACCGAAGCGGATGCGCCAGCGAGACGAGTTCGGCCGCATCGGCGAGCACCTCGCGTCCGCGATCGAACGACGGTATCTCGCGGGCGACGAAACACGGACACTCCGATCCGATGAGGTGGTCGAACGCGCCCTGATAGTCGTAGTCGGCGTCGGGATGGTCGTCGATCGCTCTCGCGACGTGCGGGCGGCCGAATCCCTCGCGCGCGGTCAGACCCAGATCGACGCCGAGGCGGTCCTCGACGCAGTCGACGATCGCCCGTCCGCGCTCTTTGCGGTTCGACTGGATCCGCTCGGTCATCGCCGCGACCGCTCCGCTCGGCTCGACTCCGTAGCCGAGCAGGTCGAGACGCTGTCCGTCGTCGGCCTCGACCCGGAGTTCGATCCCGTGGACGATCGTCACCCCCTCGCGCTCTATCAGTGGCTCGTCGAACGGCTGTACCCGGTCGTGGTCGGTTACGGCGACGACGTCCACTCCGGCGTGTCGGGCCGCCGCGGGGACCGCCTCGAGTTCCAGACTGCCGTCCGAACGAGTCGTGTGGACGTGCAGGTCGGCATAGGGCATAGCTCACCTGTGCGTCGGCCCCGGTATAGCGGTTTCTCTCCCGATCGAAACCGGTCTCTAGGGGGATACTAGGAAACTAATCCCTTCCGAACCGCTAGGATTCTTTATGGACAATGTTTATAATCATTGTTCACACAAGATGTAGGTGTAATGCTGCTCAACGGCACCGGCGAGGTCATCGACGACTACGAGTATCCCGCAACGACCGAGGAACTGATGGCGGAACACGGGGACCGCGTCCTCGAGCTCCCGAACGGAACCGAGACGGTCGAGGAGGTACTCACCCGCCTCGAGTCAGAGACGTTCCAGTCACCCGAAGACGCTCGATTCGCCGTCTACTCCGCGGTCAGCGACAAGGCGATCGGCCGCGTCGGCTACAGCGACCGCGATCCGACTCCGGTCGGCAGTCCGTACACGCCCGACGCCGTGTCGTTCTAAGGAACGAACGTTTTTTCTCGGGTCTGCTTCCGGCCGATCGCGGACAACGCTCGCGTTCGGTGAAATCTCCCGCGGAGAGCGGTATGTCGGATCTCGAGATCAGTTGGTCGTTAGTCTACTACGTCGATCGCGTCTTCGAGTTCGAGCGGGACCGACCCCTTCCGATAGCCTTCGACGTGGCCGTCGGGTCGGGCGCGGTAGACCACCGCAGGGCGGTGGCGGACGTCCGGTCGTTCCCCGCGGACGGCGTTCCAGGCGTCGTCACGGAAACTCGAGCAGTCGACGAACAACACTGCGCCGCCGCCGTGTTCGGCCAGCTGGCCGTTGACCTTCGTCTCGGCGGTGTCGCGAACGGCGGCGACGGGGCCGGCGGCCGCGCGATTTTTCGGCGGCTGGGGGCGGGTAACCTCGACGAGGACGTTCGTCTCGGCGTCTCGAGCGCGGAAGTCGAGGGAGTGACCCGTGGTGACCTCGATCTCGGGGACGACGTCGTAGTCGGCGTCGGTCAGGATCTTCGCGGCGATGAACTCGCCCATCGCGGCGCTCATCCGCACCCGGTCGACGTGATCGCTCGTTCCCAGCTTTCCGGCCATGACGTGTCTGTACTCGTCGAGAACCCCGGTCTTGAGAAACGACTCGAAGTATCGCGTCGTCTCCCGTCGACCGGCGTCCGGGAAGCCGGCGGCGTGTTCGCGAAAGAACGCTCGCGTCGATTCGCGGCCGTCTTTAGACATGAACACAGGGAGAAAGTACCACGAAATGTAGGGATAGTCCGCGAGCCAGGGCTCTTCCTCGTGGAGCGTCGCGAGTAGTTCTCGCTGTGTCCACCGGGAGACGCGGTATGGAATCTCCCGCCAGCCGAACTTGTCGGTCTTCCACAGCGCAGACGGCGTCTCCGTGTTCCCCATCCAGTAGGCCTCCCCGTCCGTCCGCGCAAACAGTGCGGTGTCCCCGTTTTGCATCTCGAATCGATGCGTCTCCCACCCACCGCCGATGTCGAACTCGGGCGCCGTTGAACGCGCGCCGATGTTCGATCGCAACGGCTGTAGAATCTTCCGTCGGACCCGCTGTTCGGTCCAATCCGTGGGCGAATAGCGAAAGCGAAGCGGCCGTGCCACACGGGTACTACGCCGTACGTCGGGATACGTGTTACGAGGGACGATACCCGCGTTCACCTCGAACCGGTCGGCAAAATATGATCGACCGTTACATTGATATGCGATACCGCCCTACAATGTGTACGCTTACCATGTCAATGGGTGCCTATGACGAAGACGAACACGAGCGCCGCGAACAACAGGCCTCGAGAGTCGACGCGGATTTCGACGACGAGCGGACGATCTATCACGGACAGGTCGAGTACGATTCCGGCGACTCTGCGGAAGCGCTTTTGAACAAGTTCGAGGAGATCAAGTCGGAGTAGTGGTCCGGACCCCGATTTTCGTCGCTTCCTTTCCGGTGAGCCACGCGTCCGGCACCTATAGTAGCCACTGAAAGTCATTGCACACCCGATCGCCAGACTGATCGGCGATCGGTGTGTAAATCGTTTCAGTTGTTACTATATCTTCGACCGATTGACATCGCTGTCACGACTGTGATTTCATCGACATCGCTCGAGGACAGTCTCGGTGATTCGATCGATCACCGTCGCTTTTCACCACGGTGGTTTTCCTCTCGGACTGTGTCCCATCCCGGCGTCGCCGGTGCGCCACGACCGTCTTCGATGTCCGATGCGACCTCGGGGTCGGGAACCGTGCCGTCGGCCTCCGCTCGCCGTCGCCACTCGTCGATCGCGGGGCCGACCCACGACCCATTCTCTGACGCTCCGTCGCCGGAGGCTCCAGGTTCGCCTCCGCTCGCCGACTCGTCTTCGTCCGCCACTCCATCCCTCATCGTTTCGAGCGCTCGCGCTTTCGCCCGATCGTAGTGGCTTTCCGAAATCGCGACCGTACCGGGGCTCGAGGCGGCCGCGACGGCGATCGCTTCCGCTCGGTCCTCGGTCGTCGACACGCCCGCTGCCAGCCGATCGATGACCCCCTCGAGGGCCGCCGGCCGCGGGTGACAGAAGAGTTTCTCCCCGATCGCGGTGTCGCCGAGTAACAGTCCGTCGAGGTCCTCCGCGACGGCTGACTCGAGCAGGCGGTCGCCGCCGAACGCTTCCTCGACGCGTTCACACTCCGTCTGAGCCTCGAGCGTGAGGGTGTGTGCCGGATAGGCGCCACACTCCTCGGGAAACAATTCGCCGCCGTAGACACGACACTGGAGCGTCGTCGGATCGAGAAAGACACAGGTCGCCAGCCACGACGGCTCCTCGAGATCGAACGGCGCGACGGGCTTTGGCGGCTTTCGGAGGCCGACGAAGAAGACCGGGCGTCCGGCGACCGCGGCGACCTGTCGGCCGTCGATCTCGACGCCCTCGCGTTCGTCTCTGGCGTGCCACAAGCGTGGCGTCAGGGCGTCCGCGACGCCCTGCTCGAGGTACGTCCGCACCGTCTCGCGGGTGAGCGCGACGAACGTCGGATCGTCGTCGATCGGATCTTGATCGCCGTCCCCGTCGCGAATCGATCCGCGATCGCGGTCGTACGTCCCCTCCTCGAGTAACGGTCGCCAGTCGAGACAACAGCCCGCACAGCCCTCGCAGTTCACCTCCATAGTCGTCGCTATCACGTCGATCGATTTATACTATCGGCCGGCACCCGTGGCGGTTGGAGATGCCACGACCGGGCTTCCCTGCCGCCGGTTTTTCGCGACGCCACCGTTCTCGAATCGGGATCGCTCCGGAAACGACGGACAGTAGATCGTCTGACAGCAGTCCGTCCGAATCGGTCGTTCGCGGGATAACGACTTTCACCGTTCGGAACTGACGTCCGGGTATGGCAACGGACTCCTGTGACGGTTGTGGCCGGTCGGTGTCGCTCGCCGGCGGTATCGCCAACATCTGGACCTTCGGCGAGGACGACGGCAGCGACGGCACCGCGATGACACTGGAGTTCGAGGACGGAACGTCACACCTGCTGTGTTATCCCTGTATCGCGGCGATTCCGGACGATCCGACCGCCGCGGACGTCGACCGACTCGAGCAGGTCGACGAGGAGACCTCTCGGCTTCGGACGGAGTAGGACACGGCGGACGACAGGGGTGGACGAAGTGGGAACGACAGGGGTGGACGGAGTGGGGACGACAGGAGACGACACTGGAGCGGAAGGGGTGGGATTCGAACGCCACGAGGCAGGTGATGCCGCCGCGGACCCGGAGGGCACCGCGGTGCTCTACCGCTGAGCGACCCTTCCGCAGTAGATCTGTGGCGCGATTCGGTATTTGTAATCGGCCGGCTACCCCGTGGTAGCCGGCTCCTTCGATCGCGGCGGTCCGTAGCCTTTAGGGTGTGACCGCGCCGTGACTCGAACGGTGAATCCCGAGCGGATCTTCGAGGCGTTTCCCGCGCCGAGCTACCGCGGGAACCAGGAGCAGGCCCTCCGAGACATTCGAGACGCCTTCGCGGCCGGCAACGACGTCGTCCTCGTGCGCGCGCCGACGGGGAGTGGCAAGTCCCTGCTCGCTCGAGCCGTCGCCGGCTGTGCTCGAACGGTCGAGGAAGCCGAGCCGAGCGAGGCGTCGGGGGCATACTACACGACCCCGCAGGTCTCGCAGTTAGACGACGTGGCGGCCGACGACATGCTCTCGGATCTAAACGTCATCCGCGGGAAATCCAACTACACCTGCATCCTGCCGGAGGAGCGGAACACGCCGGTCAACCAGGCTCCGTGCGTCCGCGAGCGCGGCTACGACTGCTCCGTGAAACACCGGTGCCCGTACTTTTCCGACCGAGCGATCGCGTCGAATCGGGAAATCGCGGCGATGACGCTCGCGTACTTCATGCAGACGGCGGGAAGCGAGGTCTTTCGCACACGCGACGTCGTCGTGGTCGACGAGGCCCACGGCCTCGCGGAGTGGGCCGAAATGTACGCGACGATCCAGTTGGGCCCCCGCACCGTACCGTTCTGGGACGAGCTTCGCGTCCCCGAGGTCGATCGCGTCGAACGTGCGGTGCGCTACGCCGAGAACCTCGCCCAGACCTGTACTCGACGGAAGGACGACCTGCTCGCCCAGGAGGCGCTCTCGCCCGCGGAGGTCCGCGAACGCGACCGGCTCCAGGAACTCATCGGCGAACTCGAGTGGTTCGTCTCCGACTTTCGCGACCCGAAGAGCCCAACGACGTGGCTCGTCGACCAGTCCGAGCCTGCCGAGAGCGCTCGAGGGCGGGACGGCGATGGAAGCGAAGACGACGATCCAGAAGGCGAGGACGAAACGGGCGGCCCGCTGACGATCAAGCCGATGAACCCCGAGAAGTACCTCGCCCACACCGTCTGGGATCGGGGCAACAAGTTCGCCCTGCTGTCGGCGACAATTCTGAACAAGGAGGCGTTCTGTCGGCAGGTCGGCCTCGAGCCGTCGGCCGTCGCCCTCGTCGACGTCGGGCACACGTTCCCCGTCGAGAACCGGCCGCTGTACGACGTCACGCAGGGGAAGATGACCTACGAACACCGCGGGGAGACGATCCCGAAGATCGCTCGCACGATCGTCCGGGTCATGCAGGCCCACCCCGACGAGAAGGGGCTCGTCCACGCCCACTCCTACGACATTCAGGAGCAACTCGCCGACCTCCTGCGGGATTTCGGCGTCGGCGACCGGGTCCGGACCCACGACCGCGACGGCCGCGACGCCGACCTAGAGGAGTGGAAAGCAAGCGACGAGCCCGACGTCTTCCTCTCGGTGAAGATGGAGGAAGCCCTCGATCTCAAAGGCGACCTCTGTCGGTTCCAGGTCATCTGCAAGGCGCCGTTTTTGAACACCAGCGACTCCCGCGTCGCCCACCGTCTCGAGGAGGGCCAGTGGGCCTGGTACTTCCGATCGGCGCTGCGGACGGTCATCCAGGCCTGTGGCCGCGTGATCCGCGCGCCGGACGACCACGGCGCGACCTACCTCGCTGACTCGAGCCTGGTCGATTGCTTCGAGCGCGCGCGGACGGACATGCCCGACTGGTTCGCCGAACAGGTCGATCGGATGGAACAGCCAGACCTCCCCGAGTTCGAGCCACGAGCGGCGCTCGGAGGGACGTCCTCGACTCGAGGACGGGGTCGAAGTACCGGACGGAACGCGAATGCGGGGAGTGCGAACGGAACGGGGGGCGATTCGGGATCGTCGGCCGGTCGTGACGGCGGGCGAACGCGGCGTCGATCCCGGCGGTCCTCGGGCTCGAGTCCGCTGGCGGACGTCTGGGACACCGACGGATAGCGGTCGCTGGCAATAGCGGCGTCGGTAGAATCTCTCAGTAACGTTCGAGCGGCCAGCACGGCCAGTACCGGCCGCCGATTCTCGAGCGGAGTGAGATGAATGCTACCGATTCACACGGGGCGCTGTCGTGTGAGGATGTTTCGGTGGCGCGCGCAGGACTGCGGTGAGTCACCGACGAACCGCAGTCCGACATGCGCGAGGGATGAGCGAGGGAACGGAGTGACCGAGCGAATCGGCTGGGGAGGGCGTGGCTACTCCCCGTTGCCACGATAACAGAACGCTCCGTCTCTTCTTTCCTCCACATACTCCGATCAGTACACGTTCTCTTGATCGCTGTGAACGATTCTCTGACACGCTGTAGAACAAGCCGGCAACGTCGCCATGAGGACGGCGATGATCACTGCGATGAACGTCTCTCGCCTCTGGCGCAATCGGCCCAACCGGTCAGTATCCTAACGTTCTTTACGGATGATTGCGTACCCAATGAATGCGCACGAAAGTGCGCTAAGCCGGAGTGCTTGTTGGACGCATGCCACTCCGGCTCGTAACACCGCCCCCGCGTCGCGGGAGCAATCCATCATTGACGTTGGCGAAATAAAGATGTGCCGACGTCCCCTCGGACCAGGAGCGTTGCGTCCGGTTCGTTTGTTGGGTTGTGTTCCGTCGCGTCGGGGCCCAGAGAACAACGAACCATGGCCTCGAGAATAACCATTCACTGCGATTGTGGAACCGACCTCCGCGCGACGACGACCGACGGGCCGGTCACCTGCCCCGATTGTGAGTCGACGTTCGCCGCGAGAATCATCCAGCTTCCCGACGATCACGATGCATCCAGCTATTTCCACGGTACTCACACGTGTCGCGGCCCGTGAGGGCCGCGGCCCTACGACGTTGCCGCCGCTGTACGAGGTCGTCGACCCCGGCGCGCTGACGGCAGTGCTCGAGTCCAACACGGACGTCACCGTCCGCTTCGCGTACGCCGGCTACCTGATCATGATCGATACCGACCCGCTCGAGGTGGCGGTGATCGACGAGGAACGCTGACGACGCGGACGGTCTGCCGTCAGGCAGTTCCGGTGTGACCGCGACACGTCCTGCAGTCGCACCGGTACATCGTTCCCATTTCGCGAATCGAAGCCCGGGTGTTCTCGGGACGGCTCGAGGGTGGGTCATACGGTCCGTTGTAATTCTTTACCGGTGATCGCTCTGACCGGGTCAGCGATAACCGGTAAAACGCTACAACGATCCGTATCAGACGAGCAACCGATTCGGAAAGACGTTGCTGAACGCCAGCAGTATCGTCTCGAGTACAGCTTCTTTGAAGATGACTCCGGTCTCACAGAACAAAAACACTTCTCTGTGAACACCTCTTCTTTGAGTGATGTTTGTAGCGTCGTGCTGAACAGAGAGCGCGAATGTCGCACGGGATTCACCTCGGTTTGCGCCGGTAGTGATCGTTCACCTATGGAAATTCTGCTGGCTGAACAGACCACGTTTGCCATGATAATTCTTCGGGCGAGGACGAGCTGTTGTGG